>JBKPNY010000369.1:0-28725 GCA_046732835.1 Gemmatimonadota bacterium | reverse complement strand
AAAACGGGTCCGCCAATTCAGCGGACCCGCGTGAACGGAGAGAGAGGGATTCGAACCCTCGATACGCGTTTCCACGTATGCCGGTTTAGCAAACCGGTGCCTTCAGCCTCTCGGCCATCTCTCCGGGAGGTCACGCAAGTTATTGATGCGGAACATGTTGTTCAACCCGTGTCAGCATTCGGTATTCAGCATTCATCGAGTGATGTATCCAGCCAAGCCGATGTATCGCTCGGAACGTCCGTAGAATTGTCCCGCAGCAGTGGGTCCCGAAAAAAGCTCGGCGACAATTCGAAGAGAAGGGAATTGTCTGCCTGCACGCGATACCTCGATACCTGCAACTCCACTCTTTGCCACTCTCCATGCGAGATCGCGCGCTGCTGTGAAATCAACTCCCGCAACCCATCGACCGCGCAGCGAGCGTGATCCAAACTGCGATCGCGACAGAAAATCGGCGCCTGCTTTTAGAGTTCCAGGTTCGATCGGAGCAGTTCTATTGTGAATCTGATAATCACCGCCGAGGTACAATCGGCTCGATCCAAACGCTTCAGCGAGAATTGCTTCGATCGATTCGTATGACAAGTCGAATCGAACAAAATCCGGATGCACGACCTGATATTCATCGCCGATGTGCGCGCTTCGGTGCAGCATTCGCACACGCGATCCGAAACGTCCCGATGTGAAATAGACTGGCAGCGCGATCTCGTAGTCTTCACTCACGAGGTTGCCGTGAGCGTGCAGATCAAAACGAGCTGTGACGCCGCCTGATCCGCCGATCTGCAGGAGCGATCTGCCACCGCGTGCGCTGAAGCCAAAAAGTCCGAAAGTCGACCCGATGCTGGCCACTGCCTCGAGCCCGCGCTGGTGAAATTCTCCGGCGTGGGCCGAACCGCCGAGTTTGGGCTCATGAGGATCGGCAATCAGCGGGCGAAAAACGATGGTCGGCAGGAACCCGAGCTCGTCCGAAGACTGTCTGGAAGCGGAATCTGCCTCTTGTGCGGGAAGCGTTCCTGCAAGAATGGTCACGGCAAAAAGCGCCGAGACAAAAGTTTGGTATGGCTGTTGCTTTCGACGCATTCGGAATCGAGGCGGAGGTACGGTTCAGTGGCTCAGCCGGCAGCGGCAATATACGAAGAGACCGGTACCGCATGGGACGTCGACGACGTCGCATCTACTGAAGGCAATCGACTTCTTCGTGATCTGCCTGAGGACGAGAACGCGCGCCTCGAGCTTCTTCTTACGAGCGTAGAGCTGTCCGCAATGCAGGAGATAACTCCTGCGGGGGAGCCTTTCGACTGGGTGTACTTCCCTGATAGCTGCGTGATCTCGCTCGTCACCAAAGTGAACGGCGGTGGAGTGGAAGCGCTCACCATCGGCAGAGACGGGATGAGCGCATTTCCCATGATCTCAGGAGCGCGGACCGCTTTCTTACGTTCTGTCTGCCAGATCCCCGGCCGCGCTCGTCGAGCTCAGGTAAGAGAATTCGTTGCGACCCTCGACGAGATGCCAGAGCTCAAACGCCGACTTCTTTTGTACGCGGTGCTGGCGTTTGATGTCACGGCTCAATCGGCCGCTTGCAATCGCATTCACGTAACTGAAGAGCGCTGCGCTCGCTGGCTTCTGATGTCGCAGGATCGCGCTGGTCGAGATGACTTCAAGCTGACGCAGACTTTCCTTGCGCAAATGCTTGGCGTGCGTCGTCCAGCAGTGACTGTCGCTGTGGGAATCCTCGAGCGAGCCGGTCTGATTGCCCATCGGCGTGGGAGAATCCAGATCCTGGATCGGTCAGGCCTCGAGGGTGCGGCTTGTGAATGTTACGAGTCGATTCGCAGGCGGCAGGAGGAGCTTCTAGGCTTCTAGGCACCAGCGGGGCGGTTGCGAAAACATCTGGTTGCGCAAAATATATGGGAGCCCATATACTATTCCCTGTCAGTGTCAGGGATTTTCTATGTTCCAGCTCTCGACCGCGCCGATGCACCCCATGCTTTCAGACGAAATCCTGAAGAGTCTGCGGGATGGTCTTGCAACGTGCTCACTGCATCGGGGCCTTTCGCCCGAAGCGCGCAAAGCGATTTCTTCGATTTGCGTAGTCGCCCACGACAATTCGTGGACGGCCGAACAGCTGCTGATACTCGTGAAGGAAGTCTGCTACACTTCTCCCGAGATCGCTCATCTCACGACGACTTCGGAGAGGGAAGCGCTGTTGTCGACAATCGTGAGTGGATGCATTCACGAGTACTACACGCCACGCGCTGACTGACTTCAGTACCGAAGTACAGTTGGATCGACTTCTTCGCTCCACCTGATAATTCCGCCGCTGAGGTTCGCGAGCTTCGTGAAGCCCAGATCGGCGAGCTCGTCTGCGGCGTAAAGGCTTCGAACTCCGCTCTTGCAGTAAAGCACAGTCTCGCGATTTCGATCGAGCGAAGAAGCTTGATTTCCTAAAGATCCCAGAGGGATGAGCTTCGCGCCGGGAAGTCTCGAGATGTCCCACTCCCACTTCTCTCTGACATCGACCAGCTGAATGTCGTCGCCGCGAGCAATTCGCTCGGCGAGCTGGCGAGGTGAGATGTCACTGACGCAGTCAGCCGGTTCCTTCGCGCTTACTCCGCAGAAAGCTTCGTAATCGATCAGCTCCTTTATCTCTCGCGTTCCACACGCGGGACACTCAGGATCCTTTTTTACTCCGATGGTTCTGAACTGCATGGTCAATGCATCGATCAGGAGTAGTCGCCCAATCAGCGGAGTGCCATTGCCGAGTATGAGCTTGATCGTCTCGGTCGCCTGAATGGTTCCTACCAGTCCGGGCAGTACGCCAAGAACTCCAGCCTCAGCGCAGCCCGGAACCAGTCCCGGAGGAGGGGGCTCGCGAAAAAGGCAGCGGTAGCACGGACCGTTGTCTGCAGCGAATACTGACGCCTGCCCTTCGAATCTGAGAACGCTGCCGAATGCATTCGGAATTCCCAGAATCACGCACGTGTCGTTGACGAGATACCGCGTGGGAAAGTTGTCGGTGCCATCGACGATTACGTCGAAGTCGCGAGCAATTCCAAGTGCATTGTCAGATGTGAGCGCGGTGTCGAACTGTTCGACGCGCACGTTCGGATTCAAATCGCGAATTCTATCCGCTGCTGAGTCGAGCTTTGGTCTGCCGATGTCTTTCGTTCCGTGGATTACCTGTCGCTGCAGATTGGTGATGTCGACCTTATCGAAATCCACAAGTCCGAGCGTGCCCACTCCTGCCGCTGCGAGATAAAGAGCGGCGGGAGAACCAAGTCCGCCCGCGCCCACGAGCAGGACTCGCGCGCTCTTGAGCCGGCGCTGTCCCTCGATTCCTACTTCTTTGAGAACGAGGTGTCGCCCATAACGACGCAGCTCGTCACCGGTGAGCTCGGGAAGATCCGCGGTTGAATGCATACCGCAAAATAAGCGGTGTTACTGTCCGCTCGTCTTTTTTGCGGCGCGGGTTGGATACGCAACGTCGGGCGGCGCTCCGCCGCGCGGCCAGTCATCAGCCTTTCGAGCAAAATCCGGTCGCGGTTTTGATGCGATGTACGTCGCAACATCGAACGCCTGCTGCGGCGTGAGAATCCCGGGCCGGTCACGAGGCATGAGGTGATGAATGAAAGCGGCAGCGGTATTCACTCGCGCCATTCCCGCGCCAATGTTGAACGATCCTGGACCCCACAAAGGCGGAGCGACTTTGGTTCCGTGTCCATCTGGTCCGTGACAAACGGCGCATGTCGATTCGAAAACCGTTCGACCGCGCGCGGTATCTCCTTTCAATGGCTCGAGCCTGGGTAACCCCTGACCCTGCATCTCGATCCCAACCGGGAATCCCTTCGACAAAAACGCGAGATACGCAACGATGTCGTGCATATCCTTTCCAGAATTCACAAGTGCCTTGCCGTTCATGCTGCGCTCAAAGCAGTCGTTGATGCGATCCTCGATCACGTCGACCTTTCCGCTGCGTCCGCGGTATTGGGGAAAGCGCGCGTAAGATCCAACCAGCGGCATTGCGTCGCGTTGAGTTCCATCGGCGACGTGACAGTTCGAGCACGACAGATTTGCGCCAACGTGCTCGGGCAGGCTGTCACGCGTGTACTTGAGGAGAGCGCGCCCTCGGCGCACTGAAGCGAGCGTGACACTATCCTTGATCTCGCTCTCCTCAGGTATACGAAACGGCGCGCCCCTGGGCGGCTCGGTCTTGGCCTTTGCCATTGTGAGAGTATCTCTATGCTCCGGATTTGTTTCCGTGCATCCAATGGCCGCCACGCTCAACAGAATTATCGCGCATAGAAAACCGAGCCGGCTCCGAATCGTAGCTTCCCCCTTATTTGCCCGCTGAAAAAATCTGCAGTGCCGCGACCTGCGTCCAGTGCAGCATCAGCTCGTTGCCTTCGACTATGAGAATCCGCTGGTAATCTTCCGGCTTCTGCTCCAGAAGATCGACCAGCGCCTGAACCGGGCCGGCTCCAATCTGGAGCGTGTGACCGCCGGCGAGATAAAGCTTTGCTCCGGTAATTTGTTTTGCCATCTGAGTGACCCTGAACTCTACTTCGTGTCGAGCTTTCTGCCTGCGTCGAGCGCGTCGTAGTTGAGCATCGTGTTGAAGACCAGGAAATAACTGCCGAGTGTGTAGCCGCGCCAAAGTGCGTTGTTGCCCATGAGAATTACGTGCCCTTTCCCCGACGGAACGTCGACTACAACCGGGCGCTGAGCGACATCGTTTCCGTCGAGCAAGCCCGACACGAGAAGATTCCGGTTGTCGGCAAATCGCAGCACAACTCGCGGACGCATTGCTGGTGGAATGATCGTCAGTGGGAATCGCTCCTGTTCCTCGGTGACGGGTGCAGCCTGCCACGGCTGCACGGGTTTCCGCTTGGGCGCTTCATTGCGCGGATCGAGCACAGCTCTGCCCTGCGGAACGTCGGAGTCGTCAGCCGTCCCCCGTCCTGTAGGTCGCGCGTTCGAAGAATCGGCTGATCTTCCTCCACGTGTGCCGAGTACGTTCGTCACGCTGAAGGTTTGTCCGCCGTCGCTGTAAACGGCGAGACTGTCAGGTATTCCGTAAACGATTGGACTCGCATCGTCGACGATCTTTGTGCGCAGAAGCGAGCCCACAACATGAAGCCGCGCTGCGGTGTTCATGTTGACTCCGTTCGCCAGTCCCATCGTTATGGCAAAGTCTGCAGTATTCTCGACCGTGAGAAAAACTCCGCCGGCATTTACGAAGGTCGCGATGTTCTGCACTCCCTGATAAGTGAGACCGGGCCGAACGTCGTCGGTCTCATCGATCTTTCCGATGTTCGGTGTTTCAGGAGTGGTTTTCCACGGCATCGGGTTTCGCCACATCGGCAGTCCGTTCACGATCGACTGAGGCGACCCTGACGTCGGAGGAAACAGGATCACATCGTACTTCGCTTTCAGGTTCGGCGTTTTGGCGACGTCCTGAGTGCTTATGTAGTCGAATGGAATTCCGTTGAAGTCGAACGCCTGCCGCCACCAGCCTTCGGTCTGCGTGCTCGACCAGGTGTGCAGAATAGCAACGCGCGGTGCGCGCGCCGGATGTGTTTTTACTGTCGGCGCAGACGCGAGTGCGTAGCCTGTGAGCCCGAGCTCGGAAAGCGTCTTATCGAGCGTGGCCTGCGGAATATTTTTGACGATGAATGATCCGCGCCTGAATTTTCTGTCGGCTCCGTCGAACGGTTCTTCCGCGATTTGAATGTCAGCGCTCTTCAGCCGATATCGCAGTGTTGCAAGCGCATTGTCGGCGTTGTGCTCGATCGCGAACACCGATCCCGAGCCTTTGATGCCGCCCGGCGATTTGATTTCGCCTGACACCAGCTCCATCGGAGCATCGAGAATTTTTGGATCGGTGATTCGAACGGCTTGAACCGCGAAGTTCTCGGGGAATGTCCAGCCGGTATCGTCATAAGGAGTTTTTTGCGGATCGTTCGGACTCCAGTACTGATAGTCCAGCAGCGCATCAGCGATGCGCGAGTAAGGCTGGTCCATTCTCACGATGTAGCTGCCGGCAGGGAACTGTCGTGCTTCGAATCGCGGACGCTGGGAGAGTGTGTCGACGCTTCTTACCATCGCAGTGTCCGCATTGGCTGTCGCTGCAGGCTTTGGACGCGTCGCCGGCACCATCACCGAGAAGTTCGATGTCGCACGCGAGATCTCGACGTGCTGTCTCTGCAGGATTTTCAGGAGCTCAGCCTGCGCGCCCGGACGCGGATCGCTGGCGGGAAACACGTATGCAGCCGGGCCTTCAGTGCGCGCCTTGAGAATGGAGCGCTTGCCCTTCTCGTAGAAATTCTGGAGAAACTGGTTCTTTGCGTTCGCGAAATAACTCAGCGATACGAGAAGACCGGTCTGCTCATAATTGTTGTTGTTGCGGAGCGACCATTTCACTTTGGGAAGCGGCGGATTCTGTCTGTACCACGTGCGCGATGTCTGCTCTGCAGTGAGAACGCGATCGACCGTTTCCGCAGTGCCGCCATTGCCGAACGTTTCGTATAGACGGCTGATTCCATTGTGAGTTGCCGCGATGAACATGAGATACCCCGGCGACCAGGTATCGAAGCTTCCGTGTGTGAAAACTCCGGGCATTCCAAGGCGGGTCATCTCCTGGACGTTGTTCCATCCAAGCAGCTGCCACTCGTTTGTCAGAAGTGGATCGATCCAGGCGTTGTAAGGTCCGTCTCCAACGGTGTTGTCATAAAGAAACGCGCCTGACTCGTGCAGATCATGGAGCACCTGCGCATGCCAGCCGATATAGGCATCCAGGACGTTCCGCGTCAGGTTGAGCGTGAGCCCCATGGCATCGCGGTTGTTATCGTGCGCGACGTACTTGCCCCAGTACAGAAGATTCGGGTACGTGTCGCCCGGATGTGCCATGTGCCAGCGGAAGAGATCCACCATTCGATCACGTCCATCGACTTCCACTATTGGCGTGATGAGAGTGATCAGGTTATCGCGAATGTTTCTGATGTAGGGGCTCTCGTCGACTGCCAGTCGATAGGCAAGCTCCATCAATGCGGTTGGTGCGCCGGTTTCCGTCGAGTGAATCGTACCGGTGATGTAATAGACTGGTGTTGTCTGAGCGATGATGTTGTCAGCGGTCTGATCATTCATCCCAATCGACCGCGGGTTCGCGAGCTGAGCGAGACGCGCGTTATTCGATTCCAGGTTCTGTATGAGCGACTCTGATGCGACCGCGACCGCGATCATCTCACGGCCTTCTTCGGTTTTGCCGATCGAGAACACTTTCACTCTCGGACTCGACTTCTCCAGCAGGCGGAAGTACGCGTAGACGTCCTTCGAGTAAGGCAGATTGTCTTTCGCTCCTGCGATGTCGCCGAGGACTGCCTTTGGAGTCGGCACCGTCGCCGATTTAGGGAGATAATCGACGAGCGGCGAGAGGAAGAACGGCTCGGTCGTGTACTCGTGAATCTTTCTCGTGTATTCTGAGTCGATCGGCTGCATGGGATCGCGGCCGGGCCTGATCATCGATGTTGCCGGCGAGCTAGCAGGAGAATTGCCATTGGTGGACTTCTCTGCCGACTGCGCGGCTATGAGCGAAGGAATCGAAGCCGCGATGAATGCCGCGGCAGTATAGGATCTAAAGCCTGTCATCTTTTATTTGAGGGGAAGGCGGTTGACCGAACGCCGAAATATGGCGTGGTGGAACACAGAACAGCCATGCGGTATACACAGTTGCAACCACTAGCCGGGAATTTTCACTTGCGTTCGATAGCTACGCTTCTCGCAATCGCTCTTTCGTCTTCCGGTCTTTACGCACAATCAGCTCCGGCTGATGAGGCGCAGGCAGCTTTCACACTCGGGAAGAAAGCGCTGGAGCAGAACGATGCGTCCCGCGCGGTGGAATTCCTCGAGAAGGCTGTCACTCTCAATCCCCGAAGCTCCGAGTATTACGACTGGCTCGGCAAGGCGTATGGAACGCAGGCGGAGAGGGCGGGCAGACTGAAGCAGGCGTTTCTCGCGAAGAAGACAAAGTCGGCGTGGGAGAAAGCCATCGCACTCGATCCGGAAAACATCGAGGCGCGGCAGGACATCATTCTGTATTACCTCGCTGCTCCCGGTTTTCTCGGGGGAAGCAAGGAGAAGGCGAAAGCACAGGCCCTCGAGATCAAGAAGCGCAATGCTTTTCGTGGTGCGTTGAATGTTGCCAGCGTTTGCGGGGCAATGAGGAATCTGAGTTGCGCGGAAACGGAGCTGAAATCAGCCATCACGAATTATCCCGACAGCTCGGCGGGATACAGAGCTCTCACTGAGCTGTATGTGAGTGAGAAGCAATACGATCGCGCTTTTGCGACTGTTGGAATGAGACTGCTTGCGAAGCCTGCAGATCCAATTGCGCTCTACTCATATGGGCGGACTGCTTCGATATCCGGCCAGAATCTCGAGAGAGGGGAGCAGGCGCTGCGTGCGTATCTCGCCGCGCCGCTGACAAGCCCTCCACCGGCAAATGCGCACTATCGGCTGGGTTTGATTCTGGAGAAGCGTGGCGACAAGGAAGGAGCGAAACGAGAATATCAATCGGCTCTGCAGCTCAATCCGCATTACACGGAAGCGGAGAAAGCACTGAAGGCGATCGATAGGTAGTTAAGCCAAGTGTGAAGAGCCAATGACACAGAACCTTCGCGTCTGTAATCGCGTGGTTTGGAATCTCGTTCATCGCTGCCACACGAGACTGAACGCCGAGAGAAGCTGCCATGCAGGATCCACGATGCCCTCGAGGCTGACGCGCTTAAGATCGCGGCCGCACGCATAATCCTCAAAGTCCCAGTCCAAACACACTTTGGAGCTCGAATTGATCCCGAACACGATGCTTTTACCGTCAGGCGACCACGTTAGATGACCTTCCCAGTCAAACCCACTCGCAAGCGCCGTCGCGTTCGATCCGTCAGCGTTGACGACAAACAAACTCTGTCCGCTAATGAATGCGATGCGCGTTGCGTCGGGTGACCGCGTAGGTTCCGTGGCCCAGTACCCCGACGTCAGCTGGCGGACATTTGAGCCGTCAGCATTCATTTCGAATATCCCTCCGTTCTCCGCATGATTCGCGAAGTGGGAATAGAGAATCCTGCTACCATCCGGTGACCACTCTGGCGAAAGACTATACGCCTCCTCCTCATCGGTGAGCTGCTGGACATCGGTTCCGTCCGCGTTCATTACGAAAATCTGATGCTCCCAGACCCCTGTTGATGTCACGAACGCAATTCGTTTACCGTCAGGCGACCACGCAGGACTCCCGCTGCTGCCGTTCGCGTCCGCCGTATGGGTCAAACGAACCTGATTGGATCCGTCGGCATTCATCACCCAGATGTCTGGCCCGTAATCAGTTCGTGCAGAGCGTGAAAACGCGATTCTTTTTCCGTCGGCCGACACGGCCGGATCAAACGCGTCCCATCCCGTAGTCAGGTTCTTCAGTTTCGTACCGTTTGAATCGGCTAGGAAAATCGAGAAAGCAGAGGAACTCTGGTCAACAAAGACCATCTGTCCTCGCGTTATCGCCGCTATCGGCGCCGCCGGTACTTCCGGCAGTGGTCCAGTTGAATCGCATGACACTGTCGCCATTAGAATCGCCATGCCAGCGACGCAGGTTGTGGTCGTGATTCGGATGTCCTGCGAATGGCATGTCATGGGAGTCTCCTGGTCTATTCAGTCGCGAAGCTTACCGTTGCAGCGCCTCTTACTACTAAACGGCAAAAACGTCAGATGTGCTCACGATGGAGCTAAGTCTCGCAACCCAGCCGCATCGTGAATTTCGTTCATCGCTGCCACACAGGACTGGACGCCGAAAAAATATGCCAAGTGGTATCGATTACGCCGTCGAGGCTGACGCGCTTAAGATCCACGCCGCACGGGTCGGCATTAAGCCAGTCGTCATAGCACATCTTGGATGCCGAACCGACTGCGAAGACGATGCTTTTGCCATCGGGTGACCAAGCCAGCTTGCGGGCCCCGTCGGGGATACCATAAACGTTGAACCCTGACCAGTCGAATCCGGTCATCACGACCGTCACGTTCGATCCGTCGGAATCCATGACAAACAAGCTTCCGGCACTAAACGCGATGCTCCTACCGTCAGGCGACCGCGTGGGAAACCCACTATACCTGCTCACCCGACGGACATTTGAACCATCTTGATTCATTTCGAATATGCCTACGTCCTCCTGATAGCCCGAGGGACGAGAAAAAAGAATCCTGTCCCCATCGAACGACCACTCGGGGTCAAGACTATCCATATCATCGTCAGTGATCTGCTTGATATCGCTTCCGTTCGCGTTCATTACGAAAATCTTGTGTTCCCATAATCCTGGAGAGGTTACGAAAGCAATTCGTCGTCCGTCTGGCGACCACGCCGGACTGGTGCTAATCCGCAGCGTGCTGATGTTCGCCGTGTGCGTCAAACGAAGTCGATTCGTTCCGTCCGCATTCATCACCCAGATGTCCCTGCCGTCTTCGTTTCCTACCCAGCTCGAAAATGCGATTTTTTTTCCGTCCGCCGACACGGCCGGATCGAAGTCGCGCGAATCACCGCTTAGGTTCGTGAATGCGGCGCGGTTTGAATCAGCGACGAAAATCCCACCCCAGGGGTCGGAATAGACGATTTGTCCCGGCATTATGCGCACTGTCGGCTCCTTCGGCACTGTCGGCTCCTTCGGCACTTGCGGCGCCGCCGGTACTTGCGGCACCGCCGGTACTGGCTTCGGTTCGGGGCCGATTGAATCACATGACAACGTCGTCATGAGCATGACCATTGCGGCGCCGCACATTATCGTCGCAAGTCGGACCTCCTGCGAACGGGATGTCATCGAGGTCTCCTCGTAAGAGCTGCGCGGGTTACTGTCCCCGCTCCTGAATACCAAACGAGAAGAACCTCCAATGTGCTCATAGCAGGCATGGTTTTGAGCTGACGTGCGTACCGCGTGATGGCTAAATGCACCGCTCTCCCTACATTAGATGCATCCGATGTGACGGGACGGACCTTCGATGGGTGACGCTGACCAGCACGTCGTGAATCGCCTGCTCCACGAGATGAGGTCGGGAAACAGCGACGCTTTTGCACAGCTGCTTCCGCTCGTGTATGACGAGCTGCACCAGATGGCCGGACGGCAGAGACGCAACTGGGACGGTGACGAAACGCTCGATACGACCGCGCTCGTGCACGAGGCCTACATCCGACTCGTCGATCACACGGGACACAAATGGGAGAGCTATCCGCATTTCCTCGCCGTGGCAGCGACTGCGATGCGACAGATCCTGGTAGACTACGCGAAACGGAAACACGCGGGCAAACGTGGCGGCGGCATGAAGCGGGTTCCGCTGTTCGAAATCGAATCGACGCTCAATAGTTCTGGGTCTATCGATGAAGCACGGTCGGCAGCGTTGATTGCTCTCGACGATTCTCTGCGTCGACTCGAGGAGGTCGACTCGAGGCAGAGCCGCATAGTCGAGTGCCGCTTCTTCGGTGGAATGACGATTGAAGACACTGCCACCGCACTCGGCATCGCTCCGATTACAGTTCGTCGAGGCTGGACGATTGCGAAGTCGTGGTTGTTTCAGGATCTGACGAAGACGCTCGAGGATGCACTTTGAGCGAGCTCGCTGACAAGATCTTCGACGAGGCGATGACTTTCGAACCCCAGGCACGCACGGCGTATCTGGAGCAGTCGTCGCAGCACGATCCGGCGCTTCGAGACGAGTTATTATCGCGTCTTAAGTCCGCGGAGGCGGCCGATGGTTTCTTCGATCGCCTGAGCACCCTCGTCTTCTCATCCACTTTTTCTAATAGCGACGACGAGCCCGCAACGGATGAGGCGCAGGAATCTGTTTTAAGGGAGGGGGACAGCATCCTTGCGCACTACCGCATCGTGTCGCTGATCGGCAGGGGTGGGATGGGAACGTTGTATCGTGCCCGGGACGAGCGTCTCAATCGTGACGTTGCGCTCAAGTTTCTACCCTCCGACCTGAGTGCGGAGCGGAAGGCTCGGGACCGGCTTCTCGTGGAAGCGAGGGCTATCGCCGTTTTGAACCATCCGAATGTCTGCGGGATTCATGAGATCGCGGAGACACCAGACGGGCAGATGTTCCTTGCGATGCCGCTCTACGACGGAATAACGCTAAAGGAAAAGCTGCGGCAAGCTCGATTATCAATTGAAGAGTCGGTGAACACAGCAATTCAGATAGCGCGCGGTCTGGCTGCTGCACACGCACGCGGAATCGTCCATCGTGACGTGAAGCCTGGGAATGTCATGGTGTCCCCTGATGGCACCGTTCGTCTGCTCGATTTCGGACTCGCGATTCCGATCGAAGGCAGTCTCACAAACTCGGCTAGCACTCGCGGAACGGTCGTCTATATGTCCCCCGAACAGGCGAGAGGCGAACCGGTAGATGCCCGCTCGGATCTCTGGTCGCTTGGCGTCGTGCTGTACGAGATGATTGCGGGGACACGCCCGTTTCACAGAGGAAAACCTGCCGCGATCCTTGATCAGATTTTCCACTGGGATCCTGAGCCTCTCTCCAGGCACCGCAAGGAGGTTCCCGTCGCACTGGCGAGGATCGTCGAGCGGCTCCTGCAGCGCGATCCCGCGAAACGGTTTGACAGCGCAGTGCAGCTTCTCGAAAACCTGGAAAGGGCGCTGCCCAGGGTCTCCGGCGATTCGCGACTGTCGCGCTCAATGGCTCTTATTGGAGGGGGCGCAATTGTTCTCGTAATGATCGCGTTTCTTTCGTGGCGGCCGGCGGAAACAAAGCTGCGGCCGACGGATCATTCCTCGACGCGGAACGTCGCGGCGTACGAGCATTACATCCGCAGCATGGACCAGCCATTAATCCGCAGTGACAGTGGAACGCGGATCGCACTCGAGCATATTCAACAGGCAATCGCTCTCGATACCGGATACGCCGCGGCATATGCCCGGCTCGCGCGACTGCAACTGAGGATCGCGAACGGGAATGACCCTGAGATGTCGCGGCGCGAGCGTCTTGCAGTTGCGGAGAAGGCGGCGCGTAAGGCGGTCGCACTCGATGATTCCTCCGGTGAGGCACACGCGGCACTTGGAAAGATCATGAAGTACCTGAATAGAAGGCCTCTGGCTGTCCGAGAGCTGAGGCGGGCGGTCGCACTCGACCCTTCGAACAATGAATCGCGGGAAACGTTGGCTGAGCTTCTAATCGAGACTGGTCATCCGGAGGAAGCTCTCGTTCTGGCGAGACGTGCGCTCGAGCTGGACTCAATGTCTCCGACCGCAATTTCGGAAGTTGCGAACGCGTTGTTGGCGAATGAGAGGTGCGATGAAGCCCTCGCCAAGCTCATCAAGCTGAGATCCCTCACGCCTCCACTGAATCGCGCACCACTGCTTGCGGCACAATGCTATGCGCGAAAAGAGATGTGGCCGCAGGCTATTGCGGAAATCCAGCAAATCATCCCGGGTGGCGGTCCGCGCGCAGACGCGCTATTGGGTTATTTCCTTGGTCGTGCGGGCCGGGACGCGGAAGCGAGGAAATTGCTCGATGATATCGAGAGGCGCTACCGCGAGCGCAACGAAGGCGCGTTCTTCGTTGCGCTCGTTTACTCCGGATTAGGGGACCGGGATCACGCAATCGAGTGGCTCGACAAATCAGTCGACGATCTGTCATTCGTTGCTGACTGGATGCCGGAGATCATAAAAGATTTCAACCGCGATCCGCGTTTTTCTCCGATTGCCTACAGGTTAGGGATCGCAGTGGGGACGCGGTAGCCGCTCGGATGTGAGGCGAAGAAAACGTTGAAAGGAATTTGGGAGTTCGTCTTAGATTTTCTGCGATGAAGCGCGCGCTCCCTTTCCTCTTGCTACTGATTGCACCGGTCAGATCAGGAGCTCAGAAGCAACCGATAGAGCCAGATTCCTGTATGTACAGGATTCCACGAAGTTTCTTCAAGAGAGTGCCGGTGTTTCTTCAGGCGACATCCGATACAGCGAATAGAGTGGCGCTCCCAAGCGCGGATTTGTTCGCACAATCAGTTGCGTTCAAGATCCGCGACATGCTCGGAACGAAAGGGTCACAGCTCGCAGAAGCAGATTCCGCGGTGGACTGGAGTCGGTTGTGGGGCGAGGTGATTGTCAGTCTCCAGCGCGACGGAAAGCCGACATGGGCGGTGCCGGAATGGAGCTCTCGCGCCGACACAATTCCGCGTTCGTCGATCTCTCTGTTGATCCGCGCGATTCAAGGGGTTGTTGCAGACGGCGAAATGGTTCCTTATCCCGAAGGCGTTTCGGCCGATTCTGTTTCATTCTCGTTGTCGCTCGTGAATCCGACCGTAACAGAGAAGGGAACAATCCTTCCTGTCGAAGCACGTCAGCCTGTTGCCGTCTTCAGCATTGCGATGGCGCCAGAGAAATCGGTGCAGGTGATTGAATCCCCGCACATCAGTTATCCGGAGTATTCGCGATCGATCGGGTCGATTGGGGGAGTGCGCCTGACCTACGTCGTTGATAAGAGTGGCCGAGTCGAACCGGAATCGATCAAGGAGGTGTGGCCAGCGGGTGTAGCAAGGCCAACGGGTCAGCTGCTTCTCGCATACGAAGCGTTCCTGCGAGCTGTGAAACGAGGGCTGCCTTCAGCCAAATTCGCACCTGCAATGATCGGGAGCTGTCCCGTCAAGCAAGTCGTTCAGCATTTCATCGAGTTCAAAATTCCTTAAGAAACGGAGGGTGAGGGACTCGAACCCCCAAGCCCTTGCGGGCGCCAGTTTTCAAGACTGGTGCAATAGCCATTCTGCCAACCCTCCACGGGCTCTCGGAAAGTATCGGGACCGACACGCTTCCTCAACGGCCCGGTTCTCCGTATGTTCGCGTCGCCTTTTCGGAGAATCAAATGAGCCGTGCACCTCTGATCATTCTTTCGGCGGGCTTCATCGCGGCCGCCGCATGCCAGACCACCAACAATGGGTCGACAGCGACCTCGACTGTAGCAAACAATTCCGCAGCGGCGGTTGATCAACAGTCAGGATGGAAGCCGCTCTTCGACGGCAAAACACTCGCAGGATGGCGCAACTACAAGAAACAAGACGTTGGGCCAGGTTGGACAGTTGTCGACGGAGTCCTTACACGATCAGGTGACAACGCCGGCGACATCATCACCGTCGACAAATACAAGAACTTCGAGCTCACTCTGGATTGGAGAATCTCGGAAGGCGGCAACAGCGGAATTCTCTATCGCGGAACAGAAGACAACGAATACATCTGGCAAAGCGCGCCCGAGATGCAGGTGCTCGACAACGACAGGCATCCCGATGGAAAACGCGATGTCACATCTGCCGGATCCGTTTTCGATGTGTATCCCGCACCGCACAGCGCAGTTCACCCGGCAGGGCAGTGGAACTCAGTGCGACTGGTTGTCAACGGAAATCATGTCGAGCACTGGATGAATGGACAGAAAATCGTCGACTACGAGCTCAACAGTCCCGACTGGAAAGCAAAAGTTGCGAACAGCAAATGGAAATCCGTTCCGACATATGGACAAGCAAGCGAAGGCTACATCGGATTGCAGGATCACGGGGACAAAGTCGAGTTCCGCAACATTCGCATAAGGGTGCTTCCATGAGCGTACGATTCCGCCTGATGGTGATGATGTTCCTCCAGTACTTCGTCTGGGGAGCGTGGTATGTGACGATGGGCACGTACTTAGGCACGACACTCAAGTTCGACGGAACACAAGTCGGACTTGCCTACGGAACGACAGCGATTGCGGCGATCATATCGCCGTTTTTCGTTGGGATGATCGCCGACCGGTTCTTCCCGACAGAGAAAATCATCGCGCTGCTTCACATCGCCGGGGCGGTTCTGCTCTACATGGTCTCGAGACAGGAGACATTCTCGAGCTTCTACCCGCTGCTGATCCTGTACGCGCTGCTCTACATGCCGACACTCGCACTCACCAACTCGATCTCATTCGACAACATGAGCGACTCGGCAAAAGATTTCCCCAAAATTCGCGTACTTGGCACTATCGGCTGGATAGTAGCGGGAGTGATCGTTGGTCAGCTTGGCCTCGAGGCAACTGCCACTCCGATGAGACTTGCAGCTGGAGCTTCGGTTCTGCTCGGTCTTTACTCGCTGATGCTTCCGCACACTCCGCCGCATGCGGCAGGGAAACCGCTGAGCGTACGCGATGTTCTGGGACTCGACGCGCTCGCGCTCCTCAAGGACAGCTCGTTCACGACATTCGTACTCGGCTCATTCCTTCTGTGCATTCCACTTCAGTTCTACTACGCGTTCACCAATCTCTTCCTGAATGAAACAGGAATGACTGCGGCCGCGACGAAGATGACACTCGGCCAGGCGTCCGAGATTGGATTCATGCTGTTGCTGCCTTTGGCCCTGACCCGACTTGGTGTGAAGAAGATCATGCTCGTCGGTATGGCAGCGTGGGCGCTTCGCTACTTCATGTTTGCAATGGGTAACGTCGGCTCCCTCGTGTGGATGCTCTACCTGGGCATTCTTCTTCACGGAGTGTGCTACGACTTCTTCTTCGTTACGGGCCAGATCTACGTCGATCAGCAGGCGGGTCCAAAGATTCGCGCAGCAGCGCAGGGTTTCATTGCCTTCGTCACACTGGGCGTCGGATTGTTCATCGGCTCATGGGTGTCCGGCAAAGTCGTGGACGCATACGCGGTCACCGGCGCGAACGGAGTCGCATCTCACGATTGGCGGTCGATATGGATGATCCCGGCGATTGGTGCTGCGGTGATTCTGGTCGTGTTCGCTCTCTTGTTCCGACCGAAAGTGGAGGTTAGAGCAGCTCCGTAGCAGAAACGGGTTGTCCCTCGTCGAATCTCGAAGGCCGCAGCATCGATACGTCGATCTGCGGCTTTCGTTCAAGGATAAGATCCGTGATGATCGAGCCGATCGCCGGCGAGTGCATGACGCCGTGTCCCGACGATCCATTCGCGAAGTACATGTTCTCGCATCGCGGTGAGAGGCCAAGAATCGCGTGATGATCGGGTGACATTTCGTATAATCCGGCATAACAGTGCGGCCTATCAATAGGGACCCTGCGCAGTGCGGGTACTTTGTCTCTCATCATCGCGGCAGCTTGATCGATCCAGGCATCATCTGCAACGAGCTCTGATGGTTCGCCTTCCGACTCGGGATTCGGCCAGCTGAGGAGCGCCCTTCCGTCTCGGGCGCGAATATGAAATCCGCCAGTCATGAAAATCGACATTGGCATGTCGGGCGGAATTGCATCGGTGGGAACAGTGAATGCCGCTTGCCGGCGCAACGGTGAGACAGGCAGTGATACACCCGCCATGGATGCAATGAGCGATGCCCACGGCCCCGCAGCATTCACAACTTTTTCTGTCTCGATCTCGCCTCTGGTCGTTCTGACTTTGGTGATCGTAGAACCTGAGCGGTCCATTCCAACGCATTCAGCGTCCCAGAGAAATCGAACGCCAAGCCGTTCGCCGGTCTCGAGGTATCCACGAAGAATCTCGAGCGGCTGAATGTAGCCATCGGTTGGACAGAAGCTTCCTCCGATCAGCGAATCACGGGAAATGAAGGGATTGATGTCGCGGATTTCATCGACATCGATCTCGCGAACTTCGTCGAGACCCTGTTCCCTCTGAACTTTGTGCGCTGCGCGGATCGCATCGATCTCTGAATACCGGGAGGCGAGCCATAGATAGCCTACCTGCTGATATCCCGGATCTACTCCGGTGTCTTCCTCAAAACGAAGGAGTTGTTCACGCGAGGCGAGAGAAAGCTGAACGTTGATGGCAGTGGCGAACTGTCCGCGAAATCCACCTGTCGCGCGGCCAGTGCTCCCCGCGCCAGGACTGTGTGCGCGATCGATGATTATTACATCCTCAACGCCTTCGCGAGCGAGATGATACGCGATGCTCGCTCCCATCACGCCGCCGCCAATGATGGCGACCTGCGCCCGCGTTGTCAGATCACGGCTTCCATTTTCCCTTCGCGACGTCGGGCACGAACGAATCGAGTCCGCGGGGAGGGAAGTCGAGAGTCTTGCCGCTTTGAGCGCTCATGTATGCGGCCATGAGGATCTGCATCACTTCAACACCGTCGTCGAATGTGAGCATCGGCTTTTCGCCGCGAGTGAATGCGCGCACCATGTGCCGGTTCTCTGCAGTATATCCATATGCCGCAGCTTCTTCAGAGACAACCGGCATCAATCCCATCTCGGCATTCTGCTTTTCGACGAGGTCTTCGCCGGCTTTTCCCTGTACTTCGCGGCTGAAGAAAAGCTTGAGCCCGCTGTCGAGCGTATTCCATGACATCGAGTATTCAGGTCCCAGCAATTCAGCGGACAGACGAAGTCCTGCACCGACAAAGCTCCACGATGTAGTGACTTCGCCAACAAGATGTTCTCCGCTGTCAGCTTCGTACTCGATGGTCGCGCGCGCGAAATCTTCAGACGGACGCTTTCGATAGTCGACGTCCTTTCCCATTGTCTTCGAGAGCTGCTTTGCGTAGTGAGGCCTGCTCCACTTGAGCGAAGCGATGTGGGCGCTGATTCGTTTCGGTCGAATCGAGCTGCGCGCTGCACCCGGCTCAGTGAGAAGATGTCGCACCACTTCGACTGAATGACACATCATGTCGTTCAAGACGCCGCCACCCTGGAGCGTACCCTGCCAGAACCAGGGCATATGTGGACCACTGTGTTCTTCCGCAGCGCGAGCGAGATAGGGACGGCCCGTCAGCGCAGCACCACGTGTCCAGATGAGCTCCTTTCCGCGCGTGATGTCGGGAGCGAAAAGCTGATTCTCCAGGTATCCCGTGTTGAGCCCGACGCTCCCCACCATTTTCGCCACCTTCTTTGCATCGGCGACGTTTCGCGCGAGAGGTTTCTCACACGCAATGCCTTTGAGAGACGCACCATTTTTTACTGCGCGAACTATCTCTTCGATGTTGTCGATGCGCGCGTGGTTGGGACCGCAAAGCCAGAGTGCGTCAATCGCAGGATCGGACACGAGGTCTGCAATGGTCTTGTATGCGCGCGCATCACCAACTTCCATGTCACGCGCGAGCTTTGCTGTGGATTCGGCATTCTTCGAGTTTGGACTCCACACACCCCTGACGTCCGCATCACGAACACCGGTAAATGCCTGGATGTGGAAGCGAGCGTTGAATCCGCTCCCGATGAATCCGATTCCAATTGTCATTTCGTTCGCTGTACAGGTACGCGCGTCTTCATGAGGTCATGCGAGACGCCGAGTTTGTCCATCGCGGATTGGGGACATCCATTCCATGCGGGGAGCGCGACGTTGCCGACGAAGTTCACGTCCTTGTATCCCATCTCACTGGAGAAGAATCCACTCGCGGTGAGATCGCGGAAGCGATTGAAGAAGGACACTCCCTGACTCATGTCGGGTTTCGCTTTCTTCGGCCATGCAATGTCGTCGAGGATCTGCTTTCGCTGTGCGTCTGTCGCCGTAACAAAAGTTTTGCCAAATCGCTCGGATGCCTGTAAATCCAGCCATGCGAGCCCGCCGCGCATCTGGATTTTGCTGTTGGCGGATGCTTCCTTATCGTTCAGCAGCCAGTCCATGTACTCTGGAACCTTTGCGTCGGTAGCGCTTCCCGATTTTTCATCCCGCGGGATGACATAGTCTGCGAGCATGCTGACAGTGCGCCATTCATGCGCGGTAAAGAATTTCGGCACGTACGGCGCCGCCACTGGCGCAACAAAAGCGCGCGCAGCGCGTTCCATCTGAGGCGCAGTCAGATCCCACGAAAATGCGAACGGCAGAAGGGCGAGCGCCTTTACTGCGTCGCGTCGATCCATGTCGCTCATATCGCCCTCTTCTTCATTTGATCTGTGATGTAGTCCGACGTGCGCCACGCGAGCGCCATGATCGTCCACGTAGGATTCTTGTCAGCCTGCGACACAAACGGCGCGCCGTCGGTGAGGAAGAGATTCTTCACTTCGTGCGTCTGACAGTTTCCGTTGGTGACCGAAGTTTTCGGGTCACTGCCCATTCGAGCTCCGCCAAGCTCGTGAATGATCTGACCTCCGGCGGCGATGCCGTATCCATCTTCCTTCGACGGCATAGGATCGAACACCGTGCCGCCCATTGCAGCTATCAGAGAGCGGAAAGTCTCCTGCATGTGCTTGACCTGATTGATCTCGTTGTCGGTCCACTTCCAGTGGAACTTGAGAACCGGAATTCCGAACCTGTCGACAACCGTAGGATCGATCTCGCAGTAAGTATCATCGTTCGGGATCATCTCGCCTCGACCTTCGAAGCTGATGGTCGCGCCATAGTACTTGCGATAATCCTTCTTGAGCTGCGCGCCGTATCCGCCGCCGGGTGGATAGCGATGAATCCCACCCATGAAGCCGGCACCGGGCTGCCTGACTCCGCCGCCGACTTCGATGTGGTAACCGCGCGCAAAGTCGAGCTTCTTGTTGTCGAGCCACCACGGCATGTAGACGTGCATTCCACCCGCGCCGTCTTCGTTGTGACCTGCGTGATTCTCCATTGCGGGGATGTATCCGGAAACTCCGCCACCGGTTGTATCCGTGATGTACTTGCCGAGTGTGCCGCTCGAGTTCGCGAGACCCTGAGGATGCTTCGAGCTCTTCGAGTTGAAGAGAATGCGCGCTGTCTCGAGCGCGCTCGCAGCGAGAACAACGATTCGCGCGTTCACGTGCGAATCCATTCCCGTCTTCTTGTCGATATAGGCAAGCCCGTTGGCGAGACCGTCAGGACCGAGTGTCACCTCTCGCACCATCGCGTTCGTCATCAGCGTGAGCTTGCCGGTTTTCAGTGCCGGAGCAATCAGAACATCGGGACTGGAGAAGTTCGCGCGCGCGGTGCATCCTCGTCCGCACTGACCGCAGTAGTGACACGCGGGTCTTCCGTTGAGCGGCTTCGTGATTACTGATCGTCGTGCCGGAATGCAGGTGATGTTGAGCTTGTCGCTCGCTTTCTTGATGAGCAGCTCGTAACAGCGCGGGGCAGGGGGAGGATGAAAGATTCCGTCTGGCTCGTTGGGAATATTTTCCTTGCTGCCATAGATGCCGACAAGCTGGTCGACACGATCGTAGTACGGAGCAACGTCATCGTATGTGATTGGCCAGTCGTCGCCCTGCCCGTCGAGACTCTTGCGACGGAAATCATCGGGCCCAAATCGAAGTGATATGCGTCCCCAGTGATTCGTTCTTCCGCCGAGCATTCGCGCGCGCCACCACAGGAAGTCGGTGCCTTCTGCCTTTGTGTATGGCTCGCCGTCGATTTCCCATCCGCCTTCGCACCCGTCGAATTCGCCGAATGGCTTGAGGCGTGTCGATCCGCCCCGGCGAGGCGACGCATAGTTGGGGAACATCATCTTGGAGTTCTTCGAGGCATACCATTCTTCACCTGCCTCGAGGAGAACGACGTCGGCTCCGGCTTTCGACAGAACGTAGGCGGCCATTCCGCCGCCGGCGCCCGATCCGACTATCGCAACATCGTACGTTTTTCGCGGTGCAGCTTTATCCATGTGACTCAGAGTGGGGTTGCGAAAAAACTACGAACAGGATTGTGAGTTGTCGATTATCAGAGTTGGAAAGCTTTCAGAAAGTGGTAACTGTTGCGAATGGTGGCTGGAGCATCCTTTGTCTGCTCCTGCTCGACAATGAAGTGCTCCACGCCCGCAGTTTTCGACCGCGACAGCACCCCGCGCCAATCGATTAATCCCTTTCCGACATCCCGCATCTCATTCTTTGGCGGCGGGCCCATATCCTTGAGATGAAGAAGATGAAACCGCCCGGGATGGTTTGAGAACCATGTAAATGGATCCTGCTTTGCCTGCAGCATCCAGAAAATGTCGGCTTCCATTGCGACATTGAGCGGGTCGCACTCCTCCAAAAGAATCTCGTATCCAGTCTTTCCACCACGGAACGGAGTGAACTCGTAAGCGTTGTTGTGATATGCGATCTGCATGTTATCGCCGCGGGCTCTCAGGCCCGCCGTGTTGAATCGATCAGCTATGCGCCGGTAGCCGTCGGCGGTTCGTTCAGGCGCGTCGATCCATGCGACAGTCAGATACTTCTGCCCCAGGATTTTTCCCTCCTCGATCAGCCTGCCGAGCATCATGCCGATGTCGGTCATCTGCACGTACGATGACGGCGAAGTAAGACCGTTGTCGTCGAGCATTTTCCGGATATCTACTACAGGGGTGTTGTAATAGCCGGCAAATTCGACTTCACGGTAGCCTGCCTTCGCAACCGCGGAGAGCGTTTTTGAAACGCTCTTCTGCATCATTCCGCGAACGGTGTTCAGGTTGAGTCCAATTCGATCAAGGCTGAGACTCGAAGTCTCGGCGAACGCAGCACCCGCTTTGAATCCGGCAATCACCCCTGCTGCCGCCGCAAGAAAATCACGACGGCCGATGCGGTGACTCAATGGCGGAACTGCCTCTGACCCGTGAACACCATCGCGATGTCATGCTCGTCTGCAGCGGCGATTACTTCGTCGTCCTTCACCGATCCTCCCGGCTGAACGATCGCCGAGATTCCCGCTTCAGCTGCCTGGTCGATTCCATCGCGGAACGGGAAGAACGCATCAGAGCCGAGTACTGCTCCGTGCGTGTCGTGACCCGCCGCCTGCGCTTTGTGCACTGAGAGGAATGCAGCGTCGACCCGGGACATCTGACCGGCGCCGATCCCAATCGTTGCTCCGTCGCGCGCGATGAGAATCGCGTTCGACTTCACGCTGCCGACAGCGCGCCACGCAAACGTGAGATTCGCGCGCTCCTCATCGCTCGGCTGTCTCTTCGTTACGACAGTCCAGTCGGTGATCGATGTCAGCGGACGCGCACGCTCCTGCAGCAGGAAGCCGCCCCTCACTCTCTTGTAATCGAGTGCGTGATCGCGCCATCTCGCTCTTCCCTCGAGCACTCGCAGATTCTTTTTGCGTCCAAGAATCTCCAGCGCGTCGTCGCTGAATGAGGGCGCGACAATGCACTCGACGAAAAGACTCGACACTGCCTCCGCAGTTTCCGCATCAACGGGAACCGTGAATGAGATGACGGAGCCAAAAGCGGAGAGCGGATCGCACGCCAGCGCCTTCTTGTACGCTTCCAGCGGAGTTGTTCCCGTGGCGAGTCCGCACGGCGTTGTGTGCTTTACGATCGCGCAGCAGATCTCGTCGACGAAAGGGTCGGATGCAACAAGCGCTCCCTCGAGATCCAGGAAATTGTTGAACGAAAGCTCCTTCCCGCCTTTCTGCACGAGTCCCGCAAGTCCGTTGCTTCCATGCTCCACATAGAATGCGGCACGCTGTCCCGGGTTCTCACCGTATCGGAGCGTCTGCTTGCGATCCATCGATATGAGATTGCGATCGGGAAATTCTTCCGATCTCTCGCATGCAAACCATGTTGCTATCGCGCTGTCGTATCCTGCAGTGTGAGCAAAGACCTTTTCAGCGAGCAGTCTCCGAAGATCGAGATCGTCATCGTTTGCTTCGAGCGTTGCAAGAACGCGATTGTAGTCGGCCGGGTCGACGATTACCGTCACCGACTCGAAGTTCTTTGCGGCGGATCGCAGCATTGACGGACCGCCGATATCGATATTCTCGATTACTTCGTCCTTCGTGACGCCCGCACGCGCGGCCGTCGCCTCGAATGGATAGAGATTGACCGCAACCAGATCGATCGGCGAAATGTTGTGCTCAGCCGCAACACGCATGTGCTCGGGCTCGTTTCGCTTCGCGAGAAGCCCGCCGTGCACCACGGGATGCAGCGTCTTCACTCTGCCATCGAGCATTTCGGGAAACCCCGTCAGGTCGCTGACATCCTTTACGTGAAGACCCGCGGTGCGCAGCGCTTTTGCCGTGCCACCGGTAGAGATGATTTCCCAGCCCAGGCGTGCTAGGCCCTGAGCGAAATCAACTAGTCCTGTCTTGTCCGAAACTGAAAGAAGTGCAAGCGGCATTCAGAAATCTGCAAAAAGTTTCTGGTCAATGAGTGATGCGATCATTTCAACTGCTCCTGGATAAAGCGCGTGCTCGACTTCAAGAACGCGTTCTGCAAGTGTCTCGGGCGTGTCATCGCTATTCACCTTGACTCGCCATTGCGCTACAACCGGACCGTGATCGAATTCGTCGTCGACGAGGTGTACCGTCACACCAGTCGTGCGTGCTCCGGCTGCGAGCACGGCCTGATGGACCCTCGCACCGTACATGCCCGCGCCTCCGAATTCCGGCAGAAGCCCAGGATGAACGTTGACGATTCGTCCATGAAACTGACGGACGACAGATGGAGGAATGCGCTTCATATATCCCGCGAGCACGACGAGCTCGATGCGGTGCTCATTCAGAAGATCGAGCAGCTCGCACCCGTCGTCTGTCGCGTTAAACGATTCGGCAGCGATCGACGCGCTCCGAGCACGTTCGAGTGCGAGTGAGTTCGGCTTATTTGAAGCGACCAGCTCAATTCGCGCCGGCGATTGCGCGCCGAGCGAGGAGAAATGGTCGATCAAAGCCTGAAGATTGGTTCCTCTTCCCGAAGCAAGCACAGCGACGCGCACCGTCATGCGCGATTTTAGCCTAGTTGGTGCAGAGAAACCAGTCGAGCGCGGTCGCAAGCGAGGGAGCGACACGAGCACGCGCGGATGCGGCTTCTATTTCGGACTGCGGAGTTTCAGGAGAGGGAACCAGCACGCCCTGGCCTCCAAGTGTGATTGCCGGCTCGATGTCACGAAATCGATCGCCAATGAATAGCGCACTCGAGAGGTCGATTTCCGGAAAATCTTTTTTTGCGTTCCGAAACAGCAACGTCCCCGGCTTTCGACAATCGCATCCATCTTCAGGCGCATGAGGGCAATAGTAGCTCGAGTCGATATGTGCGCCTTTCTCCTCGAGAATCTCGTTGAGGTACGCAGTTACGCGGTCGTGATCCTCTACTGAAAGAATTCCGCGCGCAATTCCCGACTGATTCGTTATGACGATGACTGGAACGAGCGCCGAATTTATGCGGGCGATCGCATCAGCAGCCCCTTCGATCAGCTCGACCTGTTCCGGCTTCGACAGATAGTGCGCATCCTCGATTATTGTCCCGTCGCGATCGAGAAATACGGCGGTTGGAAGCTGGTTCAACTCAGTGCTCGAGCGACCGCGTCGAACATGAGATCATCGAACCGTTCGGGGACGCTTCGCAGATCGAGTCCGAAGTTTCCATCGTTGATCCGGCCGATCACCGGAATTTCCGCGTTTCTGAGCCGCGACTGAGTGACCATCGGGTCGTTGCTCTCGACAATCACTGCGCAGGATTCGATGCGATCAGTGGGAAAGGCACCAGCGCCAACGCTTGCGTTACTCTGGGTCACATGAGCAGCGACACCCTTGTCTGCAAGTTTTGCAGCGAGGCGATCACAGCGCTGCCGAATCCGTTCACGAGGCGTCGCAATCATCGATAGCGCGGGAATTTCACGAATCGCTTTCTCAGGATCGCGATAAAGCTCGAGTGTTGCGGTTAGCGCTGCGATCGTGAGCTTGTCCACCCTCATTGCCCTCGCAAACGGATCCTGTCTGAGACGCGCAACAGCATTGCGCGATCCGAGAATGATTCCGGCCTGAGGTCCACCGAGAAGTTTGTCGCCACTCATCAGGACGATGGTCGCTCCCTGGGCGAGAGCTGCACGCGCAGTTGGCTCGCCAGAGAGTCCGAAGCGGGACAGGTCGAGCATCAATCCGCTTCCGAGATCATGCACGATGGGCAGTCCATGTTCTGCCGCAACCGGAGCGAGCATCCTGACATCGACGTCGGCTACAAAGCCACTCTGAGAAAAATTGCTTCGATGAATCTTCGCGATTGCGCCGGTACGCGATGAGATGGCGCGCACGTAATCGTGGAGGTGCGTGCGATTTGTAGTTCCAACCTCGAGAAGCTCCGCACCACTTCTCGCCATGATGTCGGGAACCCGGAAGCTCCCACCAATTTCGACGAGCTCGCCGCGCGAGATGACGACCTGCTTTCCGCGAGCGATTGCACTCAACGAGAGAACAAGCGCAGCAGCGCAATTGTTGACGACGATTGCGTCTTCTGCACCGGTAAGCTCGCTCAGCAGATCGACGCAGTGGAGGTAACGCGATCCGCGTGAGCCAGACTCGAGATCGAACTCGAGATTCGTGTACCCGTCTGCGACATCACGAATTGCTTCGACAGCAGCGTCTGCGAGAGGTGCTCTGCCGAGATTTGTGTGAAGAATCACGCCGGTGGCGTTGATGACAGGTCTGAGCGACCTGCGCTCCAGAAGCTCTAGGTTGCGCTCGATCCGCATCTGCCAATCGTCGTCGCTCAATGTCGACGGATCGTGCCGGGCCTCATCTACGGTTTTTCTCACGGCGTCAACCACTATCGACCGGGGATGCAGTGTCATCAGCGATCCGATCGCTGCGCGCTCGAGCAGCGAGCTCACGCTCGGAATTGCGCGACGTGGATCGGTTGCGCTCACCGTTTTATGGGTGGTGCGGGTGGTGGAGCAGATGCTGGCGGCGAAGCGGCGGCTGGCGCAGGCGCTGGAAGAGTCGCGGGCGCGGTTAGAGTGAACTCTCCATTCCGCACAATGCCGATAAGATTTCGTACGCCAGTCACCCGCACTTTATAGACAAGCTTTGGACGAACTGGCCGCGAGAGCTTTATCACCATGGTGCGCGGAGGGACTGGACGTCCAAGACGGCGTACCGCTGCAGTCGTATCGGGTGGTGGAGGCGTGACTGATACAACGCCAAGATCAGAAGAATCCGCTGCGACCACTCTCACCTGTTGCGCAGTGATGGGCTGAGTCGTGGAAAGTGGATTGTCGAACGAGAGCTCGAGAGTGACCGAGTCACGCAGCGTAACACTCTGCAACCGTGCGCCGAGCGAATCGTGAACGAAAGTGAAGACGTCCACCTTCGCAGTGTCGCGCAGCGTTATCGAAACCGTGTCCCACGCTTCACGACGATCGAGGCCACGATTGTTGTTGTCATCGCTTATTCCGCGAACGACATAATCACCTGGTGGCAGCGTTGCGAGCGTGTATGTGCCGCTCGAGTCCGGGGCGGTGAGATACACGAGCGTCGTATCACCTCGCGGCCACGCTTGAACCAGTCCGCCGCGAGTAATTGTCCGCGCCTCGGGCCAGTTGAAGAGAACGCCCGAGATTTTTGACGTCGGCAGTGTACCACCAGTCGAAAACATGGTGACTGCGGCCGTGTTCCGCGCATTGCCTCGGAGATCGGCCAGTCCCGGGAGCATCGTGATCGTGTAAGCGGTGTTCTCCCGGAATCTCCGCCGCGGCCGAACCGAAATTTCATCGCGATGCCAGTCGACGCGAGGAGTTCCGTCGGTCGGCGAGATCAGAAACAAGCCCGAGAGCGATGTTGCTCCCGCAGGCCTCTCGCTCACGACTTCATTGAATCGAAAGATCACTTCTTTCGGCGTAACTCCAGTCTGCGCGCTGTCGGGAACCACCTTTACGAGCTGCGGCGCTTCTTTATCGACCGGCCCTCCCGGCGGCATGCCAGGTGAGGCGCAGGCGATTATTGCTGCAACGATCGCAGTAAAAGTCGCAGCTCTCTTCATGATCCGCAGAGCGATGAGACTTTTTCCGCCAGCTGCGCACGACGCGCACTCCATTCACCCTGCTTCGTACGCTCAGCCTCGACAACATGCGCTGGCGCACGATCTGTAAAGCCAGGATTGGAAAGCCGAGCACTCAGCGAAGCAAGCTGAGTGTCCAGTTTCTCGAGCTCAGTTCTGGCTTTCCTGCATTCCTTGTCGATATCGATAACCCCGGCAAGTGGTAGTCGAAGCTTCGACCCGCTGGAAAGAAGAATCGATGCTGCTGCTTCACCCGCATCGCCGCTTCCAAGATCGCAGCGAGCGATTCGCGCAATGAACTCCGCCTCATCCGCAAAGATCGTCCTGTCACGCTCGGCGAATGCGCCTGCACTCGATACATCGAGCCATGCAGTCATTCTCTCGCCCGGCGGAATTGCATAATCGGCGCGCAGCTGTCGAATGGCATTGATTGCTTCACGCACGAGCTCGAATTCTGAGTCGACTGCGAAAGCGTCATCACGCTGTGGCCATTCTGCCCGCGCAATGAAGTCGCCCCGACTCTCATCCGCGATTGGCAGACGGCGCCAGAGCACATCGGTAATGAATGGAACGATCGGCTGCAGCAATCTCAACGCGGAGTCGAATGCATGTGCGAGCACTGCACGCGCCACATCACCATCAGGTCCGCCCGCAGCGAGACGGCCTTTTGTCGATTCGAGATACCAGTCGGCGAGCTCATTCCAGACAAAACGCCGGGCTGATTCAGTGTATTCGCTTAGACGCAGTCCTGCGCGCAGCTCTGATGGATCCCACACACCCCGGTTCGGACGCGCAGGCCCCAGCGCAGCATCGCACTCGGCGATCGCAGTGTTGAGCGCGCCAAGGATCCACTTGTCTGCGCGGCGAAGGCGGGACGGTTCAATCGCGCTCAGTGGTTGAACGTCTTCGCTGCCGACGTTGCTCAGAAGAAAGCGGCCGATGTTCCACAGCTTCGTGACAAAATTGCGACCGGGCGCAAACGATTTCTCCAGATCGTTCGGATCGAGCATCACATCGGCGCCCATTCCGAGTCCGGCGATTACGGTGTATCGCAGCGCATCAGTCCCGAAGAGCGAGCGCACGTCGAGCGGATCGATACCGTTGCCGAGCGACTTGGACA
>JBKPNY010000368.1:0-2080 GCA_046732835.1 Gemmatimonadota bacterium | reverse complement strand
GTAGTTGAAGGTCTCGCCAGGATTGAGGGAAACATTGCTTGCGAAGGTGAAGTCGGGAAAGCCCCCGGCCCCGGTGTTGTCTCCGTTCAGCCTGCCACCTGCCACTACCCGGCTTAGGGTTATCGGCAAATTCCCACGATTCGTGATTGAGAACTGCGCCGTCACAGCAGCGCCCGGAGCATAAGGGCCATTAGGACTAATCGAAAGGCTGGTGCTGACAACTGGAATCGCCGCACTAAACGGGATTGCCAGCAGGTCATCGACCACCATATCCAAGAGCCGCTTACTGGTACCGCCGCCAACGACGGAACAGTTTCCGCCCACACCACTCAGCATGTCTTCATGGTTGTAGCCTGAACACTGGACCCGCCTTGCCACATTTCCTTGCGCATATGAGGCACTATCGATCGAAACCAAACCGTCGTTATACAAAGTATTAACTGGTGCACGCACGTCACCAGATTCGATTTTGGCCATGAGGACGCCGGTGGCAAGCTGAACAGCAGAATGGTCATCTTTGTAATTGTTAAGGTAAACAATGAGAGAGCCGGCATCGAGATTGCCAACCGCGGAGACGTCCTCACCAGCTCCAATGAAACCAAAGTAATCAGAGATCAGTGAGTCGTACGTCTTCGGCATCTGCTGAAGCCAGAGGTTTTTTTCGACAGGAAGATTCTGATAGTTCGAATTGCTATTCCAAAGTCCATTAAAGTTGTCGAACCTGAGGTCGCTTCTGTTTGGGGAGCCCGGATCAAGGCCGCAAAGAGCACACTTGTTTTGGACCGTCCAATAGGCAAAATCCAACAGATCGAAAACCGGCGCCCACTCTGGGGCTCCGAATGATCTGGATACGCCGTTGGCAGTGACGGATCCGTGATGTGGCGTTGCGAGCGTAATCAACCTGCTGATCCTCTCTCCACCTTTATGTCCCACGAATGGAGCTCCGTAATCCGTGTCGTGCTCATTCATGTAGGAGCGTGCGACTAATCCGCCCATGCTGTGAGCTATGATCACAAATTTTTTGGTTTGGAGCTGAGAGTTTTGTTTGACGAGATCGTCAATACGATTCCGAAGCGAGCGAGCTATTTCCCACACAGAAGCAAAGTCACTTCTGTAATGGAAACGGTATATTTTGAAACGTTGGCGGAAAGTCGCATTCGAGTTTAACTGCGCAATTAAGTTTCCGAAGCCGGCGTCGTTGGTGGAGTCGGTATTCTTAAAGTCCTGTGGACTGCCATGAATTCCATGGATCAAGATTACTGGCGTTCGCGTCTCAAGCGGAAGATCATCGGGATTCGCTTCCAGTTTCGTATAACAGTCCATGGGGCTGGGATCGGCGGGAGCATTCTGAAAACCGCAGGCAATTTGTGGAACTGCTCTGTACGACGATGCATGCATTTTTGGCAATGCTGGGCTTGAGCGGAGACTCGTGAAGGTTTATCAGAAGCTGGAGCTTCGGAATGAGCCAGGGCTAGCTTCACTGCCACGAATGAAACGGCGGTGATGACAAACGAGTAAGCATAGGTACACCCGCCGGTGGTAAATTTTTGAGGGTCTTGTCGGATTAGTCATGATCATCTTCCTGTCTTTGTGTTGAAGTGAGGTGCATTTCAATTTCAGCCTGGGGACGTGTAATGGCTCGACGTCGAAAAAATTACTGACTCGTTTGCGAAAACGCGGCGTTGTGGGATATCTTCCCCCGAACCAGCGAAGTTCCGTCAAAGGCGGCTTGCGGGAGAAGCCGAGCGAAGATTCTCAACTAATCAATCGCCTCACTGGTTTCCTAAGAGCATTCAAGACGCGGTTTCTACCACCGGGCGTTTATCTCGTCTACTTAATGTTTTTTAATGCTCGCTATATCGCTTTCTTAAATTATTTGAAGGTTTTAAAACGCTCATATGACCCCTCACTCGACGACGGACCTCTGCTATGAATTCGGGGATTTCGTGCTGGATCCTCTGAGGCGCACCCTTCTTCACAACAATGAAGCGAGATCTCTTCGACCCAAAGCGTTCCAGTTGCTCCTGGTGCTGTCTCTTATACACATCTCCGAGCCCACGAGACATTCGGTACAATCTCG
>JBKPNY010000367.1:0-2373 GCA_046732835.1 Gemmatimonadota bacterium | reverse complement strand
AGAGGCGACAACATCAGGAAAACGCCAACGCCGGTCGCCACTCCTTTGCCTCCGTGAAATTTCAGCCAGACTGGAAAGATGTGCCCGACGATTGCTGCGACGGCAGCGGCCGCTACCCACCAGTATGCGGCCCCTGTCTCTTGAACCCCTACGTAAGTGGTGGATGCAAGCGAGACGCTTGCGCTCCAGTCAACAACTGGTAAACCCAAGAGCGCCTTCGCGATCATCACCGCAGCCGCGCCTTTGAGCGCATCGAGCAGCAAAGTCATAGCCCCCGCCACCTTTCCGGCCCGTCGCGAAACATTCGTCGCGCCTGTCCCTCCCGAGCCAGTCTCTCTGACGTCAGCGGCTTGAGTGAGGAGCACAATCAGATAACCAAAGGGGATCGAGCCAAACAGGTAAGCAATAACGACGAGAGCTGCAGGTCGCAAGCTAACATTACTCCTTGACGATTATTGGGGCATGAAAGAAGCCTTGCACTATAACAATCACCCTTGGGTGGGACAAGGTATTGCCCGGAAGCCGAATCCGTTCTACTACTCGCGATGATATTCAAGATGCGGCGAGGGAGAGATTCCAAACGTGAGTCCCACAGTGTTTGAAGAATCAGGCTTTCGATTCTATTTCTACTCGCGCGAAGAGCCACGAATGCACGTACATGTCGATTGTGCTCACGGTGATGCCAAGTTCTGGCTTGAACCCGACCTCGAATTGGCAGAGAATTACGGGTTAAGGTCAGGTGAGATAAAGACGGTTTACAAACTAATCGAGGAACGCAGTGATGAAATCAAACGCCGGTGGCAAGATCACTTTAGGAGCTGAAGTGACACAAATTGACCAGGAAGGGATTTGGTTGTTGATTGGCGAAAAGGAATCGTTCCTCTCATTCGAAAACTTCCCTTGGTTCAAAGCTGCTTCCATATCTGCGATTCACAATGTCGAGTTTCTAAACGGTCGCCATTTGCATTGGCCGGATCTAGATGTCGATCTTGCAATCGAGTCAATCGAACATCCGGAAAGGTTTCCATTCCTCGCGAAGTGATCGACCCGATCTTCCGGACAGTTCCTAGTTTGATAATAGCCTTGATATTCTTACGCAGGCGAGTATTACCGCTTCGATCTTTTAACCGGTTGACACACCCAATCGAAGGCCCAACTAAATGCCCGATAGAAATGTAAGCGGAAGTGTAATACAGCGCACGTTCGTCGGTACTGATTTGCCCGCTGCTCTTTTTGCAGCGTCTGTACCATTGGATGAAATTGCCTCCTCCAATAAAGTCGAGACTGACGCCGATATTAAACGCCTGATAGCTGAAGTTCTCGCAGTTCCAGCCAATGCCTTACTGGACGAAGTCGACTACAAAACGCTCGTCACTAGAATGGGTGGGCGTTGGTCTCACCGGTGGATGCGATTCGACCCATATTCGGACGACTTGGTCTTCGAAATGGATAAACGCGAGAAGCAGGTAATGAAAGAAAGTGAGTCGGGGGAACACCCAATAAGAATGTTTGCGGAGCATTCGGTTGCCTTGATGGTAACGGGCGAAACGGGGCGCACACATTCTTGGTTTGGAATGCCTTTGTCGGCGGAACTTAATATCCGGAATCTGAATCTCGAGACGGATGAAACGGCTTTCGCCACGGGTATGGCATGCTTTAATGCACGCGTTCAGCGATCACCGCGAACTGCCGACTTTACGGAATCGATTCTTGAATATGACATTCCGTTCGGAAACAGCCCAAAGGCGAGTTCAGACAGCTTACTAAAACTCCTGGACAGCGGTAAAAAGATGTGCCTTGCTCCCATGGCCGCCGGCGCCACTTTTGGCATCGCCCAATTGAGTCACGGCTTGTACGTGGCTGCGATTTTGACAGTGGGCGCGGGTTCCGCCATGACTCTCATATTGCTAGGGAGTGTTGCCGTTGGATCACTTCTCGTCCAGCGTGTAGCACAAACACGAAGTGGGCGAACTGACGGTAAAGAGTTAAAGGAATAGTCTTTTCAGTTGGACCTCAGTCGCTGCGTCAAATCAATCTCTTGCGCAATAGATCCAATGCAGCCTGCGATGCACGCCAGCGAACCAGTTGTCTGTCGCCGGGAATGTTGAGCTTGCGGTGCTCGATATGCGCATCGTCGGCGAGTGCAATGTAGACAAGTCCGACCGGTTTCTCATCGCTGCCGCCACCCGGCCCGGCGATGCCGGTAACCGACAAACCAAAATCGGTGCGCGCGCGTTTACGCACGCCCTCCGCCATTGCCTCAGCCACCGCGGCACTCACCGCACCGTGTTCGAGCAGCAATACAGGCTCGACTCCAAGCGTCCTGGTTTTGGCGTCGTTTGAATAAGCAATCACGGCTTCGATCAAATACTT
>JBKPNY010000366.1:0-12940 GCA_046732835.1 Gemmatimonadota bacterium | reverse complement strand
ATGCGCGTCGTGTCACGTCGCGAATCTCCGGCCGGAAGACGATACGTCAACGTCGCGCCATATGGCGGATTGTCGGCGACGTAGATCTTGTTTCCGGTCCACTGCTGTGTGAACTGCTGCGCATACTGATATGCAGTGGTTGGCTGGAAGAAGTACGTCCGCTGTCCCATCGCGCTGTCGACCATCTGCTCGAGCGGTGAGATGTCGGTAACCCAGATCGATCTTCCGTGTGTTGCGGCGATCAGCTCGCGGTCGCGCGGATGAATCTCAAGGTCGTGAACCGGAACCGTTGGAAGACCGGTCATGAATTTCTGCCACGATGCGCCGCGATTTGTGGAGACGTACGCCCCGACATCGGATCCAAGGAAAAGAAGATCCCGATTGTACGGATCTTCTCGAATCACGTGAACGAAATCGACGCCGCCCGTCGGAAGGTTGTTGGCAATCGAGCGGAAAGTTTTTCCGAAGTCGTTCGACACAAAGACGTACGGCTTGAAATCGTTCTCGCGATGATTGTCGAACGTCACATAGACTGTTGCGGTGTCGAAGTTCGACGCCTCGACTCGCGACACCCACGTCTTTGCCGGAACGCCCGGGAATCTTTTCGTGATGTTCGTCCACGATCCGCCGTCGTTCGTGGTTCCCCACACATTTCCATCATCGGTTCCAACCCAGAGAATGCCCGGGCGAATCGGCGACTCGGAAATTGTCGTGATCGTTCCGTGTGTCTCTGCACCTGTTGCATCGCGCGTAATTCCACCGGTGGTTTTGGTGCTTGCACGAATGCGGAACGAATCTGCTGTGGAAAGATCGGGTGAGATCGGATAGAAATTGTCGCCGCGATCTGTCGACTTGAGGAGTCTGTTGCCGCCCATGTAAAGCGTCGAAGGCGCGTGTGATGAAATGAAGAACGGTGTCGACCAGTTGAAGCGGTATCGCGACGCTGAATCAGCGCGTGCACGCGCGCGAATTGCTTCGAGCGCGGAAGTGACGCGCGGATTGATTGGCTGCATGGTGTCGCCGCGAGCGACAATCAGTGAATCCTCGAAATTGATTCGACCTGCATTGCCGCGCATGATCGGATAGCGCGCGCCGCTTACTGTATTCAGCCTCGACGCGTTTCCACCCTGGGATTCGCTGTAGATGATCGATGCATCAGTCGGATCCTGCGCGCTGTAGAAGCCATCGCCTCCGCCAACGTTGAACCAGTTGGCATTGCTCGCGCCTTCACGTCCGCGCGTGCGAGTCGGCCCGCACCACGTTCCATTGTCCTGTAATCCACCGCACACGCGGTACGGTTTGCTCATGTCGTAGCTGACGTGATAGAACTGGCCCACCGGGAAGATGTTCGGGAAATCGTAGGTGCCGCCCTTGTCCCAGGTGATTGCGATTCCGCCGTCGTCACCGATGATGTAGTGATCGGGGTCGTTTGGATCGATCCACATCGCGTGCCAGTCGGTGTGAATTGAAAGGGCACCGCGACGCTCTGTCTTCCCACCGTCATCGGAAAAGCGGAACACCGACGACATCCAGTACACGCGGTCGGGATTTTTTGGATCAGCCCGCACCTGCGAGTAGTAGAAGGGGCGCGCATCCTGCGCGTTGCGCTGCATCAATGTCCACGTCGCACCGCCGTCGGTCGTGCGATAAAGACCGCTGTTTGTCTTCTGCTGTTTCGATGTGTCGGGCTTCTCACCTTTTGCGAGCGCTTTCTTGAGCGTGTCGGCTTCCACCCAGGCATACACGACTTTTGGATTGGAAGCAGCGATTGAGATGCCGATGCGTCCCTTTGTAGTCGACGGGAATCCACCGCCCTTCACTTCTGTCCACGTCTCGCCTGCGTCCGTGCTTTTCCAGAGTCCGCTGCCGGGCCCGCCGCTGTAAAGCGAATACGGAGTTCTGATTCTTTCCCAGCTCGATGCCCACAAAGTGCGGTTGTCCGACGGATCCATCGCGAGATCGACGAAGCCTGCTTTGTCGCTGATGAACTTCATCAGCTTCCACGACGTGCCACCATCGGTCGACTTGTAGAGCCCGCGTTCGGGGTTTGTGGTCCACACTTTCCCAAGTGCCGCGACGTAAACGATGTTTGGATCTTTCGGATCGACGACGATGCGGCCGATCGCCTGTGTTTGCTCCAGGCCCATGAGCTTCCATGTCTTGCCGGCATCAGTCGACTTGTAGATGCCGCCGCCCGGGGAGATGGAGTTGCGGGAATCCTCCTCACCAGTTCCGGCATAGAGGATGTCTCCGTTTGACGGAGCAATGGCGAGATCGCCCATCGATATCACTCGCTCCTTGTCGAAGAGCGGGAAGAACATCGTTCCGTTGTTGACTGTCTTCCAGATTCCGCCTGTCGCCATCACGACGTAGAAGACTTTCGAGTTACGCGGATCGGCTTCAATGTCGGTTACTCGCCCGGCCATGATGGCGGGGCCAATGGAGCGCCAGCGAAATGCCGCGAGCGCTGCGGAGTCGAGGGGAGCTGTGAGCTGTGATTGGGCTGTGCCGGCGAGAGAGATCATCGCTCCGGCGAGGAGGACAAAAACGCGGTTTTTGCTCATCGTGGGGGCTGAGGGTGAAGGGTCTATTTCAATGTACGTACAACGAATACTGAATGCTGAATTCTGACCAAAGGCGCACTTCGTCAGCATTCAGCATTCAGTATTCGTCCTTTACCTCGTCCCAGATTCGGTTGTGTCGAGTCTCCGTCAGAACCACCGATCCAACGATGAAAGTCAGGAACGCGACAACCGTGGGATAAACCAAACCGGCGTAAATATTCCCGGTGCGCGCAACCAGAGCCGTCGCGATCAAGGGAAGAAATCCGCCGAACCACCCGTTACCGAAGTGATATGGAAGCGACATCGACGTATATCGAACCCGTGCCGGGAATGACTCGACAAGGAACGAAGCGACGGGGCCAGTGATCATTGCGGCGAAAGCAATCATCAGCACGATTACAGCGATTATCGCGGGCGCATTGAGCGGTGTCGCAAAGCTCGTCATCGCGCGATAAAGAGCGAAATAGCTGAGCGCCGACAAAAGATTACCGGCCATCATCAGCTTCTTTCTACCGACCTTGTCCGAGAGTCGCCCGAAAATGACAAACGCAGGAGTGCCTATAACGACGGCAATTGCAACGATTCCATACGCCTTTGTCGCCGGAACCTTGAGGACAGTCTGCAGGAAGAACAGGGCGTAGAAGTGCGACGTGTAATAAGTCACTGCCTGCCCCGCCGTAACTCCGAAAAGAATGCGGAGCGCGACTTTCCATTTCGGCCAGGTGTCAAAGCTCTCGCGAACAGGAGTCCGCGATGCATTTCCTCCCGCTTTGAGCTTAGCGAAGAGCGGCGATTCGCCAAGCTGCATTCTGATGTAGAACGAGACCGCAACAAGTACCACTGAAAGAAGAAACGGAATTCGCCATCCCCACGCTGCAAAAGCGGCATCACCGACCATGCGAGTCGTGAGGAGAATCACGACCAGCGAAATGAAAAGTCCGAGCGTGGCAGTGGTCTGAATAAAGCTCGTGTAAAAGCCTCGCCGCGAATCAGGCACGTGCTCCGCGACATACACTGCGGCCCCGCCGTATTCACCGCCCAGGGCGAGACCTTGAAGCATGCGCAGCAATACGAGGATGATCGGCGCTGCAATACCAATGCGTGAATATCCCGGAAGCAAACCAATTGCGGCAGTCGATCCGCCCATTACAAGCAGCGTTGTAAGAAATGCGAACTTTCGGCCGACGAGATCTCCGATCCTGCCAAAGAAGAGAGCGCCGAGCGGCCTGACAGCGAAGCCGACAGCGAACGTCGCGAGTGTCTTCAGAAATGCTGCCGTTGCACTTCCCGGCGGATAGAACTGCGTCGAGAGAATCGTTGCGAGACTTCCGAAAATGAAGAAGTCATACCATTCGATCATTGTGCCGGCAGTCGATGCGGCAATGACCCGCCAGATTCCTTTCGGCGCTTTTTCCTGTTCCGAAGCGGTTTGCATGGCGCTTATCTTGGAGACTTGGGGAGCGCCGGACAACCTGGGGAGCGTTTCGATTTCTTCAATCGACCTGAACGCGGACATCGGAGAGCACGACGGCGACGGGTATTCCCGTGACGCCGCGATTCTTTCCGTCGTGTCGTCGGCGAACATTGCCTGCGGAGTTCACGCAGGCTCGCGATCGGTCATGAAGCGCACGATCGCGATGGCTTACGAGAAGGGAGTGAGCATCGGTGCGCATCCGAGCTATCCCGATCGTCCGGGATTCGGTCGCCGCGAGATTGGACTCCCGCTGGATTCGATCGCCGAATCATTTATCGAGCAGATTCAGGCAATGATCGAATGCTGCGAGCTCGAAGGAGCGATACTCCGATATGTGAAGCCTCATGGCGCCATGTACAATCGCGCGGCTCGCGACGACAAGCTCGCAGATCTGTTGACGGGATGCACGATGGCCGTCGATGACACACTCGTAATTCTTGGACTCTCCGGAAGTTTTGCCCAGGCCGCGGCAAGGAAACGCAGCGCGACATTCGCTCGGGAAGCATTCATCGATCGCGGCTACATGCCTGACGGGAGTCTCGTCCCGCGAACGAAGTCAGGCGCGCTCATCGAGGATCCTGAGCTTGCTGCTGATCGTGCACTGAAAATCGTGCGTGACAAGAGAATCGAAGCGGTAGACGGAAGTCTCATCGATATCGAAGCAGATTCACTTTGCGTGCATGGAGACGGCGAGCATGCTTTGGAAACTGTGACCGCCGCGCGCGCAGCGCTCGAAAACGCTGGATTCACAATCGCCCCGTTCGTCAAATGAGCAAAGAGCGTGAGATCATTCCGCTCGGCGACAGTGCAATTACTGTTGTCCCCAACGCGGACATAGTCGGATTTACGAGCTCTCAGATCACGATGGAGGCATATGAAATCGAGAAGAGCCAGATCCCGGGAGTGACCGACGTAGTTCCATCATACGAGACGGTCACAGTTCATTACGATCCGATGAGGATTGGATTCTCGGATCTCAAGTCTCGCTTGCTCAACAGGGGCGCTCCAGGGCACAAGCTTCCCGGTGGATTCAGCATCATGGTTCCCGGAGGCATTCAGAGGACTCTCGAGATTCCCACCAGGTACGATGGCGAGGATCTCGACGAAGTAGCGAAGAGAACTGGTCTGACTACTGGTGAAGTGATTCGAATCCACCGAGCTCAAACCTATCGCGTTCTTGTAATTGGCTTCGTGCCGGGATTTGCATATCTCGGTCAGCTGGATGCGCGTCTTGTTCTGCCGCGACGCGAGTCGCCTCGAAAGCGAGTTCCGCCAGGATCTGTCGCAATCGCGGAAGCGCAAACCGGTATCTATCCATCGGCAACGCCTGGAGGGTGGCATATCATCGGAACAACGACCGCAAAGCTGTTCGACCCCACTGATGAAGCGAGGCCCGCCAGGTTGCGTGTTGGCGATCATGTTCACTTCGTGCTCAAATGATCGCAGTCACTCGCGCGCCAGCATACGCGACAGTCCAGGACGAAGGCCGGCGCGGGTTCATGTCGAGCGGAGTACCGCGCGCGGGCGCAATGGATCTCATGACGTTGCGCACTCTGAATGCGATGCTTGGCAATGATCCGGGCGCAGCTGCGATCGAATGGGCGCTGACCGGCGGTGAGATTACGTTCTCCGCTCGAACATCGTTTGTATTTGGCGGTGCCGATGCAATTGCCCACTTCAATCATGCGACTGCTGACGCTTATAGAGTGTACGTCGCATCGCCCGGCGACACCTTGAGACTGGAAGCGGTCACAAAAGGACGATTTCTCTATATCGCATTTTCGGGAGGAGTCGACACACCACTCGTCATGAAAAGCAGAAGCACATACGTCCCGGGAGAATTCGGCGGCTTCGAAGGTCGGCGACTGAAGACCGGCGACCAAATTCCGATCACCAATCAGAAACGCACGCGACATCAGGTGCTCGATGCGCTCCCGCAACAATTGCGTCCTGATTACAGCCAAAAACCAATTCGAATCGTAGCGCGCGACGACGCGAGCGAAATTACGCGCGCCGAATTCTCGATATCGTCATCGTCAGATCGAATGGGATACCGCCTCGCAGGTCAAATGATCTTCGGCGGCGCATCGATCACCTCGACCGGCGTCTGTCCCGGAACCGTTCAACTCCCGCCGGGAGGGGAGCCGATCGTTCTTATGGCCGACGCACCGACAATCGGCGGCTATCGAATTGTTGGATGCGTAATCACCGCCGACCTCGGCAGGCTCGCACAGCTGACACCAGGTACGACAGTGAGCTTCGAGGAAATTTCAGTCGAAGCAGCCCAGCGACTGCTGATCGCCGAAGATCAGCGCCTCGAATCGGTCCGCGAATGGGCGCTTGGGTAATCGTTACGGATTCAGCTGCAGCATGATCGACGCAACCTGATCAGCAATCCACGCGCGCACACTCTCCGAATAGTGCAGCTCGTCATTCGTGACGTGCATCGCTGCCGATTTCCACGTGAGCCCGTCGTCATTCGAGACGAACTGCGAGATGTCGATGAGCCGGATTCCCTTCGCGAGTGCGAGAGCACGAATCTTCGAATTGAGATCAGGTATGCGCGAGCTCTCCGCCCCCGGACGTTTCGGTGGAAGTGTTGTGATCATGAGCCTGTTCGGAGCGAGGCCGCGCGAGATCCATTCGTCGATCATGATCTCGAGATTGTTCCTGATGGTAGTAGTCGAGATCGATGCGCTGTCCAGGTCATTCGTTCCAGTCGAGATGTAGGCGAAGTCAGTCGATCGCGGCTTGAACGCCTGCACGCGAAGAATCGCACCATTCGGGTAGAATGCATTGACCGGCTCGCCGCCGCTCCATGGATAGGCATCGCCAAGAACTTCACCGCGGAAACGCGTCACGCCATTCACAACCGCGAGCGCACTTGGCGCGAGAAGAATGCTGCGCCCAGCCGTGGTTCCCGTTCCCGAAATTCCGTGATTCACGGCTTTGATTGTCTTCGTGCGATTTGCTCTCCAGCGCGACTCGATTTTTCCAGCAAGCTGAGTCGTATCGTTCGGCGCATTCGCATCGAGCTTGATCGCCGGATTCGTGCTCGAAACGTACGAGCCAACCTTCGGCGATGAAGTAGTTCCCGCGAACCCAAGATCAGTATTCGAATCGCCGAACGTCACGATCTGAACGTCGGCCGTTCCAAGTGCAACAAAGATCACCGGATCGCCGCTCAGACCTGGAACCGATGCGAAGATGGAGTTTCCGCCGAGTCCCAGGGTCCAGCTACCGACAGTTGCAATGCCCTGCGCGTTTGTCACAGTGCTCGCACCAGTGAGTGAGCCGCCACCGCTGCGAATGCTGAACGTGACGCTCACTCCGCCGACACCCACGCCATCCGCATCAGTCACTTTCACTGACGGCGCGATCGCAACAGCGGAACCTGCATTGGCAGACTGCGCATCGCCCGCATTGACTGCGATTCTCGTGGGCGGCGGTGCAGCTGCTGTTGCATGCACCGACACAGCCGGAATCCCGCCGGGAATACTAGCCTGCAGCGTGTTCGGTCCGAGAGACGGCCCGAGGGTCCACGTGACCTGCACGACTCCATCAGTGTTCGTTACTGCAGTCGGAGCGCTGACGCTTCCGCCACCTTCAGTGACAACGAATGTCACTGTCACTCCGGAAACAGGAACTCCTCCTGGATCCGTGACACGGAACGACGGCGATGTTGGAACGTTGAATCCAGGTCGTGCAGTCTGATTGTCACCGCCCGCAACAGAGATCGCGCTCGGTACAGGTGCAATAGCAGTCGCATTGATCGTGAGCGGACTGCCATTGAGACCCGATGCAGTTGCTATCAGCGTCTGTGCACCCGGAGTTGCACCGAGCTTCCAGCTTCCGACGGTTGCGATTCCCGATGCATCAGTGACAACCGATCCACCAGTCACACTTCCGCTGTTCGGACCCGGCGCAAATGTCACCGCGAAACCCGCGACGAAATTTCCATTCGCATCGGTGACTTTCACTTGCGGCGGAATCGGAATATTCCCGCCGGCAGTTCCTGTCTGTCCGTTCCCCGAGAAGATCGCGACGCTCGCGGCAGGACCAGCACCGGCTGCCGCCTGGAACGTGAGCGTTACTCCCGCGATTGTCGGCGATGTGACTGTGAGAGTGTTCGGACCGGCTTGAGGACCAAGTGTCCAGCTGCCGACGGTCGCGATTCCAGACGCATTCGTGGTGGTGCTCCCGCCTGTGATTGTGCCACCACCCGACGCAACCGCAAATACAACTGCGACGTTCGCAATCGGATTATCACCTGCGTCAGTGACCTTCACTGATGGCGCAACCGGAACTGCAGCGCCCGCCGCGACTGACTGATTGTTCCCGGCATTGACGACAATCTTCGATGCCGGACCAGGAACCACGGTCACTGTTGCAGTTCCGGATTTTCCCTCGGACGTTGCGGTGACCGTGACCTGTCCCGGAGTCTTTGCAGTCGCCAAACCAGTTGTCGCGTCGATCGAAAGAATTGCGGAGTTTGAGCTGCTCCACGCAACCGGCCGCGTGAGAGTCGTTCCCTCGTTGTCCTTGAGTGTTGCAGTCAGCTGTCGAGTTGTGACAACAGGAATTGACGGTTGATCACCGGAGATCGTGATCGTCTCCACCTTCGGCTGCATCATCACCGAGTAAGTGCCGAGATGCGACACGGCGCCGGAAACCGTTTTTGCAGTGAGGTTGACTGTACTTCCTGGAACTACTGTCCACTTTCCAGCGACCACTTCATAAAGTTGAAGCCCACTCTCAGGACTGTCGGGCGCAACGTTCGATGCATCGTACTTGATCGTGATCGTTACAGGCTGCGCGAACGAGAGTGCCGACGGACCAAAATCGAATGCAGTTCCGGGAAGAAGACGCGCATTTGCCGGAGCATTTGCAGCCGGTCCAACTGTCACACTCGATGTCTGCGACACCGCACCTGCGGGCGCGGTCACACTCACCGCGCCACCCTGGGCCGAGAATGTGGTTCCTGCTGCTGAGACGAGTCCGCCGTCCTTGACTTTCACTTCTACTGTAGAGTTCTGACCTTCAACCGTGGCGGTAATGTTTGCGCTGCCCAGCGCAACTCCGGTTACAAGACCGGCCGCAACGCTTACGACGGATGCGTCGGAGCTCGCCCACGTCACGGGACGATCTGTCAGAGTGTTGCCCTTGGCATCCTTTGCAACCGCGGTCAGCATCTGCGAGCCATTCGTGACCAGCTCGGTACCAGCGGGCTGAATCGAAACCGTAGCAACCGCCGGCGGTGGCCCCGTGCCGTCTCCGCACGCCCAGCCAAAGGCGAGCACACCCGCAACAATCCCGAGCAGCATACGCGAGTTGCGACGCTGCCCGGCGGCTTCAGTTTTACGCTGGAAGTCGAAAGGAGATTTCAAAGGCTGTGTGACGGATTGTGGGGAGTTTTTCTCACCCGGGTAGCAATGGATTTTAACCAAATGTTACTACACCAACAACGGCTGGAAGGACTTGAGACCCGGGCAGTTCAGGGCTATTTCTGGATCAACTTTCACCGCTGGAGAGCGCGATGCTGAAGGACTTCAGGAGCTTTCTAATGAAGGAGAACTTCGTCGCACTTGCGCTTGCCGTCGTGCTGGGCGCAGCGGTGGGAAAACTCGTCCAGGCGATTGTCGATGACTTCATCATGCCGATCGTCGGCGCGATCACCCCTTCAGGTGACTGGCAGAAAGCAACCTGGGCAGTAGGCAGTCTCAAGTTCGGTGTCGGCGATTTCCTCAGCGTGCTCATAAACTTCGTCATCATCGCCTTTGTTGTCTGGCGGATCTCCAAGCTCCTCGAAAAGCCCGCAGCGCCGCCTGCGCGAAACTGTCAGTTCTGCAGGATGACTATCGACGAAGCAGCGACCCGCTGCCCGTACTGCACGAGCCAGCTCTGAAGTTTCGCGCAGCACACGCCGCGTGGATCCTCGCCTGGATCCTCGCGTGCGACGTGGACAATGGAGACGCGAAGGAACAATCCCCTTCGCGAATTGGCGAAAAGATTCAGTGTCGCATCAGCAGAGTTTCCGATGGCGACACCGCCTACTGTGGAAAGATCGGTCGAATCAGGCTTCTCCTGATCGACGCACCGGAGTTGTCGCAGGGCGCGCCGGGTCGCGACGCGCAACGCGAGCTCGAGAGTCTGATGCCGGTTGGAACTTCAGTTACCGTTGAAACCGATGTACGCCTTCGCGACTCGTTCGATCGCATACTCGGCTACATCTACCTTCCCGACGGAAGAATGGTCAATGAAGAAATGGCGTGGTCGGGATATGTCACTGCGCTGGTCTATCCGCCGAATGTGAAATACGTCGAAAGAATTCGGCGCGCGGTATCAGAAGCGCAGAAAGCGAAGCGCGGATTGTGGGCGACTGATTTTTTTGCCTGCGAGCCTCGCGATTACAGGGCCGGGCGATGCGGCGGTCCGCGCCCGCGCGATACACGCCGCTGACACCCGCGGCTCATCTGCTACCTAATACCGCGGTTTTCTGGTTCTCAGGTAAGGATCTGCTTTAGCCCGCTCCATTCGACGTTCCCGCCGCTCAGCACCGCCACAGTGACACCAGCGGGTTTCACTTTTCCCGTCATCAAAGCAGCAACGGTGATGGCTCCGCTTGGCTCGACGACAACTTTCATTCTGTCCAGGAGATGCTGCATCGCTTCTGGAAGCGGGGCGTCATCTACGAGCACGACGTCGTCGATGTAGGCTTGATGATGGTGAAATGGTCTTCCACCGATTTCGATCGCCTGCAGACCATCGGCAAGACCGCCGGTTGCATCGAGTCTTACCGGCACGCCTTCCTGCCGCGCGCGATAAAGTTTCGGCGCGCTGACAGGCTCGACGCCAACAACGCGTATCCCGGGAACCATCAGCTTCATAGCGGTTGCGACGCCGGCACTCAATCCGCCGCCGCCAACTGGAACGAGCACCATCTCTACATCGGGCAGATCTTCTGCGATCTCGAGTCCCACAGTTCCCTGCCCCGCAATGATCATCGGATCATCGTAGGGGTGCACGAGCGTCATGCCTTCGGCATCGCAGATTTCTTTCGCTTTTTCCGCACGATCCTGCGTAGTAGTTCCTGCCAGAACGATGCGTGCGCCGAGTCGCTCAGCACCTGCGCGTTTTGCAGAAGTGACATTGGTCGGCATTACCACCGTCGCGGGAATTCCGAAAAGCTTCGCGGCCATCGCGACGCCCTGTCCGTGATTTCCGGATGACGGCGCAACTACTCCTTTCTCTCGCAGATCTTCCGGAAGCGAATGCAGATAGTTGTACGCGCCGCGAAACTTGAATGCGCCAGCTCTTTGCAGGCATTCCGGCTTGTATCTGATTTCGGCGCCGAGCTTTTCGCTCAGTACGTCGTCGTAAAGCAGCGGGGTTCTTATAGCGACTGGCGAAAGTATTTCCGCCGCGCGCTTGATGTCAGTCAGAGTTACCAGCTGATTGTCGGTCGATGTTACGGTCATAACCGATAACATCTGCGAACTGTCAGTGGAGCGCCAGTCTCAGTGATGCAGAAAGTGAGATGGACTTCCAGCTCGACGTCGATGACGGCGCATCGCTCCCGAGTCGCGAGTCGTAGCTGTCGAGCTCGAGATGCAATGCGCTGCCCGGGCGGAAAGGAACATCGAGTGACGCAAACAATCTGTATGACGGCTCCCAGTCTCCTGTTGCCTTCGTGAATTCCTGGAGACGCTGTGCTCCAACTCCGGCATCGAGTGCGAGCACTGTGCCGTTGGCGGATTCGAATTCCGCGTAGCTTCCAAGCTCCGCGAGCTGCGCGACCTTCGGCGCAAAGTACCCGCTCGTGGTTTCATGGCTGAACGTGAGACGCTGAAACACACCGCTCACTTCGACAGCATTCGTTGCAGCGTATGCAAGCCCGCCGAGAAGTGACATGCGAGTGTTGTCGTCACCGGTTGCATTGTATGATCCCGCTCGCCCGCCAACACGAAGCTTGAGCCTCGGAATCATTTCGACGTCAGCGCGACCCGCAAATTCGCTGCGCACTACTCTGTTGATGACAAGCACCGGAGTCGCATCGAGCAATGACCGGGTAGCGCGCAAATCGAGCGAGCTTCGACTTCCCGGTTTTCTCAAAACACCGCGCACGGCCCCCACGAAAACATTCTCAGACGATTCAGATTGAGTCTGAATGATCGTTCCCGGCGGAGGAACCGCAGTACATGTAGTACCGCGATTTCTTCCGTTGCCGCGACCGTTTCCGCTTCCACTTCCATTGCTGGTGCACACTTGCGTTCCTGGACCAACACCGGGAATTGTGTCGACTGCAGTGATTGTCGAATGCGGCCTCGCAATACCGGCACCTATTTCGAATCTGAATGCAGGAATGCGTCGCGCCGTCAATCCAATCGATCCGTCCTCCACAGTCACATCCGAAAATCCGGAGAGCCACCGTTTTCCGCCCGAGAAATTCAGTCGAATCCCATCACCGGTCTGTATGCTGCCCGTGCCTCCGACGCGCATCGTCTGATTCTCTTCCGAATCGCGCGAGCCGGACGTGTTGAGCTCGACTGCGGGCGCAGATCGCCCTCGAGCTGCTCGAATCCGTGCGCGTCCGGTAACAACTTCACGCTCCTCAGGAGCAATCGCTCGTGCGTGATCGTAAGCATCCATAGCGTCGTGATACTTCTTTTGCGCGGCGAGCACATCGCCGAGTGCGATCCAGCCCCAAGCGTCAGCCGGTTCCGCTTGCGAATACCGGCGGAAATAATCTTCCGCGACGCGCGGATTAGCGCGCGCGAGTTTGCCAAGACGATATAGCGCACGCGAGGCATCAGGATTCTCAGTAAGCGCTGCCTCATATTCGCGACGGGCAGTCGCTGTGTCTTCATCCTCGAAAGCGCGGTCTGCACGCTCGAGATGTGAC
>JBKPNY010000365.1:0-2320 GCA_046732835.1 Gemmatimonadota bacterium | reverse complement strand
CAAGCTCGGGCCGCACATAGACGATGTGACCTTCACGCCGAACTTCGCGCTTTAGCAGCTCCTCAGTTTGCCACTTGAGCATCTCGTCCGTCATTCCCTTGAATGTCTTTCCGAGCATCACGAAGTCACCTGTCGACGGATCGCGTGCGCCGAGGTGCAGGTTGCTGAGCCAGCCTTTGCGTCTGCCCGATCCCCACTCGACAGCAAGCACGACAAGATCGAGCGTGCGCGCCTCTTTCACCTTGAGCCACGCGGACCCTCGGCGTCCCGCGGCGTACGGCGCCGACAATGATTTCACCATTACGCCTTCATGTCCGCGCGCTATCGCGTCTGCTTGAAATTGTTGCGCTTCCTCAACGTTAGAGGTGACAATGCGCGGCACACGCATTGATTCGGGAACAAGCGCATGCAGTTTATCGAGTCTCGATGAAAGCGGTTCATCGACGATGCTCTTGTTGTCGTACAGCAGATCGAAAACGAATACTGTCAACGGAAGCTCATCACGAAGCTTGAGCACATTCAGTCGTCGCCCGAATCGCTGCATTGTCGTTTGAAACGATCTGGGTCGCCCATCCGGGTTGAGCGCTATGACTTCGCCGTCGAGAATGAGCCGGGCCGATGCAAGCTCTCTCACGGCGTCGACAACTTCCGGTACAGCGTCGGTGACTTCGAGCAATCCGCGAGTGTACACACGAACGAGATCATCACGCCGATGTACCTGGATTCGCGCTCCGTCGAGCTTCCATTCCACCGCGACGGGATCGCCTGACGCGAGTGCATTAGCAACTGAGGGTGCCGAATCAGCAAGCATCGGCTGCACTGGACGGAAGATTTGCAGATCGTATTGATCGAGTGCTCGCTCGCCGTCTCGCAGCGCCGATTCCGCTACTACGCCAAGATCGCCTGCCATCATCGCGGCGCGACGGATTTTGCCGGTATCGATCGATGCTGCTTTTGCAACCGCTTCGGTAAGGACTCCTTCGAGCGCGCCCTGGCGAACCTCACCGACGAGCAGGCCTGCAAGAAATTGTTGCTCACGTGACGTTGCGCGCGAAAACAGCTCTGCCAACAAACGCGCGCGCTCGGCGCCGGAGTTTCTTCCTTTTGTAGACTGCAGCTGATCGAAGACGCGATCTATCTCGCTCAGCTCGAGTGTCGATGTTGTCGCGGGCTCAGTGTCGCGAGCACCGGCAACGGATGACCAACCTACACCAATTTTTCCCTGACGAGGCCAGCCAATAAGAAATCCAATTGCAATTGGTATCTCATCCGGCGGAACTTCTTTCAGCAGCGCAGCAAGTCGCGCGATCTTCTCGAGCCGGCCGCTCCTCGCGGCAACATCTGCCGATACCTGCGCAAGCTGTTCGAGTTTCATGGATTAAGGTACATGCTGCACCACAGTAGTGGCATCTCACTGTAAATCCCTACTGGATCCACCTCATGATGTTCGTCCGCAGCATCGGAAGTGTCACCGTCCCGTTTTCGAGAACGCGATCATGAAATTGCCGGATGTCAAACTTGTCGCCGAGTTTCTGCTTCGCCATCGAGCGGAGTCTCATGATTTCCGTGCGACCAATCATGTAAGACGGTGCCTGCCCGGGCCAGGAGATGTAGCGATCTATCTCGCCTTCCACGATGTTGCGACTCATGGTGGTGTGTGCGGCGAGAGTATCGATCGCCTGTTGTCGAGTCCATCCCTTTGTATGAATGCCGGCATCGATGAGGCAGCGGGCAGCGCGGTGAGCCTGACTCTGCAGCATTCCCATCCGCGTGAGAGGCGAGGAATAGACTCCCATTTCGTCTGCTACCATTTCCGCGTACAACGCCCACCCTTCGCCAAAACCTGAATTGAAGAATCGCTGCACATATGGATGGAGGTCCTTTCGTGCGATCGCAATCGAGACTTGCAGGTGATGCCCGGGCACTGTCTCATGAAACGCAGTCGCCTCTCCATCGGCACGACTCTTATGCTCCGGATCCCACGTGTTGATCAAAAAGACCGATGGCCGATCGTTTGGTGCGCCGGGCTTTAGTTGTCCCGGAGCACCTGCGCGCTGACGGAATTCGGGATACGGCTCGATGACAATGGGGAAACTCGGAAGCAGGCCGAACCATTTGCTGAGCTGCGCGTTCGCTCTGTCGATTGCGGCTTGTGCTGTGTCGATGACCGCCTGGCGACTACGGAATGTGTAGCGTGGATCAGTTTTGAATTGCGCGAGTAGTGCGCGCAGATCGCCTGTGCCGAAATCGCGGCGCGCAATCTCGTGCATAGCCACGTCGAGCTTGCGCATTTCCCTCGCGCCGAGTTCAAAGACAGAAT
>JBKPNY010000364.1:0-1687 GCA_046732835.1 Gemmatimonadota bacterium | reverse complement strand
TCTTACCTGGGTCTGGTTAGCGCCCATCAAGAACCTGCTGTTGGGATCGAAGGACAATTTTTCCCAGTACTTTAAATATTCGCTAACCAGATCGAAGCCTTGTTTAGATTCGACCGGTACGTTCGCGACGACCGTTCCGTTGGCAACGTCCACGAGGCTGACGCTGTGCTTACTTATCCCGCTGGCGAGTGCAAAAGTTTTGCCGTCGGGACTGAACGCGCTCCACGTCTCGAAATCGTTGAGCTTGAGCGGCAGAGGCTTCTCCAGCTTCATCGTGTTGAGATTTAACAAACCTTTGCTGCCCTGATAGCCGACGAGACCAAGCCATTGTTCGTTAGCACCAAACGCCGCCTGCCCTCCCTCGAGTGTCGCTTTCAACTTTCCCGTCTCCGCGTCCCACAAATCCGCGCCGGTAAAATCAGCACGTTGCGTCAAGATATAGCGGCCGGCCGGACTGAAGTGTCCGCTCAAATTCTTTCCGAGGTTCGCGAGCAGCGCGCCGGTGCGTGCGTCCCAAAGCCGCGTTTCCTGATCGAGCGCGACAGTCAACACTTTCTTGCTGTCGCGACTGAAAGCAACAGAAACCTCGGCAAAGATATTGGCGATCTTGCGCGAGATGATTCGCCAGCGCGCATAACGCTTCACTGTTAATGCGTCCAGCGTTGACTTCAGTTCACCCGTCTCTGCGTTCCACAGCTTGACCGTGCCGTCTGCGCTGCCGGTTGCAATCGTGTCACCGTCTGGACTGAACGCAGCCGAGCGAATGTCTTTGGTATGTCCCTTCAGCGCGCGTTTCATTTTGCCGCTCGCGGTGTCCCATAACATCGCGTCTCTACCGGCGATTGTCATGAGCGTCTTGCTGTCCGGGCTAAACGCATCGATGAGCAAGAAGTCGGAATACGAGATCGCGCGCAGCGGCCGCCCCTCGACGGTTGCTATCAGCCGGCCGGTTTGCGTGTCCCATAATTCGGTTGTCTTGTTCCAGGTAACCGGAACGAGGACGCGATTGTTCGGGCTCAGAATTACACTCAGGACTTCGCCTTTGAGCCGGGGAAATCTTGTCTTTAATTGAAGTGCGAGTGATGTGTTAACGGATGCCGGAGACGACTGTGCGCTGACTTCAAACTGCGAACTCGTCAACAGAATGCAAAGAATTAAGCTGACGATTCCCTGGGTTCGTTTCAAAGACATAATCGGTTGCGGTTTGCGGAGAGGAGAATCAGCGATCCGGTCCGATGAGTTCAGTCGCGTTTCTTCGCCGGTTTTTTCGCAGGCTTCTTTGCCGGCTTCGCTGTTGTGGTGGCTTCAAGTTCTGCTCGCAACTTCTTAGGCAGTTTCTCCAGCACCATCTCGTAGGCGTTCTGCAGCAGTGGTTTCAGTTCGCGGTCGGGCAAGGCGTCGAAGCGCTCGAGCCCGACCCAGTGATTCCGGGCCATGTACGGCGCGGGAATGATGTTCGGTCGTTCGATCAACTCCATGAACGTTTCGGGAGTGCACTTGAACGACAGCGTCACGCCATGACTTGGTTCCAACGCAGCGACTGCAAACATCTTTTCGCCGATGCGAAACAGCAGATCGTTGCCCCACTGCACCTTTTCATCGGTGTGCGGCAGCGAGAGACAGAAAGCGCGAATTGATTCGATATCCATGGAGATAGTTTCAGGTTTCGAGTTTCAAGTTTCAAGTT
>JBKPNY010000363.1:0-25296 GCA_046732835.1 Gemmatimonadota bacterium | reverse complement strand
GCGATCTGCACGGTGATCAGCACGCCTGCAAGTGTGCCAAGCGAGACGAGAATTGCGCCGGCGCGAAGAATATTCGGAAGCTTTCTGCCGATCTCCGCAGTTTGCGCCTGGCCCAGAGCAGCGGGATGTGACACGACGAGTCCCGCGAGTACCCACCCGGCCGTCCACAGACTCGCAATGATTCCAATCGCGATGGCAAATTGTCGCCACACCAGGTTCCAGGGAATCTCGCGGTCGTCTGGCGGACGAATCCCGAGTCGCGATGCGGCAACGCGCGCTGCCGCGTCGAACGGCATCGCGAGCGCACTCAGCAGATAGAACACTCCGCCGATTCCTGATCCAGGAAGCCCGACAGTCATTGATAGGTCAGCATTCAGAATTCAGCATTCGTCGTCGTCAGAATTCAGCATTCGTCAGTGTCCTTTTTCATACCGATGGAATCCTCGATTCATCACGAGCTCGTTCCACACGGCGGAGAGAAAGAACACAGCATTTACAGTCCGCAAAACAAAGAACGCGGGGAGGCTTGCAAGCGCGCGCCGGGTTTCACCCCGTGGCGCAGCACCAACCAGAACTGGAACAGCAACCGCTGGAGCATCGATCAGATAGCCCACAAGCAGCCATGGCGATCTGAACCAGATCGTCAGCAGAGGAAGCACTACGAGGTATACGAATGACGCGAGCGTCGCATCCCACATCGACACAGCAACGGCGGACCTCAGATAGGGAACGTCGAGCAATCCTTTCCAGTGCAGATGAACGTTCTGCACGAAGCCATGCGACCAGCGCTTGAGCTGCCTGCTCATGAATCGATACGAATGCGGCTCGATCGGATAACACACAGCCTCGGGAACGAAACGAACCTTCTCCCCCCTCTGATACATCGACCACGTAAGATCCATATCCTCGGCCAATGTTCGCGTTTCCCAGCCGCGGTGGGAAAGTAGCGAGGCCGTGTCGTACATGGTGAAGCAGCCTGAGGCGATGAGCGGCTTCTCGTAATACTCCTGCACCTGTTTGTAGAAGCTGAACGCGAACATGTACTCGACATATCGCCCGCGTTCCCAGAGAGTGCCTACGTTTCTCGGAATCACGAAGCCGCATGCCGCAGCGACGTTTTCCCGTTCAACGCAATTGAGAAGCTTCTCGATTGCGTCCGGCGCGAGAGTGGTGTCAGCATCGATCGCCATCGTGAACCGCGTTTTGACGAAAGGCAGCGCGAAATTCTGGGCACCCGCTTTTGATCCGGTGTTGGCCGGCGGACGAATGACCTTGGCGCCGAGTGACTCGGCGACTCGGGCAGTGTCGTCGGTCGAACAATCGTCGACGACAATTACCGACTCCGCGAGTACGGTCTGTGCAAGAAGACTGCGTATCGTATCGCCGATCGTCGCAGCCTCATTGAATGCGGGCACGATGACCGTGAGCGACGCGCGCCGCACGGGACTCGTCAGCTGTTCGTTCCTTGAACCCATCTCAAAAGCCGGTTAGCATCACGCATGAAAAAGTCAAATTCAGGGCAGGCTTCAACATCGGCGAGACCAGGCAACGGGGGTCCCGTCAGCCAGTTTCTGCGCCACCACTATAGGCACTTCAACGCGGCTGCACTAATAGACGCTTCAGATGCCTATTCGGGTCACCTGGATAAGGGCGGGAAGATGATGATCACCGTCGCCGGGGCCATGAGCACAGCGGAGCTGGGGATATCCCTGGCCGAGATGATCCGGCAGGACAAGGTTCAGATCATTACCTGCACCGGGGCCAACCTCGAGGAAGACATCTTCAACCTCGTGGCTCACGACTACTATGAGCGCGTCCCCAACTACCGGGATCTGACCCCGCATGACGAGCAGGATCTCCTCGACCGGCACATGAACCGCGTCACGGACACATGCATCCCGGAAATGGAAGCCATGCGCCGGATTGAGAACGTGGTCCTGGAGGAATGGATGGCCGCCGACAAGAAAGGCGAGCGCTATTTCCCGCACGAGTTCATGTACAGGATCCTTCGCAACGGATCACTCGAGGGCAGTTACCAGATCGATCCAAAGAATTCCTGGATGGTTGCGGCCGCAGAAAAAAATCTTCCAATCATTGTTCCCGGATGGGAAGATTCGACGCTCGGCAACATGTACGCGGGCCACTGCATCTCCGGTGATGTGAAGAACGTTCACACTGTTCGCACCGGGATCGAGTACATGACGACTCTCGCGGAGTGGTACACCACGAACGCAACGGACGACAGCACTATCGGATTTTTCCAGATCGGCGGCGGCATCGCAGGAGATTTTCCAATTTGCGTTGTCCCGATGCTGCACCAGGACCTCCAGCGCGAAAACGTTCCGGTGTGGGGATACTTCTGTCAGATCTCTGATTCCACCACGTCGTATGGATCGTACTCGGGCGCAGTGCCGAATGAGAAGATCACGTGGGGCAAGCTCGCAGTCGATACTCCGAAGTTCATCATCGAATCAGATGCAAGTATCGTCGCGCCGCTCGTATTTGCACTCGTGCTTGGCTGGTGAACTACGGGAACTACGGGAACTACGGGAACTACGGAACTACGGAAACTGCTCTGAAGCACAGATGACGCAGATGCATCGCAGATGACACAGATGAACTACACACGTTATAAGGGGAAACGGAACTACGCGGTTGAAAATGGTCACGAGAGAATCGCAAGTATTCGTTAGTGTGGCGGGATGACAAGACCTATCGATGACAATCGCGATCCTCTGACTCACTTGATTATCGGCGCAGCGATCAGAGTGCGTAAAGCACTTGGATGTGGCCTTCTTGAATCCGCATATCACACATTCCTGTGTCACGCGCTCAGCATCGACGGGTTGTCATTCGTAAGCCAATCAGGCTTTCCCGCCGAATTCGAAGGCCTCACAGTGAAGCTTGCTTTTCGATGCGACCTCATTGTCCAATCGCAAGTAATTGTCGAAATAAAGGCGGTTTCAGAAATCCTTCCCGTTCACAGAGCTCAACTGCTGACTTACATGCGTCTTTCGGGAATCGAGAGAGGATTGTTGATAAACTTTAACGCCGTCCCGTTTTCGACTGGCATTGTCCGATTGATTCTTTCGAGGGCCGCGTAGTTCCGTTTCCCCTTATAACGTGCGTAGTTCATCTGTGTCATCTGCGATGCATCTGCGTCATCTGTGCTTCAGAGCAGTTTCTGTAGTTCCGTAGTTCCGTAGTTCCGTAGTTGACCGCATCAATCCCGCGGCAACGAAACTTTGAATGTGCTTCCCTCTCCGAGCACACTGATCACTTCGATTCTCCCGGAAAGCAAATCGACAAACTGCCGCGTAACAGCTAAGCCGAGTCCGGTTCCGCCTGCTCGGCGAGTGGTGGTATGCTCGACCTGCCAGAAAGGCTCGAAGATTTTTTCAAGGTGCTCTTCGCCTACACCGACACCAGTGTCGGTGACAAGGAAGTTCACTACCCCATCGGAAGCTTCGCTGCGCACCGTGATGCCACCGTTGTCAGTGTACTTCACTGCATTCGAGAGGAGATTCAACAGAACCTGTCGCAGCTTCACAGGATCTGTTTTCATCGAGAGGTCGGGCGGATCGATTTCCACCTTGAACGAAAGTCCTTTCGCCGAGGCGAGCGGCTCCGCCATCGACGCAACCGAATCCATCAGCTCCGGAATATCGACGTCGCGAATTTCCACTTTCTCCTTCCCTGCTTCCATTCGCGCGAGTGTGAGAATCTCGTCGATGATGGACAGAAGATGATTCGCGCTCGACCTGATTCGGCCAAGCTGCCTCTTCTGCTCCTCGTTGATTGGACCGGTGATTCCATCGGAAAGGAGCTCGCCGTAGCCCATGATTGCCGCGAGCGGGGTGCGAAGCTCATGACTCATGCGCGCGAGGAAATCGCTTTTTGCCCGGCTCGCTGCGAGCGCTTCCCGCTGGGCCTCTTCGGCCGCAAGGCGCGCACGCACGAGATCTGACACGTCAGTCGCAACTACCAGAACAGCATAGACGCCTTCATCGCCGCTCAACGGCTGGAAGACAAAATTGAAATAGCCGCCCTGCCCTTCGTCACTGAGCCTCGCAAAGATTTCATTTCCGATGAACGGCTCGTTCTTCTCGAACACCATGTCGAGCAGCTTCACAAAACCCTGTGCGTCCAGCTCAGGAAGCGCCTCCGAAACTGTTCGTCCAAGAAGTGACCGACCGATTGTCTCGTAGCCTTTCTCATTCACGAGCTCGAACCGATGCTCAGGACCCGCAAGAACTGCGATGACAACGGGAGCTTGCGCGAATACTCGATTCAAATGCTGCGCAGCGGCTTCAGCTGTAGCCTGGCGCGCGGCGTATTCAGCCGCTCGTTGAAGCGCCGCCGCTGCGCGTCGAGTCTCGGTGACATCCTGGCCTGTGCCGTACATCCTGATCGGTTTTCCGTCGTCGCCGCGAACTACCCTTCCGCGAGCATGGAAGATTCTTTCCGTTCCGTCAGCGCGAATCACGCGATGGTCGAATGAAAACGCCTGTCCAGTGTCGAGCGAATGCTTCACAGCCTCAGCCGATATCTCCCTGTCCTCAGGATGCAGTAACGACTGATAACGCTGATAGTCGATCGGGCCGGACTCCGGCTCGAGTCCGTACAGACGATACATCTCGTCGGACCACGTGATGGTATCGCTCACAGTGTCCCATTCCCAGCTTCCAAGACGCGCGAGTGCCTGGGCCTCTGAGAGCTGCGCATGTGACTTGAGCTTCAGCTCTTCATGCGCTTCCTCCAGCTCTTCACTGAGTATCTGCGCTTCATGAGTCTGCTGCTCGAGCTCGCTCGTCTGAAGCTCCAGCTCCATCGCCTGATCCTGAAGAGCTTTCGCGTGGTCCTGTGCTTCGGCGCGTGACAGCCGGAGCAGTGTGCTCAGATGGACTATTGTCAGTCCGACGAACAGATAAACTCCAATCGCTACGAGGTCGCTGGATTCCCCCGGAACGTAAAATGAGCTCTGTTTCAGAAAGATCAGATCCGCGGCGACAAGTCCGAGGAAAGTCGCAGCGAGGGCGGGACCGCGCCCTCCGTACCAGGACGTAAGCGCAATGGGCGCAGCAAACAGGATGAATACGCTTCGATCCAGATAAGGACGAAGCAGAATGCCCAGTGCAGCTGCGACAACGATTGTTGCTGCGGCGACAAAGTACCCTCGTGTGTCCTCGGGCAGACGCCGCCAACTCAGGAGTAGCGTTTTACTCAAGGATGCGAAAATAGAAGCATTGATGAGATCACGCTAACGTTTTCGTTGGTCAGAATTCAGCATTCAGAATTCCTGTTCCCGCCGGACCGATGCGGCGCTTAAGTTTGTAGCGCATCATGGCGCAACCTGATTCAATCCAGGCCGGCAGCAGCTTAGATCGCTACGAGGTAGTGGCCCGCATCAGCGCGGGCGGAATGGGCGAAGTTTATCGCGCGCGCGATCCGCTGCTCGAGCGCGAGCTCGTTCTCAAGGTTCTCCCGCAGCGCGCGAAGTTCAACGCGGATGCCCTCGAGAGGTTTGTCCGGGAGGCACGCGCCGCATCGGCGTTGAATCATCCCAACATCGTTACGATCTACGCCATCGGTGAAGCGGACAATGCCCACTTCATCGCGATGGAGCTTGTCACCGGCCGCACACTTCGCCAGCTCGGCAAAGACCGCGCGACCATCAAGGAGATTGCGCAGATCGGATCGCAGGCCGCACGGGCACTGGCTGTTGCGCACGAAGCAGGGATCGTCCATCGAGACATCAAGCCCGAAAACGTGATGGTGCGTGACGACGGGTATGTGAAAGTGCTGGATTTTGGTATCGCACAGCTCGCCAGTCATGACAGTGCAGATCATCCAGTCGACACACGCCTCACACGTCCTGGAATGGTTGTCGGGACCATGCGCTACATGTCGCCGGAACAGGCAACGGCTGCCGAGGTAACTCCGGCAAGCGACATCTTCTCGCTTGGAATTGTTCTATTCGAGCTCGCGACTGGACGGCATCCATTCGAAGCAAGCTCGGACATGGCAGTGCTCAGCTCGATCATTCTTCGCGATGCTCCCCTGGCAACTCGCGTCAATCCTCGAATTCCGAAGGATCTCGAATCGATTTTCGCGCGCATGCTCTCGAAAACGCCGGCGGCCCGCCCGACTGCGATCGAAGTCGCAACGCTCATGGCATCGATCGCCGAGCCTCAGACTCAAACCGACGGGACAGGTGCCGGACCGGCGCGAGGAGAGACAGTTGGACGCGAGCTGGAAAAAGCCGCGCTCCGCGACGAATACGCTTCCGCAGTTTCGGGTCGCGCATCGATGGTATGCGTCTCGGGCGAGCCCGGCATCGGAAAGACAACGCTCGTCGAGGACTTCATCGGAGAGCTTTCACGCGGGCCTCGTCACCTCGTTGCGCGCGGGAGATGCTCGGAAAGACTTGCGGGCGCCGAGGCATATCTTCCGATTCTGGATGCGCTCGAGGATCTGCTCAAGGATGATCCAAACGGCGTCATTCAAGCAGCGCTCGACAGACAGGCTCCTTCGTGGCGCCGGCAGGTTGCACCATTCGACACAGGCCCAGGTGCACCTCCGCCTGCTCCATCGCAGGAGCGTTTAAAGCGCGAGCTTGCAGCGTTCATCGCGGAAGTCTCCGACGCGTCGCCGATTGTTCTATTCATAGAGGACATTCACTGGGCCGACGCTTCGACCGTCGATCTGCTCGCGTACGTATCGACGAGACTTGGCAGTCATAGACTGCTTACGATCATCACCTTCCGCCCGTCTGAGCTTCAGCTTTCGCAGCATCCATTTCTCGCGCTCAAGCTCGACCTTCAGACGCGAGGAATTGCACGTGAGCTTCCACTCTCTTTTCTCACTGAGAATGAAGTGCGCGCTCTGCTCGGACTTCGTTTTCCGGGGAGCTCGTTTCCGCTGGAGCTTGCACGTCTCGTTCACGGACGCACCGAGGGAAACCCGCTCTTCGTTGCAGATCTCGCGGACTATCTCAAGAATAAAGGCGTAATTCGAGAAGTAGACGGCAAGTGGACAATGGAAGGCTCGCTTCCCGATCTGGAGCGGGATCTTCCCGAGTCGATGCGCAGCATGGTTCAGCGGAAGATTGGACAGCTGAGCGAAAGCGACAACGCGCTGCTTGTAGCAGCATCAGTCCAGGGATACAACTTCGATTCCGCTGTGGTTGCAAAGGCACTCGGTGAGGAACCTGCAGATGTCGAGGAGCGTCTGGTGGACCTCGAGCGTGTGTACACCTTCGTGCACCGCCGCGATGAGCACGAGTTCCCCGACGGAACTCTCACGACTCGCTATCACTTTGTGCACGTTCTCTATCAGAACGTTCTCTACGGATCTCTTTCCGTTTCCCGCCGCGTTCAGCTGAGTAGAGCTGTTGCCGAGACGATTCTCGCAATGCAGAAGGGGTCGGCGGGGCCATTTGCAGCAGAGCTTGGATTTTTGTTCGAGTCTGCGCGCGACGCAGATCGCGCGAGTCATTACTTCAACCTCGCAGCTCGCACAGCCGCGAAAGTTTTTGCAAATCAGGAAGCGTCCATGCTCGCGCGACGAGGCCTTTCACTTCTTGCGAAAGTTGAAGAAAGCGAAGACCGCAAGCGACGCGAGCTCGCACTCCAAAGCGTGCTCGGCACCAGTCTGGCAGCCACTCAGGGTTACGCAGCACCCGATGTTCTTGTCGCGATGGCCAGAGCGAGAGTGCTCGCAGAAGAGCTTGGCCAGCAGCCTGAGCTTGCGCCGATCATCTGGGGATTGTTCGCCTACTATCTGGTATCGGGTGACATTCCCGAAGCGCGAACTATTGCGGATCAGTACATCCGCTGGGCGAACCAGACTGAAGATCCGCTGATGTATATCGGAGCGCACATCGCGAATGGAATTTCGCTGATGTACAACGGCGACGTGAAGAACGCTCTTCATCATCTGGAAAAAGCTGCGTCACACTACGATCGCGACAAGCGTCCGGTGTATCACGTGATGTACCGCATGGACCCGGGAGTTTTCCTTCACAGCGAGCAGGCGCGCACTCTCTGGATCATTGGCAGCATGGACACTGCGTTGCGCGCGCGCGATAAAGCGCTCGAGCTTGGCAATGACAGTCCCGATCCGAGAAGCCTTGCATTCGCAAATCTGTTCGCTGGAGTTCTGCATCAGCTCCGACGCGAAGTCGACAAGTGTCTGGAGTTCACAACAAAGTCGATTGCGATCTGCGATGAACACGGAATCGCGCAGGAAAGAGTATGGGCGATGGCGGTGCACGGATGGGCCGTTGCTCACACCGGCAAGTACGACGAAGGAATCAGGGAAATCGAAGCCAGCATACACATTCAGCGCTCGCGGCATGCAGAGCTGAATCTCACCTTCGCACTTCGCCAGCTTGCAGAAGCCTTGAACCTGCGAGGGTCGTATATCGCCGGGCGTGATGCTGCGCGCGAAGGTCTCAAGATTTCTGAGCGCCACGGCGAAGTTGCATCGAAGGTGGAGCTCTATCGAATCATGGGAGAGAGCGCGCGAATGCTCGCAAAAACTGGCGAGGTTGAAGCAGCAACGCACACTCGCTCAGGCTCGACGCTCTCACCTGAAGCTTGTTTCCGTGCTGCGGTCGACCTTGCTCACAAACAGGGCGCAAAATCATTCGAGTTGAGATCATCAGTTGCTCTGGCGCGCGAGCGTGTCGAGCGAGGCGAAGAAGCCGACGCTGTCGACATCCTGAAAAGAATCCGCGCGCAATTCACCGAAGGCCTCGACACTCCGGATATCAGAGACGCAGACGAATTTCTCCGCTCGGTAGGAGTGACTTAGGGCATCGAATGCTGAATTCTGAATTCTGACTTATACGCTTTTTGTCAGCATTCAGCATTCAGCATCAAAAAAAAGGCCGGCCCCTGACGAGGGCCGGAGGGTACTGCAATTCTTTTTTTTTAGAAAACGTTGCCCCAGCGAACGAGGTCGGCTTCAACACGAATCACGATCGCACCATTCGCATCCTTCTCGACAATGACATTGCCCGTCGAGCCGTCCATAGTGCGGAGCTTGTCGCCCATGAACGATGAGCGGAATGTAACGGCAGCCATTCCGAGGGGAGTGTCATCGAGAACCTGGTGAACCAGCGGATATGTTCCAACTTCGAGCGGCTTGCCGAGGTTGTTGCCGGAGAAGAGCACGATGAGATCGCCATCTCCGCCGCTCGTGGCTACCCAGCAGCCGAATCCGTGATAGCTCTGTTCCGGTACGGTCCCGATGAAAGCAGTGGGAACGTCGCCGCGAATCTGTCCGATCGAGCTGTAGTCTTTATCCTGGACCGACACCGAGCAGTTGTTCGATGCGGTAACTGTTGCGGAAAGGTGGTACGTTGGCGGCACATCAGGACTCGTTGCTTTTTCGCAACCAGTGAATGCCAGTGCTGCTGCAGATACTGCGAGGGCTGAGAATCTCATCGACATCGACCAAAAAAGAGTGGAAGCTTACTGGAACAAGGACGCGGAACTCGTCACGGGGTCACTGGACTAGCGCCCCGCTGACAATAAACATTCTTTTACGACCAGGAAAATCGTTAGTTCCCGGGTTGGGCCACAATTCCAGCCCATAACTCGAAAAAAGCAAGCTTCGAAACACATCACATTTCTGTGCGTAGGTATTGCATGCGCCGTCCGTTTTTCGAAAAGCTCACGTCGTTCAATCCTGCCGCCCTCGTAGAATCCGCCCGGGTAGGCGCCGACGCTCTTCGAACCAACCCGACGCGCACTGTTTTATCCACAACGGGCGTCATCATCGGAGTTGCAGCCCTGGTCGCTGCGTTTGCAATTACGGACGGAGTCGACGTCTGGTCGCGCCAGCTCATCATGCGCGAGTCGAGCGTTCAGGATGTCGCGATCACTCCAGTCACATCGCAGGTGGTTCGCGGAAGAGTATTCCCTGTGCGCGGTTATCCGATGTTCGATGCGGGCGATGCAGAAAAAGCGCGCGCAGAAATTCCCGGAGTGATTCGCAGCACGCTGATGCTCAACGGAACTACGCCCGTCGAATACCTCGACATTCGCGCCAACGCTCAGCTCACGCTCGGCACCGCAAGCCTCGCCGATTTCGCCGGAATCAATCTGGTCGCCGGAAGATTCTTCACCGAATCTGAAGTCGCACATGCATCGCCGGTGATTGTTCTTGGAAATCGTCTCGCGCAGGAGCTCGCGGGCGCGCGTGACGGATTGTGGCTCATTGGAAAAACAATCAAGGCAGGCGGATCACGCCGCGAAGTAATTGGGGTTCTCGCGGCACCTCCATCGGGACCCGAGCCGGATCTTGTTGCATTCGCCCCAATAAGAGGAGGTCTCGATCTTCTGCAGACAACGCAATCGCGCCAGGTCGCTACGCTCCGGCTCAAAGCACACAGCATCGAGTCTGTCGATACACTCAAGCTCGCTGCAGAGAACTGGCTTGCAGAGCGTTATGGACTGCGCGCGCAGAAGTTGAAAGTCGAAATCGGCACCGAGCGTCTGCGAAATACAAAAGAAGCAATGCTTCTCACAAAGCTCCTGCTCGGAGTGCTTGTCTCATTGATTCTCGCTGTCGGGGGAATCGGAATTATGAATGTTCTGCTCGCAGCAGTCGCTGAGCGAACCAAGGAAATCGGAATCAGAAAGGCAGTGGGCGCGAGACCGCGTGACATTCACACGCAGTTCCTGGTCGAATCCGTGACGATCACGGGAGCCGGAAGCGCACTTGGATTTGTTGTTGGAGTGCTGCTCGCATTCGGATGCACCGCACTCTTCCGGATGTGGGCGGGTGCACCTATCTATCCCGTCTTCAAGCCTCTCACTGCAATGCTTGCAGTGATGTCGGCGATTACTGTTGGCGTTGTCTTTGGAACTTATCCTGCGCGACGAGCCGCGCGCCTTTCACCTATCGAAGCGATCGCGCGCGAATAGGCTAGTTCTTCTTTTCTCCGAGCGGCTTGGTCCAGATAAGCACTGCACCACACTCGGCGAAGACCTGGCCCGTTGTAACCGACGCACCCTGAATGTTGACGGTGCCGAGACTTCCCACTCCGTTCGTTCCGCCGAGGCCTGCAATTCGCGCCGGCATCTCTGAAGCGCGAGGATAAATCTCGAGTGCAAGTATTTCATCGCGATTGATGACATCGTCGATGCCCATCTGTCGCGCCCACGGAACGAAGTTTCCGTCGACAAACACCGAGAGCGGGCAGAGGCTCCCATTCGGAAGCCTGCCGTAGGCAACGGCGACTCCGTTTCCGCCTCTGTCGACATTCACTCCTGCGACGGTCCCAATGAGAGTCGCAACGCTAGCCTTGAAATGCTGCATGTACGCGTCGTCGAAGTAGGTGCCTCGGCCTCCATCCTGGCGCTTGTAAAAACCAGTCTGCCACAGCGCCTTGCTCATTCGCTTTCCTTCGACAACCATCGTGCCGAGCTCCTGCGGAATCGGCATGAGCTTAACGCCAAGACTGACTTTGATCGTGCCGGGGTCGACTTGCACAGCGCTCGTAATGGGTGTGTATCCAATCCGGCGTGCAGTGAACTCGATGAGGCCGCCGCTGAGTCCGGAAAGGGTGAACTCTCCGCGCGAGTTCGTGATCGCTCGATGCTCGGTATCGACGATCACTTCTGCTGCGGCCAAGGGTCTTCCATCACGGTCTCGAACTACACCGTCGATGGTAACGCCTGTGCCTGTCGCGGCAGGGGCTGCGGGCTTGATCGTATTGATTCGTTGTGCGAGCGCAATTGATGGAACGGTGAGCACGCCCAGCAATGCACAGATTGTCAGTGAGGATCTTCTCATTGTCAGCTTGTCAGATATGCAACCCAGAATTGTTCCTCATTGTCCGTCCACAATTTTTCGATCCTGAACCCGCTTGCATCGACAAGCTCATCCAGCGCTTCGCGCGAATACTTGTATGAGCTTTCGGTCCAGATTGTTTCATCGTTGTCAAAATGAATCGCTTCGCCCGCAACGCAAACAGTTTGGTCGCGCACCGACCTCAGATGCATCTCGACGCGGCTCGCTGCTTCGTTGAAGAATGCCACGTGCTCGAATGAATCGAGTTCGAACTCCGCTCGCAGATCCCGATTCAGCCTTTCCAGAATGTTCAGGTTGAACTCGGCGGTAATTCCCGACGAATCGTTGTAGGCCGCATCGATCACAGCGCTACTCTTTCTGCGATCCACACCCAGGACCATCGCACCACCGTCGCCGACAAGATCGCGAATGTGCTTCATGAATTCGACAGCTTCGGCAGGATGGAAGTTGCCGATTGTCGATCCCGGAAAAAACGCGAGCCGCTTTATCTGTCGCGGCAGAATGTCCGGCAGGTCGAAGCGACTTGTGTAATCGGCGCATACGGGAGTTACCACGAGGCGCGGATAGTCTCTCGACACGCTCGATGATACTTCGAGAAGCTGGGAGCGGGATATGTCCACAGGGATATACGCGACAGGACTCTCGAGAGCATCGAGCAGAAGTCTCGCTTTGACTCCTGCTCCACTTCCGTATTCGATCACAGCGCAACGTGCACCGGCAAGTGTCGCGATGTCGTTCGCGTGCCGGGTTAGAATCTCGAGCTCACTTCGTGTGAGATAATACTCTGGAAGCTCGCAGATCTGTTCGAACAGCTCCGCGCCGCGCTGGTCGTAAAACAGCTTTGGCGGAAGCACCTTGAATTCGGCGCGCAACCCTTCGAGAACTTCGTCGCGCGCAGCTTTGTCGATTGTCGCAGTAGTCATTGCGACGCGAGCCTGATTCCTGTGAACTGCCACCGAGTGTCGGACGGAAAGAAGTTGCGATACGTGACTCTCGAGTGACCCGGCGGTGTTGCCACAGAAGATCCTCGCAGCACCCATTGATCGCTCATCCACTTTCCGTTGTACTCACCAATTGCTCCTGTCGGCGGCGAGTATCCAGGGTATGCGACGTACGCGCTTTGAGTCCATTGCCATCGATCACCAAAGAGCTGTGGAAGATCGGGAAGCGCTCGCGCTGCAACTTCCCATTCCGGCTCAGTCGGAAGCCGATGACCCGCCCATCGAGCGAACGCATCCGCTTCGTAATAGCTCACGTGGCACAGGGGCGCATCGAGATCGAGTGGAGTCATGCCGGCGAAAGTGAATTCCTTCCACCCGTCGTCCTCCTTTTCCCAGTAGATCGGGCCCTGTCTCGATTCAGTCTGAACGACTGCCCATCCTGCAGCCAGCCAGTGCCTTGCCGTTCGATACCCTCCGTCATCGATGAACTCGAGATACTCACGATTCGTGACGAGACGATTCGCAATTCTGAATCTGTCGAGAAAAACGCGATGAGCCGGACGTTCGTTATCGAATGAAAACCCATCGTCTTCGTATCCGATTCGATGAACGTTCTCAGCTATTTCGCTCCACCCCTCTGATGGCGTGACGCTCGTCTGATTCGCGCGCTTTGGATCGTACGCCGGTCTCAGCGGATTCGTCCACAGAACATGCTTGATGTCGGTAAGCAGAAGCTCCTGATGCTGCTGCTCGTGATGAAGACCAAGCGTTATCGCGTCATCTTCTTCGACGTTCTCCAGAAGCTTGAGCATGTGGTCGTCTACATAGCGACGATAGTCGAACACCTGTTCGACAGTCGGACGAGTTACGAGGCCGCGCTGCGCGCGACAGTGTCGCTCGCCTGCCTGCACGTAATACGAGTTGAAGAGATACGCGTATCTCGGATTGAGCGGCACGTAATTCGGATCCCGCTCGCGGAGGATGAACGTCTCGAAAAACCAGCTCGTATGCGCGAGATGCCACTTAGTGGGACTGACGTCGGGCATCGAGCTCACGACGTAATCCTCCACTTCCAGCGGCTCGCACAGCTTCTCAGTATAGGCGCGAACGGAACGATACTGATCGCTCAAAGAAGGGTGCGCACCTGGTGCCGCGGGTATAGCAATGCTCGAAACTGCCATGCTGGAAAATATTGGCGTGAACGGACGATTGCGACCATTGTTGCCCCATGTCCGTATCGCTTGATACGCAAGGAGTGAGCAAACGGTTTGGTGCCGTACTGGCGCTCGACAACGTATCGCTCGCCGTTCCGGCAGAATCTTTCACGGCGATCGTCGGGGAGAGCGGATCAGGGAAAACAACGCTTCTTCGATGCTTCAACCGAATGATCGAGCCCGATTCCGGGTCGGTTTCGGTAGGCGACCGCGACGTGAGCACCAGCGATCCGATCGCATTGAGGAGAAGTATCGGCTACGTGCAGCAGCATGGGGGTCTTCTCCCGCACTGGACCGTCGCAAAGAATGTGGCGCTGATTCTGCGCGCCATGAATCGCGAATCGTCAGACTCAGTAAGAGAGTCGCTTTCGCTTGTTGGATTGGATCCATCACAGTTCGGGTCGAGGTTTCCGAGCGAGCTTTCTGGTGGTCAACGACAGCGAGTCGCTCTAGCGCGGGCTCTTGCTGCTGAACCGAAAGCATTGCTCCTGGATGAACCTTTTGGAGCGCTCGACGCGGTGTCGCGCAGCGAAGTGCAGGATGCATTCATCAAGGTCCAGCGTGAGCTCAAGCTCACGATGCTTCTCGTGACGCACGATCTGTCCGAAGCGGCGAGGCTGTCGCACGACATCGTCGTCATGAAAAACGGAAGGATCGAGCAGCGCGGATCTATCAGCGAGCTCCGCGATGCACCGGCGACAGATTACGTTGCTGCGCTCATCGGAAGTGCAATGAAGCAGCTGGAGCCGCTTCAGACATGAAAAGAATTCTTCTGGGGATTTTCGCTGCATCCACTCTCGGCGCACAGGCTGCGCCGGCGCGTCCCGTAGTAATTGCATCGAAACCATTCGGAGAGTCTTACATCCTGGCCGAGATGTTTGCTCAGGTACTGGAAGCGCGGGGAATCCCGGTGACCCGGCGCTTTGGATTCGGTGCAACTGAAGTTGCATTCGGTGCAATGCGAACGAATGCGATCGACGTCTATCCCGAGTACACCGGGACAGGATTGATTGCGATTCTCAAGGATTCCCTTCCCGACAGCGTCGCACGTGATCCGCTTCAGGTTTATGCGCACGTCTCGCGCGAATTCGATCGACGCTGGGGAATGCGGTGGCTCCCTCCTCTCGGATTCGAGAACACCTACGCAATCGCGGTGCGCAAGGAAACGGCAGCGAAATACAAGCTGAAGACCTTGAGCGACCTCGCGCGCGTCGGAATGAATCTCAACGCTGGCCTCACTGCGGATTTCATCGGGAGACCTGACGGGCTCGCGGGACTTCGCAAAGCGTATGATCTGAATTTCAAATCAGTGAGATCGCTCTCGCCCGCGCTCAAGTACCAGGCTCTCGCGGAAGGCGGCGTGGATGTTGTCGACGGATACTCCACCGACGGGTTGCTCGCGAAATACGATCTCGTTGTTCTCGAGGACGACAAGCGCTTTTTCCCGCCGTACCAGGCCGCTGCGCTTGCCGGAGATCGTCTTGCGTCCGAAAATCCGCAGGCGATTGCTGCTCTTTCACTGCTCTCCGGCAAACTTGACGAGCGAACAATGCGAGCGCTCAACCAGCGCGTCGAGGTAAATCGCGAGGATGCAGCGACCGTCGCTAAATCGGAGCTGTCGGCACTCGGGCTCATTGGCAAAACTGATTCGGCCGGAGCATCGAGCACATCGATTCCGAGCACAGGCTTCGTTCAGTATCTGCTCGATCATCGCTCGAACATCTTCTCTCAGACTGCGCGACACCTTCTTCTCTCCGCCATTGCATTGATCGCAGCAATCATTGTCGGCGTTCCGCTTGGGCTTGCACTCGAGAGAGGAAGACGCGCCGCGGAAGGAACACTCACACTGCTTGGAGTGATCGAGACAATTCCGAGCATCGCTTTACTTGCGTTCATGCTGCCGCTGTTTGGAGTGGGCGTACTGCCTGCGCTTGTTGCGCTCTGGCTTTATGCGCTCTATCCAATCGTGCGCGCGACGTACACCGGAGTCCGCGAAGCCGATCCCGACGCCGTTGAAGCAGCGGAAGCACTGGGCACAACTCCATCACAACGGCTTTTCTGGATTCGCCTGCCACTGGCGACTCCGGTGATCATGTCGGGTGTGCGCACGGCAGCGGTGATCATCGTTGGCGCCGCGACACTCGCTGCATTCATCGGCGCCGGAGGGTTGGGAGAGCCAATTGTCCAGGGTCTTGCTCTCGCCGATTCCCGCCTTGTTCTTACGGGCGCAATCCCGGCAGCAATCCTCGCGATAGCAGTCGATCGTATACTCGCTATTGGTGAGCATCTTCTTCGGCCACCGCATCTGAGAACCAAACGGAGCTGACACATGTGGATCGACCTTGGCCCAGTTGAACGCTTCAGGAAACACTCGCTCACTCGCGCGAAGATCGGAACGACTCAGATCGTGGTCACCTACAGCGGTGGCGAATTCGGTGTGCTGTCAGGTGTGTGCAATCACGCCGGCGGACCGCTGGCGGATGGAACGCTGGACGGTGAATACATCACGTGTCCCTGGCACAACTGGAAATACCATTGCCGCACCGGACTTGGCGAACCTGGATACGAAGCCGATGCAGTCCCGAGGTACGACTTCAAGATTGAAGGCGATCACCTCTACGCATCTGAGCAGCCAGCCACTAAGCGCACGCACGGAGTCCATCCGCCGCACAGGCTCGAGCGAAAGATCGAACGCGTTCCAGGTCCCGTGCGCGTTGTCGGAATCTCGACAACAAACATGGATGTCGCGCATCCGCGTTACTCGACATCTGACGCTCTCCTCTCCATCGCGATGGAGCACGCAGCAACCCTCGGCGCCGAGACGCAGACGATTCATCTCGCACAGCTGAAGTTTCGCGCTTGTGAGGGGTACTACTCGAAGAGCGCACGCGCGTGCACATGGCCATGTTCAATCACGCAGATGGATCCGGGCGACCAGATGGATGCAGTTTACGAAGCGTTCGTCTTCTGGGCAGATGCAATAATTCTGTCGACCCCGATTCGATGGGGCAGCGCGAGCGCGCTGTATTACAAGATGGTCGAGCGGCTCAACTGTGTTCAGAATCAGGTGACAATCAGGAATCGCGTGCTGATGCGCAACAAAGTTGCGTCATTCATCATCACGGGCGGTCAGGACAACGTGCAGGGTGTCGCCGGACAGCTGCTTGGGTTCTTCGCAGAAATCGGCTGTCAGTTCCCGCAGTTTCCGTACATCGCGCATTCACGCGGCTGGAGTGCGGAGGACATGGAGAAGAATGTCGACGTCGTGAAGCACAGCCAGGAGCTGCGCGATGGTGCCCGAGCGCTTGCGGCGCGGTCAGTCGACATGGCTCACCTTCTTCTCGATCACGAGCGTGCCCCGCATGCAACCGAGCGCGGTGGAAGAAAAGCGCACAAGCTCGTTCTCGAGGATCTGGGAGACGAGCCAACTCCGGAAATGCCAGTCGCTACGCCAGCATAACCGCGCGCTTTGCTGTATCGATGGCCGATCGCAGGAATCGCTGCACTTGTGATTCCTGCGATTGCGAGTCGGATGTAATTCGCGAACCGGGCAGGACTGCTCCTATCCACTCCTTCGTATGCCAGACGCCGTCACCTTCGAGCGAATCCGGAAGCGCTTTCGCATCAGGCGCGGGTGACATGTTCACGTAGAAGTAGGGCTCGTCGTAGTAGTTATCACCAGGCTCCAGTCCAACGCCCACCGACTTCCCTTCCGCGGGTGTGATCAGCGTTGCGATGTCGAAGTGATGTGGCCAGCATCGCACGTCTGACGCCTGTGAATCGCTCGCTCGAATAATCTCGAATTCTCGAGCCGCATTCGAGTACCACCGCGCGAGCTGATCGAGATCGCCGTCCGACGCATCGAACTTTGCGCCGTCATCGACAGAATGAGATGGAATCTCATAGTGACGCTTGAGCGTGTATCTGGATCCATCCAATCCGGAATCTTCGAGCGTTTTTCGAATCCACTCCCACGCCGATTCCATTGTGATATCGCGGAGCGGTAACGACTTCGCGCCGATCAGAACCGCGAGATCCGGGATGCGGATCGAAATCCGTTTTCCATCGAGTGCGTTCGATGCCAGGGCTTGTTCGCTTTCGATCCACTCGAGATTGGTATGGCTGTCGTCGGGTTTTTTCGGCAGGTAGCTGATGCCGAATGCTGTTGCGAGCTGCGCCGCATGATGGAGCTGCTTTCGCGCGTCGCCAAGGCTTTTTGCCGCGTCGGGATTGATCGGTTTCCAATTGGACATGGCCACAAAGCTAAAGCGGCTATCAGCGATCGGCCTTCAGCGACGTGCGAGAGCTGCCCGCTGCCCGCCATCAGCCACGACGTGACCGCGTTGCGGGAAGCTGGCCGCAGGTAGCTCTTGCTGGTCGCTGAAAGCGGAGCGCTGACAGCCCGAAAAACCGCTCTAAAGATTCTAAAAATCAGGCTTGCCTGGAACCACGTAACTCCTGACGGTGTAACTCTTTACATGCGGTCGAAAAAGTGTTAAACTTATGAACCCCCCAAAATACAACAAACGTTCTCGGAAGCTCTCTGGTGAGCCTCCGGAGCTTTCTGCGTTCCGTTTTCGGGCCGCCCCCAAAAGGAGCTAAATGATCCAGAAAAAGTACCTGCAGAATGCCATTGTCGGTGGCGTCGCCGTCCTCTTCGGCAGCACCCGGCTCATCCCGAACCCGAATATCGACGGTCCGGCAACAACGACTGCCATCGCCATCATGACCGGCGCGGCAAAAGACACCGCTAAACCGGCAGCTGCTCAGACGCCGGTCGCAAAGTCGAAAGTCGTCGTCGCACTGGAATCGTTCCAGAACACAGTCGGCCGGCTCTCGAGCTCGCACGCGCTGGAGGATGCATTTCGCAGCTACTTCGCCTATAAAGCCGCGCACCCGCAGGACGTGAAGAAGCCGTTGCTCTATTTCGTCGACTACGGTTTGCCGAGCACTGTGGCGCGTGGGTATGTGTTCGACATGAACGCGATGAAAGTCGTCGACGGTCCGTTCATGGTCGCTCACGGGCGTGGATCTTCGTCTTCGATGTACGGAATCCCGACTCGCTTCTCAAATCGTTCGGGAAGCAACGCAACGTCGCTCGGACTTTACGTTGCGCAGGAGACTTATTCGTTCCGCGGCAAGACGGCAGGCAAATCGTACAGCTCAGTCGGTTTGCGACTGCAGGGAGTTTCCGAAGGCTACAACGACAACGCGCGTGCGCGAAAAGTTGTTGCGCACGGCGCTCCGTATGTAACTCCCGCGAAAGCCGGTCGCAGCGAAGGATGTCCCGCAATGGAGCAGGCGCGCGCAAAGCGGCTCCTCCCCGAGCTTGCGAACGGCGGAATGGTTTTTCTTTTCGCGCCGGATGACAACTGGATGTCCAGCGATCAGTGGGTCACATCGACCACTGAATAACAAAAACCCGGCGCGTGCCGGGTTTTTTATTGGATGGCGACTGGAAGAACAAGAGTCAATTCCGCGCCTTCACCCGCCGGATCGCGAATAGTGCACGATGATGTGCGACGCGAGAAGCGTCGCCGTTTTTGCAAGACTTCTCTCAGGTGGAGTCGGCAGTCGTGGAATATCGTAGTACATCGCGAACGAGCCGAGGATTTTGTTGTCGTCGTCGGTGATCGGAGTCGACCAGCACGCTTGCAGTCCGTGAGGAAGCGCGTAATCGCGATAGTCTTCCCACAACGGATCGTTTGCGATGTCTTCAACGATCACCGCTTTCTGGCGGAAGATCGCCGTTCCGCAGGATCCAGCTTTAGGCCCGATCTGCAGTCCGTCAATTGCCGCCGAGTATTCGGCGGGCAGATGTGGAGCAGAGCCGTGGTGGAGTGTGACTCCATCATCGTCGAGTATGAGAACGGAAGCACGCACTCCCGGGAGCTGCTGTTCGATCAGGAGCAGCAGGCGGTCGAGCGCTTCACGCCGCTCAGCGTTCGGCTGCGACAGCGAGTTGGATGTCATACCGAATATTTGCTGAAAGTTTCGGGCCGTGATGCCAGCCGCCATGAGTCGTCATTAAAAGACGGCTCACTCGTTTCAAATGCGAGGAATTATGTGGTTGCCCGCGGCAATGACGGCATTGGCGCTCATCGTACTCGGTTTTTTCGCTAGCTCGCTCAGCAAATCGGCCGAAGCCAGGGACGAATGTCCACCGTCCGATGAGAGCTCCGTTCTCCGTTACACAACGGTTCAGCGGAGTATCGAAGCTGGAGCACCGGCTACTCCCTGGGTTTTGCGGAAGGAAGACCACGAGGTAATGGCAAGACTCAAGACAATGTTCGCCCGCGCAATTCCAAATCCCGAAGGCAAGCCGTTCATCGATGAGACTCTCGGTCACGGCGGTCCGCAGCTCGAGCTTCACGTGCCAATCCTCAGAACGCACAAGCCTGTTGCGGTTCTCGCGCGAAGCTGGGATCCCGTCGATTCACTGCTCGAGTCAACCATCTTCTTTTTCGGGACTGTCGACGAGAGGCTCGAGAAGCTTCTCCTGAAATACGGTTTCGAGTACAGCAGCTCGACAGCGGATTTCACCGCGTTCCGAAACCATCAGGACTTCACGCGCCGGCGCGCGCTGAGTGTGCGTTCATTCCTGCCGCAGCGCGACAGAGAAACCGCGTAGTCCACCGCCCAAAAACTGTAATTCACCGATTCGCTGGCCGCGGCATCTCGAAAGTGCCACGGCTTGTGCTGTACTTCTCCTGCAAAACTCAAAGCCAGGAGGATGCGAATGAGAAAGTCAGTTGCGCTCGCAGGAATTGTCGCGATCGTTGCCTGCTCGTCAGAGAAAAACGGACCGACAGACTACATAGTGTCGGCGCCGTTGTACGTGAGAGGTGCAAATGCTGACAACATCATGGGCACGCATCTCACCGGGAATGAAGAACCGCTTCCAGTCGATCCGAGTCCGTCACTGTCTGATGGCGAAGGCCAGGCGATTTTCAGGATAAGCGGGACGAAGGTCGAGTTCCGCCTGATCGCGTCGAACATCCATAACGTGATCATGGCGCACATTCACTGCGACATCCCGGGATCCAATGGTCCGATCGCTCAGTGGCTGTTCCCGAATACCGGCACAGGCCCGTCACTCACACCGCCGGGTATCACTTCGCAGAACGGAGTTCTAGCGAGTGGGACGGTTGACCTCGCTGGCGTAAACTGTCCGATCGAAGCTGCGCCGGGTGGTCTGACTAATCCGGCCAACGGTGTTCCGCTTCTCACAGCAATGCGCAACGGATGGACGTACGTGAACGTTCACACGAACGATGGCGTTGCGCCGACAAACACGGGCCCGGGCGATTTCCCGGGAGGTGAAATCCGCGGACAGCTGGACGGAGACAACTAGAGAAAGACAAAGCTCTTACTACGTAAGAGCCAGACCTCTGTTGGCAGATTTGAGATGGCGAGATGTCAGAGGAATGACGCTTCTAGCTGGCATCCCCCCTCTCAAATCTGCCAACAGAGGTCTGGCTCTTTGGTTCCTGGTTTCAAGATCCGCTTTATAGTTGCAAATCGGCCCGGCCTATCGTCAATAGGTCGATGCCTCGCGAAACCCCCTCTGGAACCATCCTGCGAAGCCATAGCAATTCTGCGCGCCCGATTTCCCTTTCGGTCGTGCTGCCCTGCTATCGCGCCCCTTCGCTCGCGCGACAGTCTGTTAGTCGTCTCGCCGAAGCATTTTCTGGTAACATCCCCAGCTACGAAATAATTGTCGTCGATGACGGTCCGGGTGACTGCGCGTCGTCACTCGCCGGTGTCTCAGCTGGTGATGGCGGAACCGTCAACGTCATCACTCTGCCAGTCAACAAAGGAAAAGGTGCGGCGGTCGCTGAAGGCATGCGCGTAGCAACCGGCACGGTCCGCATATTCACCGACATCGATCTCCCGTACGGCACAGCTGCAATAATGCTCGTGGAGTCCCTCATCAGGACGCGGGGATTTCACATGGTGGTCGGTGACAGGACTTTCCCGCAGTCACGATACGAAACTGAGCTGCCTGTCGGGCGCCGGCTCGCGTCAGCGGTTTTCTCCCAGATCACTGCGACACTTGTGACTGGAGGATTTTTCGATACGCAGTGCGGACTCAAGGGATTTCGCGGTGACGTCGCAGGTGAGCTGTTCCGCCTCTGCCGCGTAAACCGGTTCGCGTTCGACGTCGAGCTGCTTTATCTCGCGTTGACATACGGTCTCGAGATCAAGCGCGTTCCCGTGAAGCTTGAATCCAATTCGACTTCATCAGTCCGACTCGGCCGCGATTCGCTGCGCACACTCATCGATGTCGCACGCATCAAGCAGCATCAGCTTCGCGGCGAATACGAGAGCGCGATGCTTGCGAGCATCGTCGGAAAGGAATGCGATGAAATCGCAATGGCGCTGAACACGCGACAACGAACTCGCCCGGCATTGTGGGTCGAAGCGTGACCGCCGCCGTTGAGCCCTTCGCACTTTCACGCTCGTTCACGTCGATGGCGTGGATGCGCCGCAACTGGGATGCGCTGGCAGTCCTGCTGATTGCGGCGGTCGTGTTCCATCCCTGGTCTGTAGGTCACCTCCCGCTGACTGACTTCGGAATTTTTCTCGCCGCGCGTGGCGATTCACATTCTCTCGTCTCTCAGTTCGTAAGCCTCTCGAGCTACTACATCGGCGAGGGCCGCTTCTGCCTCATCACCTACATCTACCTCACGCTCGGCAGCGCAGCGTTCGGCACGTGGGCGCCCGGATGGCACTGGACATATTTCGCGCTCAACGTCGTAGTCATTCTCATGGCGCGCGGACTTTTCAGAAAGCTCGGCGTCAATCAGACAGCGTCGTTTGTCGCGCTTGCTCTCTGGGCATTGATGGGTCCAACAGCGGAGCTATGGATCAGGCCTGCCGGTGAAGCAATCGGATTGATTCTGCTTCTCGCCGGGATGAATCTCGCGCTCAACTATTCAGATGCAGAGGATTATCGCCGGCGTGCGATTCTCATCGCGCTTTGCGCTCTGGCAATTGTTCTGACCAAGGAGATGCTCGTCGCTCTGCTGCCCGCGGGCTGGCTTCTCTCTCGAATGCGAATCGAGAAAGGAGAATGGAGCTGGGCAAAGTGGACACATCGCGACACGTTCCTGCTGAGCGTTGTTGCGATATGCGTCGTGATTGCAATTGCGCCGATTGCCTATGTCGCTGCTCACGCGCCCGCAACGAGCTATGCCGGGCAATACTCCTTCACGTCGGCTCCATGGGAATCTGTGCTCCGCCGTCTCGAGATCGTTCTCGTTCCGTCGAATCCGCGGCTGCACTGGCTTGCCAACATCGCGTCAGATCCTTTGTGGAGCTTGTTGAGAGCGCTTCCTAACGTTCTCTGGATCGCTATGGTCGCAATTGCGATCCTTGCTGAAAAACGGAAGCGCATTCTCTGGCCGGTTGTGATCGGCGCAGTATGGGTTGGATGCGGTGTGCTCGCCTACCTTCCGTGGCCGGGTCAGGGATTGTTCTACATGATGCCGTTTGCCCTGGGAACGATGTTCATTGCCGCGCACGCTTTGAATGCTCCGCTCGCATCCGGCAGCAAGAACCGTCGTGCCGCACTGCTGGTTTCGCTGGCCTTGATCGCCATCGCATCGCTCGAAGCAAGAATGACAATCGACCTGTACCGATTGAGAGCGGAGTTGAATTCCGGGGTGATCGATACAATCGCGAAGGAAGGCGGCGCTGACGTTCTCATCGCCGCTGTACCTGCGCCCGTTGAAGGAACCGGTGGGTGGTCGAATCATCTTCGCGGATTTGCATGGGCAGAATACGGAATTCGTGTGCGTGAATGGCGCGACATGTCATGCGCCGATGCAAAGCGAGCGCTCGACTCGACTGCGCATGTTGTTGTTGTCAGTGCCGCCGGCGGATGCGGACAGATTGCGGCGAAGTCGGTCGTGCTCGCTGCTTCATCACCGCGCTACACCTGGCCAACGTTCTGGCGCCGCTATGGAATGAACGGAAATATGTATGTCGCTTCTTCCACCAATTGAGATGAACGGTACAGAAGTAATCGACTACGAGGAGCACTGGTCGAATTCAGTCGAGACTTACAGGAATCATCCGACGAGCAGGCATCGGCGGCGATTCGTCATGAGTCGGCTCGAGCTGATCAAGCCGCGCCCCGGCATGTTCGTGTTCGATTACGGAAGCGGTGCCGGGCTTCTGCTCGAAGAGATCAAGAAAAAGTTCGGTATGCCTGATTCAGATCTTGGCGGCTGCGACATTTCTCACACCGGAGTTGCAGCAGCTGAGAAGAGATTGCCCGGCGGACATTTCATTGCGGCGGAGTTCCCGCAAGTGCAGCGAGAAATCGACGTGGCCATTACGTCGGAGGTCATCGAGCACACTGCGGAATATCGAAAGGTGCTCGAGTGGCTCGCAGATCACTTGAAGCCGGGCGGCGATCTCATCATCACTACGCCTGGCGGCACGATGGATCCTCCCGACCAGTACTATGGCCACATCCAGCATTTCACTGTGGAGCAGCTGACGTCGATTCTTCGAGAGCTGGGACTCGATATAGTCGTTGCGCGCTACTGGGGATTCCCGTTGTTCACGCTGCAGAAGTGGGTGACACGCCGCAACTTCGACAGGATTCGCGAGAGCTACATGCACGGAGACCTGGATCTCAAGAAGAAGCTGATTTTTGGCGCCACGTATCATGCATACCGGCTTCACGACTTCGTGCCGAAGGGTCCGCAGATTTTCATTCACGCGAGGAAGCAGCCGCAAGCGTAGCAGCGCGCGCTCGAATCAGTAAGATTTGACGCCATACTGAAAAAACTTTTCTCCGCGCCGCTTTTCTGGCCTCTCGTCTTCCTGGCCTTCACCGCACTGGGCGCGGTCATGCTGCGCGGTGGATATGCGCACTACGAGGGGCAGTTTTTTCTCGTCAATTACCTCGACGCACGAGATTTATTCTCGAAAATCTTTAGCGCCCACTTCAATGAATGGGACTGCTATCAGGGACGAGAGCTCAGCTTTCTCTTCGGCTGGATTGACGCCGGGTTCATTCGATACTCAGCACGACTCGGCTGGATTCACCTTTTCTCCGTAACGCATTTCGTCGGTCTTTTCGCTCTCGCTGTTCTTTTATGGCGGGCGCTCACGAGAATCTTTCCTGCGCTGACGCGCAATCATGCAGGACTGGTGGTCGTTCTGCTTCTTACGACTCCCACCGCGATCTTCTCCGGCTACTACTATCGCCCGGCCAAAATTCTGGCGGCGTTCTTTCTTGCGGCTGTGCTGGCGGTCATTGCAAAAATGCGAGAGGAAGGCTGGGCGCTTCGACCGGT
>JBKPNY010000362.1:0-8741 GCA_046732835.1 Gemmatimonadota bacterium | reverse complement strand
TCGCACCGTCCATCTGCGCCGCACCGGTGATCATGTTCTTCACATAATCGGCGTGGCCGGGGCAGTCGACGTGAGCGTAGTGTCTCTTCTCTGACTCGTACTCGACGTGAGCGGTGGCGATCGTGATGCCGCGCTCTCTTTCCTCTGGAGCCTTGTCGATCTGGTCGAATGCAACTGTCTGGGCCAGTCCCTTCTTCGCCTGGATCGCAGTGATCGCAGCCGTAAGAGTGGTCTTTCCATGATCGACGTGGCCGATCGTTCCAACGTTCACGTGCGGCTTCGTCCGCTCGAATTTCGCTTTTCCCATTTATCTGATTTCCTGTGGAGAGTTACGCCTTCACCTTGTTCATAATTTCTTCAGCCTTCGACTTCGGTACTTCCTCGTAGTGACTGAATTCCATCGAATAAACTGCACGACCCTGCGACTGCGATCTCAGCTTTGTCGAATAACCAAACATCTCTGAGAGCGGGACTGACGCTCCGATAACCTGCGCTTCGCCGCGCTGCGTCATTCCACCGATCTTCCCTCGACGCGCTGACAAGTCGCCGAGGATGTCGCCCATGTAATCGTTGGGGCAGACGACTTCGACGTTCATGATCGGCTCGAGAATCACCGGGTTCGCTCTCTTCACGGCTTCCTTGATCGCCATCGATCCCGCGATCTTGAACGCCATTTCGCTCGAGTCGACGTCATGATACGAGCCATAGATCAGCTCCGCCTTCACGTCGACCATTGGATAGCCGGCGATGACACCATTTTCGAGAGCTTCACGCATTCCGTTTTCGGAAGGCGCGATGAACTCGCGCGGAATGGTACCGCCGACAATCTTGTCCTCGAACACGAAACCTTCGCCCGGCTTTGCCGGCTCGATGTTGATGACCACGTGTCCGTACTGTCCCTTACCGCCTGACTGACGGATGAACTTTCCTTCGACCTTTTCGACGCGCTTCTTGATCGTCTCGCGATAGGCAACCTGCGGGCGACCGATGTTCGCATCGACCTTGAACTCGCGCTGCATTCGATCGACGATGATCTCGAGGTGAAGCTCCCCCATTCCCGAGATGATCGTCTGCGCAGTCTCAGCATCCGTGTGCACGCGGAAAGTTGGATCTTCTTCCGACAGCTTCTGGAGGGCGATCGCAAGCTTGTCCTGATCAGCTTTTGTCTTCGGCTCGATCGCGACGTCGATGACAGGATTCGGAAACTTCATCGCTTCCAGGATGATCGGCTTGTCCTCGTCGCACATCGTATCGCCAGTGCGCGTATCTCTCAGGCCGATCGCTGCAGCGATATCCCCCGCCCGGACTTCTTCGATTTCCTCACGCTTGTTGGCGTGCATCTGCAGGAGCCGGCCGACGCGCTCACGCTTGTCTTTCGTCGCGTTGTAGACGTATGAGCCCGACTTGAGAACACCCGAGTACACGCGAAAGAACGTCAACTTACCGACGAATGGATCCGTCGCAATCTTGAACGCCAGACCTGCGAACGGCGCATCATCGGCGACTTCGCGCGTTTCCTTGTGCGTATCGTTATGCGGCGTGTGTCCTTCGATTGCCGGAACTTCGATTGGCGATGGGAGGAAATCGATCACCGCGTCGAGGAGCGCCTGCACGCCCTTGTTCTTGAACGATGCACCGCAGAGAACCGGTACGATGAATCCGCCGACAGTGGCAGAGCGAATCGCGTGACGAATCTCGTCGTTGGTCAGCTCTTCGCCGCCCAGGTATTTCTCGATGAGAACTTCGTCGTGCGTCACTGCAGCCTCGACAACTTCGTGACGGGCTTTCTCGACGGCTTCCTTGTAGATGTCGGGAACCTCGACAACCTCGAACTGTTTGCCGAGTGTGGCGTCGTCGAAGATGTACTGCTTGCGCTCGATTACGTCGATGTGTCCTGTGAAGAGCTCACCCGACCCAACCGGAAGCTGGATGGGATAGGCGTCTCTCGTGAGCCGGTCGCGAATCATGCTCAGGCAGCGATCGAAATCAGCGCCGGTGCGATCCATCTTGTTTGAGAAGATGAGTCGTGGAACGCGATAACGGTCTGCCTGGCGCCACACAGTTTCAGTCTGCGGCTCGACGCCTGCGACGGAGTCGAGAAGTGTGACGGCACCATCGAGCACGCGAAGCGAGCGCTCGACTTCAACGGTGAAGTCGACGTGGCCCGGGGTGTCGATGATGTTGATGCGATGTTCCACACCGTTGCGCGTCCAGAACGCAGTGGTCGCTGCGGACGTGATGGTGATTCCGCGCTCCTGCTCCTGTTCCATCCAGTCCATCGTCGCAGTGCCTTCGTGCACTTCGCCGATTTTGTGGGACTTTCCGGTGTAGTAGAGGATGCGCTCGGTGGTGGTCGTCTTGCCGGCATCGATGTGGGCCATGATGCCGATGTTGCGATATTTCTCGAGCGGAGTTTCGCGAGCCATTTATGGTCCTGAGGTGCGCCCATTTGGGCGCGGGGATTCGTTGAAGTCGGAGTGTGCTGCAAGTCCTGTTCACTCCAACAAAAACGCGGGTGGACCAGTCGCCTCATTTTGAGGCCGGTGTCCATCCGCTGCCGCCGGGTGCAATCGCTGTTTAAAACGCGTTGGGGACCCACGTGCGCGCCGGGCTAAGTCAATGTCCGGCGTTGAGTTGTGAACAGCCTTGAATAATCACACTTATACAGGTCTCAAGTCAACGCCTACCATATATAGGCAACTCGCTGTTCGAGGGATTCATCTGGTGCGTAATCGCGCGGGAATCTGCGAGCTTGGTGTAGGGCGCATCCCGTCGTTTCCCGTCGTCTTTTTTTGCTCCGCAGTCTTCAGTGGATGGTCCGAATTCGCAGTCGGGGAGAGGATCTGCCGGACCTGGGAACGGAGTCTTGCAGGCAGAGAGAATGATCACGGCAACCACCCACGTGGATCTGGACGATAGAACGCGGATCGGCATTTGATTTTCCCGTTGAGTGTCGACTGCGGGAGTGCCGATCACGCTCCTGCGATTCTATCAAACGGACATTCGAGATTGGTTTTGACAACAAAAAAGCAGGCACCCTTCCGGATGCCTGCTCTCCCAGTTTCCAACCGCCGACGTCTGGATCGGTAGACGCCGGCGCGAGGAAACGTCTTTACGTTCTACGGGTAGCTCGGGAACGGAGCCATGATTTCCGTGATCGTAAACGCGAATGGCAAATAGAAGCTTGCGATCGCCTTGACGCCTTTGTTCGTGTTGACAGTGCACATGGCGATGTGGTTTCCCTGCGATTCAACTCTCCATCGACGCTGCGTGCCTGACGCAGTCACTGTGTCGGTCAAACGTGTCACGCGCGCATTGCTGGACGGTGGATAGGCAGCGTCGTAGCGAAGCGGTGCGCAATTCGACAATTGAATTCCAAAATGCACTTCCTCATTGAGGCTTTGCCCAACCGCCAGCGTACCGAGTTGCAGCGCATAGTGCTGGGGCGTCACATGCGTCGATGGTGAACCACGCCCGGAAAAGAAAACCTGATAGTATCGCTCCCCGCCGCAGGGACCATCCATTGACGCAGGATCGTAGGCAAAATCAGTATCGAAGTTGAGAGCAGCCTCCGGATAGCTTCCGTTGGGTTGCGCCTGCATGTACGCGTACGATCCGCAGAAACCGTGTTGAAATTCGCCGGAGGTTCCATTCGACGTCGGAGCGCCATACAGGTTCCGATAGTCACCAGTCAGCAAAGCCTTCTGCCACACTGGTGGTTGTCCTGGAGCAGCCACGTTGACGGAGTCTTCCCACACAAGATTCGCCTTGGTTTGAATGCGCGGTTGACCGCGAACTTTCACCGTGAAGCTTTCGGTTCCGATTCCGCCTTTCTTACCGGCGGCCGTTACGACTATGTCCCATTTCGCCGGTGTAGCTGAAACACTGATCGTGATATTTGCAACGAGCTGACGGGAGCTCACGTAGCGCGTGCTGTTGGTTTTCACCTGAGCGGGATCCTGCACACCGGCGAGCGACCAGTTCGCTTGTGTTCCAGCAACGAAGCCGCTGCCGTTGATCACAACGTCGAGCGTGGTATCCTGAGTGGCAGAATCAGGTGTTGCCCCGCTCACCGTCATATCAGTTGTTGGAGCAGCTCTGGACTGCGAAACCGTCAAACCTCGAGGAGCGGGAGACGACGGTTCGCCAGTGCAAGCCAGAAGGGCCAATGCGCTTGCCAGCAGGAAAGTGGAGACGCTCGCCTTCACCTGGTTTTGTTGGGTCGACATCATATGTGCATTAATTGAATTTTTTCGATTGAACGGCCGCTATCGCTCAATTTTGCGAAACAACGTCTATTGCATCTCCGAAACAAGAATTCTGAACGGCATGTTCATTGGCGATCCGTTTTTCACGAGCGAACCTTTTTTGGTAGTCCAGCATTGCGCTGCGTGACCTGCCGGCGTTCCTGTATCGACTGACTCCACTATCCAGGATCCATTACGCAGCGGAGCCCATTTGCCGACCGGTGACCCGTCGGACGCGCGCTGACCCGGCAGTTGTTCAAATCCTTCGACGCCACTCACGCGGGTTCGGCGTATGACTTCGTACGTGAGGCGCTCACAGCCTGCCACACTCATCGCCTGAAACAGCGGCGGCGCGGCGCCCGATGGATATCCCGGATAATCAGCCGTCAAGCTGGGATGCTCTACACTTCTTGGAGCGGAGGGGTACTTCCCGTCGATCCATGCATCTCTTCCAGCGGGCATCGCCAGATCCCACGTGACATCAGAGCCAAGCTCCATCACCGCTGGGATGTCTACATACGGACCGACGCTGAGTGGGGTTGATGGCAGTCCAATCCCGTTTCCTGCGGGAAACACAAACTTCAGCTTTCGTGTCGGTTGACCGGTGAGGCGATCGGGATCAAAAATGATGTCCCCGCTCCGCGCGCAGGTTGCATCATGGTAGGGGATTTTGGCATCCACGCTCCCAACATCACCAACGTATGCGCCCTGACCATCGTCAATGACGCCGGAAGCAGATCCCATTTCGGCGAGTGTTGCCCAGCTCATGCTCACTCGCGAGTCGAGCAGCTGCGTTGTTCCGCCGCAACCGCCCTGAAGTGATTTCACCTTGATAGCGAACATCTCGGTCCCAATACCGCCCTTGCCTTTAGACATGACCATTACGTCCCATTTGCCAAGCGTAGCTGTGGAACTGATGGTGATGTTAGCAACGAGCTGACGCGAGCTCACGTAGCGTGTCGAGTTGGTTCGAACATGTTGGGAGTCGGCAACACCTGCGAGCGCCCAGGTAGCGACCGCGTCATTTGAAAAATTGGTTCCGCTTATGACGACGTCGAGCGTTGTATCCTGAGTTGCTGAGTCCGGGGAGGTCCCAGTGACCGTTATGTCGGTCGAAACCACCCTCGCCATCAGGGCCTGATCCGCGGTGGTTACAGGGGATGACAGATCAGAAGCGCACGCAGATACAAGCGCGAGGACAACTGGCAGCAGCAACAGCTCGATGCTTCGTCGTACCAAAGGTTGGGACGAACGCATAACGGCTCCCTATGAATTGTTGTGCTGCGAATTGTTCTGCTGCTATTGAACGGCCAGGTCTATAGCGTTTTGCGAAGGGAATGAGCACGTGAGACTCATAGCTGCTACTTCGCTCTCAGCGTAAAGTGAAATGGAAGATTGTAGTATCCGTAAAGAATGGAACTGTCAGCGGAACGGAGTGAAGCAACGTTTGAAACGGCGGAACACGAGCCAGCCGGTGTGATGGTCCAGATTTGAGGATTCACACTTTGTCGTGTAACCACCGCGTAGGCTGTAGGACTTGTCGCGACATCTTCAAGACCTTTATGAAAGCTCACTCTCCACTGGCTGGTGCTGTTTGCAACGCTGTTCCCCATGTAGATGCATTCACTAACGGGATTTCCATTCACTCCCAGATTCTGTATCGGGATGAATGGTTGAAAGTCGGAAGCTCCGGTTGAGAAATGATAGTTCTGAAGATTGCTTGGATCTGGGCGATATGAGTTCGATGGATCGACCGGATTGTTGAAGTTGTAGCTCACCCAGCGCGTGGCAGTCCGCCCCTTTGCGAGAGTGTTGAACGCAAACGTGCCATACTGATCCAGTATCGCCTGTACATTCTGACTTCCGTCGGTGTAGGAGCCCATTCCGTCATTCTGGATGCCGTATGCGTTTCCAACGCTGTCAGCATTCGCGACCGTGACCACAAGCGACACCACCGAAGGTGTGACCACGCGGGCGAGCGACGCATCTTCTGGTTCCACTCGCGGCGCTGCGGTGTATTCAGTGCATGCCGATGACAGTACGATTAGTGCGACGAGCCACCGAATCCCTTGCCGATTGTGCATGTACAGACCGGTTCAATGTGAGATGATTCAGACTCGATGCGATATTGAACGGCCGGTGCTATGGAAATTTCGGATACGGATATGGAAATTCCGTTACGAGCATTGAGAAGGGGAGATAATATTTCACTCCCGTTGGTACATTCGGGTCACGACCCTTTCCGCCGAGTACTACACAGGCGGCGAGATGATTGCCCTGCGATTGCACAAGCCATTTCCGTGGGCCTGTACCGCCATCGATGCGCGTGACCCTCAGGTCGTCACCACCGTAGATCCTGTTGAACATCAGCGTCTGGCAATTTGACCACTGGACGCCGAATCCCTGTCCCACGCTAATCGCCTGTCCCGCCGCAATGGACCAGATGTCGAAGACTCGGTGCATTGGTGCGCTGTTGATCATCTGCCCATTGAGGTTGAAAACGTAGTAGCGCGGGCCACCGCAAGCCTGGCTTGTGCCATCGCCTGCGTCAATTTGAAGGTTGCCGTTCTCGCCTCTACCGTTGAATACGAACGCGGTCACCCCGCAGAAATCGCCCTGATACTCACTTCCTGATCCGCCAGCGATACTGCCATCTCTTTGTCTCCCGTCACCACGAATTCCCGCCGGCTGCATCACACCGTTGACTTCCACCTGATCTGCAATCACGTAGCTCACACGTGAGCGGGTATCCACATTTCCGCGCGGCTTGATGGCGAACGCTTCCGTTCCGATGCCGCCTTTCTTCCCCGCTGCTGTGACAACGATATCCCACTTCGCGACAGTCGCAGTGGCGCTGATAGTGATATTCGCGACAAGCTGCCGCGAATTCACGAATCGCGTAGAGTTCGTTCTGACTTGCGACGAATCTTCGACGCCCGCTAGGGCCCAGGTCGCATTCGACCCGGAAACGAACCCTGATCCGTTGACCGTAACGTCCAGTGTCGTATCCTGTGTCGCTGAGTCCGGCGTTGCGCTCGAAACGGTGATGTCCGTGGAGACGGCTTTCCCCGCAACAATGACCAGATGCGGATCCTGAATTGTGTCCGCCGGATTTGTCGAGCACGCGACGATTGCAGCGATTACCGCAAGCGAGCTAAGTGCCACACCAGGTCGACGCTTCATCACACGAATCTCCGGGAATTGGACCGTTTGATCATGGAACGGACGCAGCCTGTCGAATTTGCGGAGTCGAATTCGCAGTGCCTGAACCACTTATCACGTACGCGGCCCAGTACCTCGGCGCAGAATACCTGCGATCCGCAATCATCTGCCGCTGAGCAATCGCGAGCGCTTTCGCAGGCGTGGTGCGAGCGAGCGCCGCATAAAATCGCCTTGCGAACACGCTCGCTCCGATATCGTCGATTCTCCAAAGGGTAGCAACGACGTTCTGTGCTCCCGCGTAGAGAATTGCCTGCGAGAGCGTCGCATAATCCTGACTCTTTCTGAAAGCTGTCGACCAGGCTGCTCCCGCTCCCGTTTCACAACCCGACAGGTAAACGAGCTCACTCTTCACCGGCATCTGAAGAATCTCGTGAACATCGAGATTCCCGTCGTCATCAGTCGTTGCCGATTTCCCGCGGGCGAGCTCGATGCGAGAGAACATTGGATTCGTCTGATTCAATACGGCGTGACTCGCTACGTGAACATTCCCGCCAGCGTTGAACGCTTTTCGAAGTCTCGATTCAGTTGCGTTGCCGCCAATGAATGCACGCGCTTTCCCCGTCTCGAGTCTCACTGCGGTCGCTTCTTCCAGCGTCCCTTTGAGCTCCTCAGGAAATGGTGCGAACACAGAGCCCATTTCACCTCGAGATACCGTGGCTGTAGAACGCAGCAGTGGAAGCGAAGAAGCTGACGGAAGGACGAGAATCGATCTCGATTCTACAAGCCGTTTTCCGTCAGGTGCGATCAGCGCAGCGAACGGCAGGTACGCCAATGCCGCATGCGGCACGATAATGATAGTGCTTGACGCTCTGTACGCCGGAAGCCTTGTGACTGGATCGACAAGCAGTTCATGAAGGCTCCGCATCATGCGAGATACATCGCCGGCTGAGCCGCTTCGAGTCATCAGCTTGGAAGCGAGCTGGACCTTGTCAGCCAGATCGTCGAGCATGATGCCCTTGGTGAAAGACGTGACTGTATCGCGTGACACGACGAAAGTGACCAGCTGCTTCGGCATCGCAAAGTATTCCACCAGCACTTCGCCGGGACCCAGCGCGGCTCGGATCTCAGCAATCCCGGGTCGCGCCATACCAAGGAGAGCACTGCCGCGTGGATCCGTACGCGCTGCGCGGCGCATCCGGTCTTCATAATCCGTTCGCGCCGCATTGAGGCTGGCCATGATGCGCTGCCGATCATTTCGCAATGCAATAGTGCGTTCCGGTGCACGCGTTGTGTCTGCGGTTCTCAGCTGTTCGGTAAGGAAATCAATTCGCC
>JBKPNY010000361.1:0-3202 GCA_046732835.1 Gemmatimonadota bacterium | reverse complement strand
GCTTTGTTCGTGGTATCGCGGCGCTATTCAGCACCAAGTACAAAGCACCAGGCACAAAGTACGTTTTTAGATGGAGCGCGCGGTGAGACTCGAACTCACGATACTGGATTTGCAATCCAGCGCCTTAGCCGCTTGGCGACGCGCGCTTATTGTCCGGCAGCTTTAGCTTGTCGATGCCGCTGGAAGAAACTTTGCCGCGACAGCGACAAACTGAAGTTTGTCGACATTGGTTCCTGGAACGGAAGGAGAGATTCGAACTCTCGAGTCGAGTTTGGAAGACTCGCATGTTTCCAGCTACATCACTTCCGCGAATACACCTGCTTATTGAACTGGTCGGGGAGGACAGAATCGAACTGTCACCACGAGTTCCCAGGACTCGGATGCTAGCGCTACACCACACCCCGAAGTGAATCTGGTGCGCCAGGTGAGACTCGAACTCACAATCCCCTGCTTAAGAGGCAGGTGCCTTGATCCAATTTGGCTACTGACGCGGGTGATTTGGTTGTTAATTGCTGTCGGTTATTGGCGGGGCTGACGAGACTTGAACTCGCGATCTCTGCATCGACAGTGCAGCGCTTTATTCCAACTAAGCTACAGCCCCAAGTGTGTGATCCTGGACATGAGGTCGCGCATCGCGTGATTCTACTTCCCTCGCAATTGCCGCATGAACGGCATTAACAACTTCCCGGATCAAGGAGATCTTTTTTAAGCTGTGGGCGCGTTCGCTAACGTCGGCCATGTCGAAATCGAAGGACACGCGGCGTGAACAATCGCCAAAATCCAAAATGATCGTTCCCCACTTCCAACCGTCTTCATCGGTATCGGCTATCTCAGAAGTGTCCTGGACGACACCGATTACAAACGCGGGCAACTCCGGATCTTCGTTGAGGAACTCGCGACGTCTTACGTGATATCGTTTTCCTACTTCAGTCATGACTTTCCTTTCTAAGCTGCTTGGCAGCGAATTGTTATTGGTTCACATAGTTGTTTCCTCCGTGGTTTCATTGGTGGTCATGTGATGTGCTCCTTTCTGGCTGCTTTGATGTGGCCGCCGGCATAACCGGCAACAGTGATGTTGTTTGGGTGGGTCGAAGGGAGTTGAACCCTCACCGGACGCAGTCACAGTGCGTTGCTCTTCCAGTTAAGCTACAACCCACAAAAACATTCTTAATCTCAGGCATTCGGCATTGTGTTGGTGGCGTCGGAGAGACTCGAACTCTCTAACGTTAGTTTGAAAAACTAACTGCGCGACTCTTTGCATTCGACGCCATGGTGCGCGTGAAGAGATTCGAACTCATACCAAGCTGATCTTAAGTCAGCTGCCTCTTCCAATTGGGCTACACGCGCTAACGATTTAATTTGGTACCGGCGGAGGGATTCGAACCCACACTGGCTAGTTCCTAAGACTAGTGCCTCCTCCCAATTGGGCTACGCCGGCAGAAGGGAATTTTGGATTTGGGATTGCGGATTGCGGATTGCGGATTGTGAACTGTCCGCTGCTGGAACCTCAAATCCGCATTCCGCAGTTCGAAATCCGCAATTCAGTTGGTGGACCCGGCACGATTTGAACGTGCGACCTCGACCTTCGCAGAGTCGCGCTCTTATTCCGCTGAGCTACAGGTCCGGATATCTTCGATTTGTGATTGGCGGAAGGTGCAGGAGTCGAACCCTCGAGCGAATGCTCGGTCTGGTTTTCAAGACCAGTTGCGCGCCGACGCGCACCACCTTCCGAAAATTTGGCAAGGACGCTCAGAGTTGAACTGAGAACTTCGATTTTGGAGACCGACGGTTTGCCCGTTAGCCTACATCCCTGCAGGGGTTGGTGCACGTGAGGGGACTCGCACCTACGAAGTCATTTGACCAAAGACCAAGACCTAAGACGTAAGACCTAAGACCAGAGACCAAACATGGTTACACGACTTTCAAGATTTGAAGTCGCATGATAAAAAACAGATGAAGGCAGAGAGAACACTGCTCCGAACACACTTCGAGGCACACTTCTCCTTAAGATGACGATCTCGCACACTCTCGCAAAGGACCGAGATCGTCATCTGTTGAAGGCTCCCTGCCTTCATCTATCGCAAAACAGTGGCACAGACTTCAGTCTGTGATTGCCTGCGCAATCACGTTTGGAATCACAGACTAAGGTCTGTGCCACTTCGCATTAGGTACTTCGATTGTCAAAAAACTAAAGGAGCGGACTTTAAGCTTCCCAGGGAAGCTGCCCGCTCCTTCAATTCTCGTGAATTTTGCTTTGAGACTTGGGAGCGGGAGCCGCTCCCGCTGATTATTGCGTCATTCGACGGCTATCTATCGACGTTTCTTGTCCGAGTCTGCCGCCAAAAATATTGTTCGCTGACAACGTCAGGCCTAACGAACAGACGACTAGGTGCATGGCGGAAGGCTGCCATTTCGTCGCTTGTTTTTTATAGGTTCGGTTCGTCAACATTTGAATTATCTGCCTCACCTTGCGCGAAACGCTTGTCGCGCGAGCCGTCTTGTATAAAGTATCAATAGAGATCGTGTCAAGATCTTTCTCACAAAAAATGAGAAGCGCTGCTTCGATACGTCTCGCCTTGCTAGGGGTTGCCCCTTGAATAGTTAGTTACTTACCAAGTACACATCGTAGGCCCAGTGAGCTACTTGAACGCCCCGAACATCTTTGACTTTTGTTCTATAGCGAAACTGGTTGCCGTGCTCATCAACTTTGCGGCTTAGTTTGTAGTCTAACGATGTGTACTTAAGGCTACTTTCCAGAGGCTTTAGTTCATTTACTTCCGAAAGTCCATTGTGGTTTGCATCCTGCCAAAGCCGCAGCGTGGAGAAAATGTTACGGGTCGAGCGGATCGCGGGAATCGAAAAACAACGAAGCGGTCGACGGTCTAAACTCAGCCTCAACCGCGGACACTTTCCTAATAAATTCCGCCGGAAAATAGCCAAACTCCGTCAGGCAGCGCGCGCGGAATTCTTCTCCCGCTGTGTAGATAATGTGGTCCGCGCTCGACGTGATCAGCGCGTTCATGTTCAGCGGCAAACGGAAACGGAGCGCGATACGCGAGGCGTTGCGAACATTGGTGGTGGTGTGACGCGCGTGAGGCTCAATGATGATTGCGGTCTCGGGTATTTTGAATTTCTCCATCACATACTTCTTCATCTCGATCGCCTCGCAGTAAGGCGTCTGCATCGGATGGGCGTGCCCGCC
>JBKPNY010000360.1:0-8148 GCA_046732835.1 Gemmatimonadota bacterium | reverse complement strand
CTGAAGCACAGATGACGCAGATGTTGCGCAGATGACACAGATCACGACGGAAAAGCCTTTTAAGGTTAAAGACGGAATACGGTCCTAAGTCAAAAAAAGTTTACGTAGTCATCTGTGTCATCTGCGTAACATCTGCGTCATCTGTGCTTCAGAGCAGTTCCGCAGTTCCGCAGTTCCCGCAGTTCCCGTAGTTCCCGCAGTTCCCGCAGTTCTCATAACCTCACAAAAGCCTCAAATCTTCACCCCGCAGCGGCGAGCGAGACGTCGCGCAGGAGGTGAGCCCGGAAAAAGATCGACGGCGCGACGAATGTACGGACGAGCTTTCGTGCATTGTCCCCGCTTCGAATAGAGCTCAGCAACGCGCTGATTGATTCGAAAACTCCCCGGATCCCACGTTGCGCCCGCAACCCATCCCGCAGTTCGTCCACCGGTTCCCACATTCCACATTGCTGTTACCTGACTCGAACTTCGAATCAGGTTGAGAGCGGCCATCGCGAAAACAGTCGCGAACAGAAGTCGACGAGTTTTGACCGGCGCAACTTTCGCTGGGTCGACTCGAGGCTCAGTGCTCGCAGCGCCGAGTATCATCCATACGAGAAATGCGGGCGCGGGCAGGAGCAGCACTGCATCGAACAAACTCACCACCATCGTTGAGACCACAGTTCCTGCTACTGCAATGCGGAGCAGAATGGAATCTCGATCGGGAGTCTCCTTCCACTTCCTCAGCGAGCCAAAGAAAACCGCTGCAAAGAATCCGAGTAGACAAACCGTCGCAATCGCACCGCGCTCCGACAAAAACGCAACCCAGTCACTGCTCGGCCACGGGTTCGCAGTCATTCCGTTGTCGGCAAGCGACTTGTCACTTACCGGCGCAAACTTTGGATAGCGGACAGGCCAGTTGCCGGGCCCCGCTCCGAATACCGGATCGTGCTGCACTATCTTGAGCGAATTCTTGTACTGCGCCACTCGCCCGCGCCCGCTCCCCGAGCTGTAATCGACAACGTTGCGCGCCGAATCCAGATACGGCGAGTCGCTGTTCCAGTCGAGCTCGTTCGGAATTATCACAGCAATCGTGCTTCCGATCACTGTGACAAGCAGCATTCGCGCGAGGCGTCCGCCAACGAGAGTCGCTCGCCAGTATCTGCGTGAGACCATCAGGAGAATTCCACACACCACTACTGTCGCAATCACAGCGAGATAGGCAGCTCGCGATCTCGACAACACGAGCGTTGCCGCGAGAGCTGCTACAGCGAATGACCAGAGAAGCGCACCAATCGGTTTTCTTGCAGTGACCGTGCACCACACACTGCTCGGCAATCCGATCGCGACGACATGCGCAATGAAGTTTCTGTTGCCAAGCGTTCCCCCGGGCGCACGTGCGAGAGTGAAGTAGTCAGTCTCGAACCCGTATGCCTGTGCAAGTGATGTTGCTGCGGCAATCACGCTCGCAAGGGCCGCAGCATTCACCAGGAATCGCCGGGCATTTTCCGATTGAATTCGCCGCGCAGTCCAGTAAATGATCAGACTCGACAGCGTTACTGCGAGCGCGCGCTGTGCGAGCCAGTGATTGGTTGCAAAGAGTGCGGAGACGATACTCCATAGAAGAAACATCCCGAGAAGTCCATCCGGGACGTTCCAGTTTGATTCTCTGGGCCGGGCGATTACCACACCAATGAGCAGCAGCGCCGCTGCGTTGAGTACGAGCTCCTTTGGAACAAAGTACCGATCGAGCTCGAACACTTTGAACGAGAGTGCGCCGAGCATCACTGCCACTACGCCGACCGTAAGGATCCCTGCGAGGAGCCGATCAGATCTCGGTGCAGGTGCGGGAATGCTGTGTTCGAGGGGAATCGGCGCGGTCACAGTGGCGGTGAATATAAGACCCTGCGCCTCACCAGGAAAAAACTCGAGCAAAACCTGCGAGCGGATACCCAACTCGCCGATAGCACTGAGCGCTATTCGCTAGTCGGGTATCCGCTCGCAGGTTTTGTTCGGCTTTTACCTACCGAGCCAGGATGTGGCCTTGATCAGGAATACGTTCGTCGGGATGGTGTTGAAGATGTCGCCGATATCACGTGACGCTCTGAAATCTCCGATTGGAGCAAAGCCGCTGCGCTCCTGCTGCCACACAAAGAACAGCGCTGAGCCCGGGCGATACTCCCATCGAACGACTGCGTTTCCGCGAAGATTGCGAACGTTGAAATTTGGATCACCAAACTGGAATGACGGAGCCGCACCAGCGCCATCTGGATCGACAGTGTACGATCCTGATGGATTCTTCGTAATCGTTCCACGATCGCGACCATACACCGCGAAATCATAAGTGCGCGGCGTCTCGAATTCCTTGAACTCATCGTAGCGCCCCGTCGCAACGAACGGCTGCGCATACATCTGGAGGCTCAGCGTCGGAGTGAACGTCCACTCGACGCGCGTGTCCATCGCAATTGTGGTCTGGTGAATGTTCGCGAATACGTATCGTCTGCCAAACGTGCTCTCGGCGAGCGGATCACCAACACTTCTCACAAACTGGCCGGTTTGCATTCCACCACTCCAGTTTGGATTGAAGCGAATGCTCACCGATGACGTAGGACGCCAGCTGAGATTGAAGTACGCATAGGGCGACCTCGAGCCGGATTCATCCGACGAATACTGGAATCCACCACCAAGAACCACTGGCTTGCGGCTGTCGGAGCTCACGTCGAATCCTAGGTAGCCGCCTGATGGAACGAGCGCCTCAGGTCCACCTCGCGTGAAGCGGTCATTGTAGTACGTCGGGTTGTAACCCCAGTTGATGCCCGTGTACCAGAAGTTCGAGAGAGTTCCCTGCAGTCCTCCCGCAACCGAGCGGAGGATTGACGTGCCGCCGAAGTTCCATGTCTGATTCGCGTACCAGTACACCAGGTAGTCGCGGAAATTCTTTCCGGCTTTGTCCTGCTGGTATCCATTCAGAATCGAGAGCGCGCGATAATCGCCGCGCCCCTGGAAGCCCATGTCGTTCAGCTCGAGTCCCGGGCTTACTTCCTTGTACGCAAGTGAGCCGTGCAGACCGCCGTTCTTCTCCAGCGCGACTTCACCGATGTGCCCGTCGAGCGACGTTCGATCGGGATTGAACTCGATGTAGTCTGCGTCGGGGCGCTGGTAATAGTGCGAGCTGTTCAGCTGCGTCGAAGCGATTGCTTCCTTGCTGCCAGTGACATGACTGCCGGCGAGATAACCGCTCGTCACCCACCCTCGATTTGCGAACGAATGCTCATAGTCAAGTCCACCAAACGTCGCACTCTTTCTGAGGAAAGGATTGAATGCATCGTCGTCAACGCTGCGAACGGTCGACGTCACCATTCCGCCAATCACGCTTTGCCCGTTGCGGAAATCACGCTTGGCTCTACCGGCGAAATAGTTTGTGAACGGCTCAACCGGACTCGTTGAGCGATCACCGTTGTCCAGCTCGATGTCAGCTTTCTCTTCGGGCGTTACTCCATCGATGAGACCGAGTGTCCATCCGCGAACCTTTCCCGAGACTTTGGCAGCTGCAGCAATTGTCGTCTCGTTCGGCACATCGGCGAACACAAGTCCATCGACGTTCGGAAAGAGCTGCGGAGAACGTCCGATGCGGCGAGAGTAGAAATACCGCTGTGAGCCGTAGTCGTTGAACGTTCGAACCTGGCCGAAGTTGAACACATCGGCTCCTTCGAGGAAGAACGGCCGCTTCTCCGGGAAGAATGTCTCGAATGCAGTAAGGTTTACCACTGACGGATCTACTTCGACCTGACCGAAATCAGGATTGATGGTTGCCGACAGTGTGAGCCCGCCGGGCAATCCATATTTGAGATCACCACCTACGTTGGGCTTGAAGTCAGTCTTGTGAAAGAACGGATCGCTCGCGTCACCTGGCGCACGCGTCGCCTTCGCGCTCACATACGGCAGAACCTCGAGACGGCTTGGCTGCGGAATATCGACGAGACCGCGAAGATCACCGAAGCGTGATACAAATCCCGCTCCCATGCGACGATCCCAGGGCGACCATGAGTCGCGTCCCTGCCGGCGAGCGATGTCGCGCATTACCTGGAATCCCCAGACGCGCTCTACACCTTTCGCTGCGCCACCGAATCGAACCTGCGAAAGCGGAATGCGATACTCGGCGTTCCATCCGCCCGAGTCGACGAGCGTTGCGACATCCCACACTGCATCCCAGTTTGCGTCTTCAGCTCCGTCGTCGGAAGTGTACACGTCTTTCTTCACGCCCTTCGGATTCACCGAAAATCGAAACGCTGTTCTTCGATCGCGATACGAATCGATGATCAGGTGAGCCCAGTCGGAGTAGATGCCGCTCGCATCACGGCGCGCGAGCTGCGCTGCAATTGAATCGGGATGCGAATCATGCATGCGGATTCCGACGTACAGCGCCTGGTCATCGTAGAGCACACGCACTTCAGTCGGATCGACTGGCGCAGCTCCTGGGTTCGGATAGCTCTGCGTGAAGTTCGATGTAGGCTGCGCAGCGCTCCACGCAGCATCATCGAGCTTTCCGTCGATTGTGATTGGTCCATTGCGCCGAACCGCCTGCACAACACGACGGGAAACTGAGTCAGTGCGGGGCGCATTCTGCGCGATCGCTATTGAAGGAGCGAGTAAGAGCGAAAGTATGAGGGCCGAGCGCATAGATCACCGGTGAGGAGACAATGCGGAGATTAATGCTGATTTATCAGCAAGGCAGGGGTGGGAACGTTTCCGTTCAAAAGCCTTACAGAATGCTGAATGCTGAATGCTGACAAAAAGCGTCGTGAGTCAGCATTCAGAATTCAGTGTTCGCCTTTGTCAGGCCGCCGGCAGTGTGAGGGTAAATTTTGAACCAAGACTGACTTGACTGGCGACGGTGACATCGCCGCCCATTCCGCGCGCGAGCTCGCGACTTATTGCGAGACCAAGTCCGACTCCGGCATTCGGACTGTTCAATGCACGCCCGAGCTGAGTGAACGGGCTGAACACTGCTTCGAGTCGCTCTTCAGGAATTCCCACTCCAGTATCGGCAACTTGGATCGCAATCATCCCGAAGCGGCGCTCGCATGACACGGAAACCTCACCGCCTTCAGGCGTTGCCTTGAGCGCATTCGATAGAAGGTTGAGACAGATCTGAACGATGCGCTCCGAGTCACCCATGACCACGAGCTCGGAATCGCAAGCTTCGATTTGATACTTCACGCCCTTTGAATCGAACAGCGCACCGATCAAGGGCTCGAGCGTGCCGATGATGTCTGCAACCTTGTGCTTCCGGATATCCAGCCGCACTGCGCCGGCTTCGAGTTTCGAAAAATCCAGAATGTCATTGATCAGCACGAGCAGGTGCCGCTCGTTCTTCCTGATTCTCTCGAGTGCGAATGACTGCTCCGGCGTAACCTGACCATGAACGCCGAGCTCGATCAGCTCAGCATGTCCGCCAATCGCGTTCAGAGGCGTGCGCAGCTCATGACTCATCTTCGCAAGAAAATCCGACTTCGCACGATTTGCTTCTTCAGCACGCTGTCTTGCTTCTTCAGCTTGTGCACGAGCGGTTCGCTCTGCTTGAAGCAGTGACATGCGCTCGCTGACGTCCGCGACAGTTCCAATGAAGCGGATCGGTTTCTTCCTGCCTTCAGCGGAATCGAATATCACCTGCCCGACAGCGTGCACCCAGCGAAGGACGCCGTCTTCGCCGACAGTGCGATACTCTATGTCGTAGCTGCCATCGCCCGCAGGATTGTGCGCTGTCGCTACCGCTGCATCCACGCGCGCAGCGTCAGCGGGATGAAGAATGCGGTGAAAGACTTCGTCGTTCGATGGTGAATTGAGCGCGAGACCGAACGCTTTCTTGCACCCCTCATCCCAGAGGAGCGTGTCGGAAAGAACGTCGTAATCCCATGTACCGATTCCCGCGGCATGCGTTGCGAGACGCAATCGCTCCTCACTGGCTCGCAGATCCTGCTGAATGTTCATCTGCGCGGTGAGATCGATGTGCTTGAGAATCACATGCGTGACGTTTCCGTCCGCGTTTTTTACCGGGAAAAAATGTCCCTGCGTCCAGAGAACCCTTCCCTTGCCCGACGTCGCTATGCGCGAGATGTCGTAGCGTACGGGAGGAATGACGACCGTATCGCCTTCGAACGCGCGCCGAATTTCAGGAATGACTCCCTGCTGCTCCAGCTCGGGATCGGTGAGCACCGAGTATCCTTCCGGCACCGATTCCATCCCCATTCCCCACAGCGAGCAGAACGCGTCGTTCACCGCGAGCGGATGACCGCCGGCATCATACACGACTGTGCTGAACGGCGACTGATCAAAAAGCGCGCGCGATACCGGCCCCGCATCCGGCGAGGACAGGAAGTCAGTCACTGCTTTCACTGTTGTGTTGTCAGCCACAGCGCGATGCGTAATCCTCAGCGCTCCATCCAAGTGCGGAGCTTTCAGTTGCGCCAATAGTATGCGACATCTCGTGTCTGAGAGTGCGAGTCTTCTCTGCAAGAGTTCGCTCGTTGAGGTCGTCGATGCTTCGCGCAATGCGAACCATCCACGCATTGTCCAGCTCATATGCGTGGCCGACACCATACATCGCCTCTCCGCGAGACAACCGCACCACCGCCTTCCGATACATCATGACGCCGGATTCATTGGCGATTATCGCCGCACCGAGCCTGCGGCATCGTGCGTCTGCGTGAAAAGTCAGCCTCACTCCCTCTGCACGAAATGCCGAGTCTTCTTCAGCTGTCGGTGTGGCGACGTTGCACACTGGAGACGAAGGAGTTGCATCGCAACCCAGTATTGCCGCGGATGCCGTTGAAACCGGAGAGTACTTCAGCTCCGTTGCGGTCGCCGCCTCACTGGAAGGGATCTCGGATTCGCTGGCACGGCGAAGGTCGAACACCACAGGCACACGCTGTGGCGCGCACGCCGCAGTGAGAATCGCCAATCCAGCGAGAAATGAAAAACGCATCATCTACTTCACTCGCTTCCCCGGAATGTTCGCACCACCCTGATGAAGGACAAGCGAGCTGAATTTTCCGTTGGCATCCTTGACGAAGCTGATTTGCGCTTCGACAACCTTCAGAAAGAACTCGGTCTCGGCTTCAGCGAACAATGGAAATCTAGGCTGACCGGTGGCCTGTGCGAACAGTGCCGCGCCGTCCCGTGTTACGGTCAGCTGAAAATCGGGGGCAAGCTCATAGACGCCAGTGAGTGCTTCCAGCTTGACTGGATCGACGGCGATTTCCTTGCGCTGTTTTCCCTGCCCGGGAGGGGCGGCGAGCTCGACTTTCGGCTCGAGAACATGAAACCCTATGTCGTCAGGAGTGTTCGCTGAATTCGTGAGAACAATCACTCCACGGTGTCGAACGTCATCCATGCCGATGAAAGTTCTGAATCCGCCAGTTCCACCATTGTGCCAGGTTGCTTTTGTTCCGAATACGTCGACGATGTGCCACGCCAGCCCAAGGCTGTTCCCCGGCCGATCCGCATCGTGCCGCGGGATCCTCGCGAACGCGAGCGTTTTTCCAATCGGCGTTGATGTCGAGTCGAGATTTGCGGCGAGAAACTTGAGCATGTCGTTGGCTGTCGACTTGAGCGCTCCCGCACCGGCAAGTGTTGGAAGATCCCAGGTATGCGTGGGTGCACCCTGCGCATCGAAGCCCTGTGCCATCCTTTGCTTCATTGAAGGTGTCAGCTCGATCCGCGTATCGTTCATGCCGAGTGGATCGAGGATTCGCTCTTTTAGAATCTGCTCGTAGCTCTTCCCCGCCCTCAGCGCCAGGACATGCCCAAGCAGTCCGACGCCCAGGTTCGAGTACTCGTAAAGCTCTCCGGGGTCGCGCGTGAGAGTATAGCTCGACAAAAAATCGTAGAGCTGCTGCACCGAGTAGTCGGCATACGGATTGTTGAAATCCGCGGGCCGCATGTTGTTCGGCAGGCGCGGAAGTCCTGAGCTTTGCGTCGCGAGATCGAGAAGAGTGATCTGCTTTCCATTTCGCGACGGGACTTTGACGGTCTGCGGTAAATACTTCGCGACGGGATCTTCGAGCTTTACTTCGCCGCGCGCCACCATGTCGGCCAGCAGCGAACCAGTGAACACCTTGGTGATCGATCCGATCTCGAATACGGTGTTACCGTCGAGCGGAACTCCCG
>JBKPNY010000359.1:0-21127 GCA_046732835.1 Gemmatimonadota bacterium | reverse complement strand
TGGTAAGCGTAACCGACGCCGATGTGCAGCTCCACCGAATTCGGGTAGAGTGCAAGCCCCTCTCGGAGTACTTCCAACGCCTCATCATACTGGCCTTCATTGTACAGCTGGTGTGCGCGTTCATCGTACTCCTCGGAACTCAGAAAGGGTGTCATGGGTCGTCACAACCTCCGACTGATCGAGTTGCCCTATAGTACAATCCGAACACGGTTTTGTTCAAGGCACATTATGCGCCGTTCACACAATGCTTACTAAATAATCGACGGTGTAAGTCGCTTTCGCGTAACAGGTGGCCTGACAGATCAGGTTACAACGGGATGTCCGACGCTGAATTGCTCCCACGCACGAGTGCGAAGGGCTTCATCGATCGTGTCGATGACGAGATCCACTTCCTCGTCTTTTGTGAAGAAGAACGGAGCGACCCTGATTCCCGCCCCGACCCGGTAGTCGATGAGTATCTCTTTCGACAGGAGAAGCTGAGCGACTTCGTAACCGTTCGGCACATCGATGGCCACAGTTCCGCCGCGGCGTTCGGGATCACGCGGAGCGAACACGCGAAAACCCCTCTCGTCTGCGAGATCGATCAGTCGCGCAGTCTGACGCATGCTCTTCTTTCGAATGGCATCCATGCCGGCGCGCCGGATGATCTTTGCTCCCTCTGCAGATGCATACAATGCAGGAATGACCGGCGTTCCATTCAGCCATCGAAACGGACCAGACGTGTACTCGAGGGTTCCCTCGAATGCGAACGGTCTGGGATGCGCCTGCCACCCAGTTATCGCGGGCTCGAGCGAGTCGCGCACTGACGGCGCTACATATAGAAAGCATCCGCCGGGACCGCCGCACAGCCACTTGAGCACGCCACCGGTCAAAAAATCCACCCCGCTCTTCTGAACGTCGACCGGGATGATCCCTACCGAATGGAACGCATCGAGCGAGACGAGTGCTCCGACTTTGTGCGCATGCCGGCAGATCCTGTCGGCGTCATTGATAAACGCCGACTTGAACAGGACATGCGAGATGCAGACGAGCCGAGTGCGCTCGTCGATCGCAGCTAAAAGATGGTCCTGATCGATCGTAATTCCATCGTCAGATGGAACGCTCACCAGCCGCGCGCCGAGTTTCTCGCAAAGCGCCTGATACGCGTATCGCACTGATGGAAAGTCCAGATCTGTCATCACGACCGTATCACGACCCGTCTTGAAATCCATTGCTGACACGACAGCCGCTTGCGCGATTGTCACATTCGGCATCATTACCACCGTGTCCACTTCGGCGTTCATGAGCGGAGCGATCTCGTTGCCTACATCGACAGGCTTTTCCCACCATCCCTTGGCCCACGCCTTCACACCAAGGCTGCCCCAGTGATCGGCATACTCGGCGAGCTTTGCGGGCACGGTCCGCGGCATTGGGCCGAGGGAGTTGGAGATGAGGTAAGTGGTCTTGTCGAGAATCGGGAATTCGTGACGATACTCGAGAAGTGGATCGTTCATCGCGATGGTGTCGGAGTCACAGGATGGATACAAATTATACGCTTCCGTAAGGAGCCAGGATTTTGACTGACGAGCTGATGACCACCGCCGAGAGGAAAGCTGAGCCGCGTATACGGCGTCGGAAGGTTGCGCTCGTGCTTGGTGGTGGCGGTCTCAAGGGATTCGCGCACATCGGAGTGCTGCGTGCCCTCGAGGAGATGGGACTCAAGCCGTCGGTTCATGCCGGCACGAGCATCGGGTCGTTGATCAGCGCGGCTGCTGTCGGCGGGATGCCAATCGAGGAGATGGAAGAACACGCGCGAAAACTTCGGCGCCGTGATCTCTTCCGGCTCAATCGACTGGGAATTGTTCTGGAGAGAACTCACGCGCCGAGTATTTATCAGGCCGCGCCTTTGAGGCAGGTGTGCGAGTCGGTTGTTCGTGACATGCGGTTCGATGAGCTGACTACGACCCTCCTGGTGAATACTGTCGATCTGCAGCGAGGATCGCCTGTCGTTTGGGGATTGCCGGGACTTCGTGATGTAAGCGTAGTGGATGCGGTTTACGCATCGTGTGCCCTTCCCGGTTTTTATCCTCCCGGCAACGTTGGTGATCGGTCATGCGTTGACGGTGGCGTGGTGGACAATCTTCCTGTTGCTGTCGCATCGCAGGGAATGGACGCAGTGATAGCTGTGGATACGGGCAGCAGCTCGATCATCACGCGGAAGGACATTGCGCAGAACGGATTCACTGCGATTTACATGAGAGCTGCGACTACGATGATGCATGCGCTTCAGCTGCATCCTCTTGAAACGTGGTCGGGTCCGCCGATGATTCTGATTCGTCCGCGTGTTGCTCACATCGGGTGGTTCAGCTTCAAGCATGCTGATGAGCTGATTGAAGCCGGATACAAGGCTGCAGTCGAAGCGCTGAAAGATTTTGACGCGTGCGTCAATTCAGAGTCCGGAATTTTCCCGCGGCGTCAGGTTGCAATCTCTGTCGATCGCGAGAAGTGCATTGGATGCACTTTGTGCGTTGCACTGGCGCCGCGTGTGATGGCGATGGACGAGACCGGAAAAGCCATCGCTCGTGTTCCAGTCGTTGATTGGTCGCCAGCGGATGGTGATTTCGTTCATCACTGTCCGACATACGCGATCAATGCTGACACGGTCGATCGCTTAAGCGATACGAATCAGCCAGCTGTTACTGAAGCGCAGTCACTCGAGGAAAAAATCGAGCGACGCGAAACAGCTTGACGCTCTACCAGACGAACGTGCCAGTCAGCTCCGTCGGCGTCGGCTTCAGCCGAAAGACCTGCGTAGGATGGTCTTCGCGAAAAATATCCCAGCGCTGGAGTGAGTTGCTGAATCCCGAGAGCGAGCAGCTGTAATTGGCCTGTGTGCCAGTGGGATCGACCATGTCGGTCGTCTGCCAGGGAACGACGACCGTAGCGGTGGTCACGACCTGCCCGGCTTGAGGAACGAGTTCAACTTGTGTGCTGATGTTGCCTGACCTGGTGTGGATCGCGACGCCGGTGATCTTGCACCAGACTGCGACTTTGGTGATGTCGGGCGACATCTGAGTGATGTTGAGCGGCACAGTGAACGTCACATCTCCAATGGGTGAAGATGTTTGTGCTTCTGCAGGCCGAACGCCCGTGATTACGAGGAGACCGGCTGCGACGAAAGATGCGATGCGCGTTTTCATTTCTTTCCTCCTCGCGGTTGAGAAGCAGTCCAGCCCGTTAGCTGGATTGTGCGTGGCCTCACGACGGGAGCGGAGGGAGCGTACGAGCCCTGCGCCGCAATACCCATTAGGGCGATCGTCCGCGGTTTCACAGCGACGGCCACCGGGTATTCTCCCATTGCGATGATGCGACCTGGCTCTATGGTTCGCGGCTTCACCGCGACAACAGCCGCCGGGTATTCGCCCGCCGCGATGATGCGACCTGGCTCGATGGTTCGCGGCTTGATGAGCATGTCCTGCGCACGCGCCGTCACGGCGGATACCATCAGCGCAGCCATGAAGATCAATAGTCGGTGCGGCACCATCCGGGAAATCCTCCGTTGGGGTGCGGCTCGAAATTACGTCAGGTTGCGAGGTCTGTCACTACCAGCGTGCAAAGCTGCTCGCGTGTAGGGCTCGCGCTGGCGAGTCTGTTTGCCTGCTTCGTCAGAGTCTGCTCGAAGAGATTGCGCACCATGCGGCCGTTTCCGAAGGTGGGCGATCGCATGATGTACGCTTCCTCGAGTTTTTTCTTCACCAGCTCGATTACGCCTTCATCGAGTTTGTAGCCGTCTTCATCGGCGAGGCGTGTGAAAATTGTCGTGAGCTCGTCCGGCGTGTAGTCGGGGAAGTCGATAAATCTCGTAAATCGAGAGCGGAGTCCTGGATTTGATTCCACGAATGATTCCATCCTGTCGCGATATCCTGCTGCAATCACGACAAGGTCCTCGCGATTGTCTTCCATCAGCTTGAGCAGAGTCTCGATTGCTTCGTGACCGAAGTCCTGATCGGATCCAGAAGCGAGACTGTATGCTTCGTCGACGAACAGGACTCCGCCGAGCGCCTCTTTCACGCAAGCATCAGTTTTGATTGCGGTCTGCCCGACGTAACCGGCGACGAGCTCGGCGCGGTCTACTTCGACGAGATGTCCTTTCGATAGAAGTCCCAGCGCGTGAAATATCTGCGAGACAAGTCGTGCAACTGTTGTCTTTCCGGTTCCGGGCGGTCCGACGAATACCATATGGTATGAAGTCGTCGGGGCTTTGAGCCCTTCGCGCTTTCTCATCTCCTTGACGCGCGCGACGTTGACCAGAGTGTGGATTTCGCTTTTGACTGAGGTCAGTCCCACCAGCTTATCGAGCTTTGCGAGAAGCTCATCGAGCGTTGCTGGAGGAGCCGCGGGCTCGATGGCTTTTGGTGTTTGAGCTGGAGCCGCAGCCTTCTGCGCAACCGGCGCAGGTTCGTTGAAATACTCCTTAAGCGGTCTTCCGCCTCTTCGTACGCGCTCGATCAAAAGGAGCACCACATCGTTGAGCTCAGGAGAATTCAGCTCGATGTATGGATCGAGTGCCCCGACTCGCTGAAGAATCAGCATTCCGTCAGATACTGAAACTCCGTCGAGCTCAGAGAGCTCGACGCTGGTTTCACTCGAAACGCCGGAGACGATGACGCGCTGATTGGTTACGTAAAGCTGGCCGATCTCGACCACCGTCAGTGAGCCATGTCCCCCAAACTCCGCGCTTCGCAATTCGCGCCAGATGGCTTTCTGGATTTTCACGTGCGCTTTTTCGTCGCGACGCAGGATTATCGGAGTCGCAACTTCGGGAAGCTGAGGATCTTCTATGACTGAACGGCGAAGGTCTTCTATTGGCTGCATCTCTTCTGTTCTGCGGTGTTGGTTGCGGCGCTTTGAATCAGGAGTGACGCGGATCGTGGGCAGCTGGGGCGCATGCCCTTCCTGAACCCATCCACGATTTCTCGAAGTTAGCAGATCAGGGCAATTGGTGAACTAGCGCCTGGACAGAGAGGAAACCGACAACTAGCCCGGTGAGTCGAAGAGTAAGAAGTATTCAGTACTGAGTACTGAGTACTGAGTGACTGAATACTGCTTACTCTTCGACTCACCGGGCTAGTTGTACGACTGTCTGTCCCGACACTAGTTTCGGTGCACCGTTGCCAGCGCCGTTGTGACGATGTGCTACATTTAGATCAGCCTGTCGCCAGAGAAAACCCAGGGCGGCAGTGGCTCAGAGCAAACCGGCCAGCGCTGGGCGCGGCCTGTTCCAGAGAACGACACCATGACACACCCGAATTCCTTCGGAAGCCGGTCCACGCTCGAGGCCGGAGGACGACAGTTCACCATCTATCGTCTCGACTCCCTCGACAAGACCTCGAACGGCAAAGCAGCATCCCTTCCCTTCAGTCTCAAAATCCTCCTCGAGAACCTCCTGCGGAACGAAGACGGAAAGTTCGTCAAGAAATCCGACATCGAAACCCTCGCAAGCTGGGACGTGAAAGGGAAGCTCGAGAAAGAAATCGCATTTCGAACCGCGCGCGTTCTGCTTCAGGATTTCACCGGAGTTCCTGCTGTAGTCGATCTCGCCGCAATGCGCGATGCTCTCGCGAGACTCGGTGGAGATCCGAAGAGGATCAACCCGCTTCAGCCCGTTGACCTCGTCATCGACCATTCCGTACAGGTTGACGAATACGGATCGGACGCTGCGTTCCTCATCAACGCCAACCTGGAGTTCGAGCGGAATCAGGAGCGCTATGCATTCCTTCGCTGGGGACAGAAAGCACTCCAGTCATTCCGCGTAGTTCCACCGGACACGGGAATTGTCCACCAGATCAATCTGGAGTACCTGGCCCAGGCAGTTTTCGTGAACAGCGAATCGGTCGCATATCCGGATTCGCTCGTCGGAACCGATTCACACACCACGATGATCAACGGACTCGGCGTTCTTGGATGGGGCGTCGGTGGCATCGAGGCCGAGGCTGCAATGCTCGGACAGCCTGTATCGATGCTGATTCCTGAGGTTATCGGATTCAAGCTGCACGGCAAACTTCCGCCGGGGGCGACGGCGACGGATCTCGTTCTCACCGTGACGCAGATGCTGCGTCAGAAAAAAGTTGTCGGAAAGTTCGTCGAGTTTTACGGCGCGGGATTGTCGTCGCTGTCTCTTGCTGATCGCGCGACAATCGCGAACATGGCGCCCGAGTACGGTGCAACGATGGGATTTTTCCCAATCGACTCGGAGACAATCAACTATCTCCGCTTCACTGGCCGCGACGAAGCGCAGGTTCAGCTTGTCGAAGCGTACGCAAAAACTCAGGGACTTTTCCGGACTGACGATACGCCGGATCCGGTTTTCACCGACACGCTCGATCTCGATCTCGGAACGGTCGAAGCGAGTCTCGCAGGGCCGAAACGTCCACAGGACCGAGTGCCGTTAAAGCTCGCGAAGCAGCTCTTCCGCGAAGCACTGGAGGTAGATCTCAATAAAACAGGAACCGTTGCCGGAATCGCAGCGGCAAAGCAGGCGATGTCTGTGGCGGCTTCGCCTCAGCTGTCTCCTTCGGTAGTCGCAACTTCACACCAAGAGCAGGCGGGACAGAACAGCGCAGTTCATGCGACAATGAATGGCGAGACATTCGCGCTTCGCCATGGTTCGGTCGTGATCGCAGCAATCACGAGCTGCACGAATACATCAAATCCAAGCGTCATGCTCGCGGCTGGACTTCTCGCGCGCAATGCTGTTGCGAAAGGTTTGTCGACAAAACCGTGGGTGAAAACTTCGCTCGCCCCCGGATCGAAGGTCGTTCGCGACTACTACACCGCGGCGAAAGTGCTCGAGCCACTCGAGAAGCTGCGCTTCAACATTGTCGGATTTGGATGCACGACGTGTATAGGAAACTCCGGTCCACTTCCGCAGCCGATCGCAGACGCGGTAGAGGCGAACAAACTCGTTGTCGCCGCAGTTCTCTCAGGCAACAGAAATTTTGAGGGAAGAATCAATCCCCTCACGCGATTCAACTATCTCGCGTCACCACCCCTGGTTGTAGCGTACGCACTCGCGGGACGAATGGACATCGACTTCAACACCGAGCCGCTTGGAGTTGGAACCGACGGTCCAGTCTTTCTTCGGGATATCTGGCCCGCGCCGAAGGAAGTGGAAGACGAAATCCTTCGCTCGGTGAAAGCGGACATGTTCAAGACGCAGTACGCGAACGTGTTCGATGGAGATGACAACTGGAAGTCACTTCCTGCGCCTGACAGCGAGCTGTATGCGTGGAATCCTGATTCGACATACGTGAAGAACCCGCCGTTCTTCGACGGAATGACGTTGACACCTCCGGGTGTGCGGCCAATCCGCGGAGCAAGAGCGCTTGCTTTGCTTGGGGATTCGATCACGACCGATCACATCTCTCCCGCCGGTTCGATCCCTGCAGCAAGTCCCGCGGGTAAATGGCTGATAGCGCATGGAGTGAAGACAACCGAATTCAACTCCTACGGGGCGCGTCGCGGCAATCACGAAGTCATGATGCGCGGGACGTTCGCGAACATCAGACTTCGCAACGAGCTCGCACCTGGCACTGAAGGCGGATGGACGTCAGTATCACAAGGCGGTGATCCACAGACCATCTACGATGCGTCGATGGAATATCAACGTCAGGGCGTTCCGCTCGTGATCATTGCAGGCAAGGAATACGGAACCGGTTCATCACGCGACTGGGCAGCGAAAGGAACGCTCCTGCTCGGCGTGAAAGCGGTGATCGCTGAATCATTCGAGCGAATTCACCGCTCGAATCTCGTGGGAATGGGAGTTCTGCCACTCGAGTTCACGAATGGCGAAACGCGTCAGTCGATTGGTCTCACGGGTTTCGAGACATTCGACATTGTCGGATTGTCAGAGGACATGAAGCCCAAATCAGCGCTGACAGTTCGTGCAACCGGCGACGATGCGAGCGTGAAAGAATTCCCGGTTGTGCTCCGCATCGATACGCCTGAGGAAATGTCGTATTACAGGCACGGTGGAATTCTGGCGTACGTGCTTAGACAGCTCGTGACTACTTAGTCTCGCTCTTTTTCCGGAACTTGAGCCGGGGGATCGACTCCTTGATCTGGTCGGTAACCTCGGCTTCAAGTTTCTTGGGATCCAGCGGCTGCAGCATTTCACGCAAGTCGGGATCGTTGCCGAGCGTGTGACCCATGCGGGTGTACAGACCGGCAACGAGCTGCATAGTCTTCGTAACCTCTTCTTCGATGCGGAGGTTGACTTGAAGAGTAAGCTCCTCTCGCAGCTCTCCGATTCGCGATTCGCGGCCCTGACTCATGAGCACGAAGAGTGAAAGGAAGATCGCCTCGAGGGAGACGATCATCGTCAGCAGTCCGTACGGAAACGGGTCGAACTTCGGCGTTGGTAACAGAGGCGAGTTCCACAGGAGCCAGCCTGCGAACGCGAAGACGTGGAAAATGAAGAAGCCGGTCGAGCTCGCGAGCCCAGTCAGTGTATCGGCGAGGTACTGCATCCGGGTCTGCTCGCCGGAGTGCTCAGCCTTCACAGCTTTGAACACGCTGTGGGCACGCTGACTGCGACGCATCGAGCGGCGATCGAAGCCCGCCGGCAGGGGACTACCGTGCGTCGTGTGCTTCATCATGTCGGAAGGATACTCGTCGTCCTTTTTCTCGTGTTCGCTCATGGCTCTCGAGAAGAAATCACGTGTACCAGTGATGGGGCCGCCCCACTTCCTGTGTCAGCTTAAACGTATCAGCTTTCGCATCACGATGACCACACCAGTAACTGTCGGATTGATCCAGGAGGCTGTGACCTCCGACGCCAACGCCAACGTCGAGCGCGCGGCCGAGCGCGTTCGCGAAGCGGCGGCTCGTGGAGCGCAGATCGTTTGCCTTCAGGAGCTTTTCAACGCACCGTACTTTTGCAAAGCGCAGAAATGCGAGCGCTTCGATATCGCGGAGCCGATTCCCGGGCCGGCTGTAGAGCGCATGCAGAAGCTGGCGCAGGAGCTCGATATTGTCCTCATCGTTCCGGTTTTCGAGCGACAGGCCGCTGGCGTCTATCGAAATTCCGCAGCGATAGTGGATGCCGACGGAAAACTTCTGGGCGTCTACAGGAAGATGCACATCCCGGATGATCCGCTTTTCTATGAGAAATATTATTTCGCACCGGGTGACTCCAACGTTTCGCATGACGGAGAGCACAAAGGCGTAAGCGGATTTCGCGTCTGGAACACCAAGTACGCGAAAATCGGAGTCCTGATCTGCTGGGATCAGTGGTATCCCGAAGCGGCGCGAATCACGTCGCTGCTTGGTGCCGAGATTCTGTTTTATCCAACAGCAATCGGCTGGCATCCCGCGGAGAAAAAAGAATTCGGTCAGAGTCAGCTCGACGCGTGGCAGACAGCACAGCGCGCTCATGCGATCGCGAACGGTGTTTTCGTAGCATCGCCGAACAGAGTGGGCCATGAAGATGAAGAAGGGACCGACGGAATCGAATTTTTCGGTCACTCTTTTATCTCGGATCCATTCGGGCGCAAGCTCGCGGAAGCAGGTACTGAGCCCGCTGTTCTCGTCGCCGAGCTCGATCGAAAGCTGATTGAAGACACTCGCCGCAACTGGCCGTTCCTGCGCGACCGCCGGATCGACGCATACAGCCCGATCCTCAACCGATATCTCGGGTAAAACCGAGTTAACAGAGCGCCGTTTGGCGACGCAGAGCATCGGAGTACGACACTGGCCCGCAGAATGGGAAAGGCATGACGCGACGTGGATCGCGTGGCCTCATCACGAACCAGACTGGCCCGGCAAGCTCGCTGCGATTCCGTGGGTCTATGCGGAAATAGTTCGTGCGCTGCATCTGCACGAGCGCGTTGAGATTTTATGTCACGATGAAGCTGTTCGTGCATCTGCAATCGCATCGCTCGACGCTCACAATGTCGATTCGTCGCGATACCGTCTTCATATAGTGCCGAATGATCGCGTGTGGCTTAGAGACTCAGCCCCGACTTTTGTTCGAACCAGGACCGGCGAAATCGAGCTCGTGAACTGGCGGTTCAACGGGTGGGCGAAGTACGAGAATCACGAGCGCGATGAGAAAGTTGGCGAAGCGGTTCAGAGGATTACCGGGCTGAGGCGTTCGATGGCGAAGCGTCCCGACAATGGTTCGTGGATGGTGCTCGAAGGAGGCGGGATCGAGACGGACGGCATGGGAACGATGCTCGTCACCGAAGAATGGCTTCTCAGTGACACGCAGGTTCGAAATCCCGATATGGATCGCGAAGAATACGAAAAAGCATTCGCGCAGTATCTCGGCATCACGAAAACCATCTGGCTCGGCGAAGGTTGTGTGGGCGATGATACGCACGGACATATCGACGACATCGCCCGGTTCACGCCGACAGGCAAAATCCTTCTCGCATTTGAGTCAAATCCCGATGATCCAAATCATCGCGCGTCAGTCGACAATTTTCGTCGGCTGGAAGAATCAGGACAGGAAGCAATCAAGCTTCCCTATCCACGACCTGTGATAATGGACGGACAGCGACTGCCTGCGAGCTACGCGAATTTTTATGTGGCAAACGACATTGTCATCGTGCCGACGTTCAACGATCCGAACGATCGCGTCGCACTCGACATTATCGCGCGCGAGCATCCGGCTCGCGAGATAGTCGGGATTCATGCAGTTGATCTCGTCTGGGGGCTCGGTACGCTTCACTGTCTGACGCAACAGCAGCCGGCAGCCTAAAGGAACAATTCTCGCTAACAGGGCGGTATGAAGATCTCCCTTACTTCGGAAGAAAGCATTCGACTCGAGCCCCTGCCGGGTCCGATGACAATCGAAGCAGCAACGGAAGATCAGCTTTATTCTCCATTTCACATGCTTGGCAGCGGACTCGCGTTCTGCACCTATTCGGTGCTCGCATCGTGGGCAAGTAATGCAAAACTGCGATCGGATGATATCATCATCGACGTCGAATGGGCGTTCGTTGAAGATCCGCACCGGCTTGGCAGAATCGACATGAAGATCGAGTGGCCGTCGCTTCCGCCTCAAAGACAATCTGCTGCGCAGCGTGTGGCCGACATGTGCGCGATTCACGCTACATTCGAGCATCCTCCGGAGCTGTCGACGACAGTCACCACTGCACCCGCTACTGCGCAGGCAACTGCATGACTGTTCCTGTCGTTCACTTCACTGTAAAAGGTCGCGGCGAGATTCCTGAAAACGCTCCGACGTGGGGTTCGCCGGGCAGGCCATACACCGTGGTTTACGATGGATACTGCAATGTGTGCAAGAAGCTCGTTGCGGTCCTCAAGAAATGGGACAGGAATCACCAGCTCGAGATTCTTCCTTCGCAGACTCCGGGACTTCACGCGCGGTTTCCGTGGATCCCCGCGCGTGCATATCTCGAATCAATTCAGCTCGTCGATCATCGAACTGAAACGACGTCTCAGGGCGCAGCGGCGATCGAAAACCTGATCGATGCATTGCCCAAGGGCCGTCTCATCACCTGGATCTTTTCGATTCCGTTCGTGCGGCCGCTTGCCGAAAAATTCTACCGGTGGTTCGCGCGCAACCGTTACCGACTCGGCTGCGGCGAACATTGTCAGCTGAAGGAGCCGGTTCTCGAGTTCAAGGATTAGAGCGGGAGCGTTTCCTTTCCATAACCAGATCGCGAATCCAGTCTTCGATTCGATCGGCCTGATGCTCATCGAGCCCGTCCTCAGTGTGTTGAATTCCCTGAGGTGCAGTGCCACCGCTCTCTTCAACCATCTTTTCGACAAGCGATTCCCACGTGCGTGTTTGGAGCGGCTCTCCCACTGTCTTCATCACGAACCAGTCAGGCAACGATGCGGGACGGTCGTACACCTGCGTCTCGAACCTGATCTTGTCTCCTCGCTGCTCCGACAGAAACCGGACTGCGCCCGCGAGCGGGTGACCTTCGAGCGTGACGAGTGTCGCTTTCACCGGCGTCACTTCCTGAACGCGCACCTGAATATTTCCGCGGATCGGGAGTGACATCGTAAGCGTTACGCCCTTTTCCAGGTCGCAGCGCGTTCCCGGTTCTGTCTTCGCATCGACAATTCCGGGCGTGACTTCATTGAAATCGCGACGGAAAACTTCGAACAGCTCTTCGGGACCGAGACGACTTCCACTTATGTCCGCCCAGATTCGTTTGCGCTTGAGCGTGCCGATTCCTTCATCAGGCATTTGTTCGGGCTGTGAGTCGGCGAGCTTTTTCAATCCAACCTCCAGTTTTGTTGGCTCGATCTTGAAAACGGCTGTGAGTGCGTTGCCGCCAGGCGTAGTGATGACATTCTTCTCACGAAGCATCGTCAGCTGACTCTGATTTACCGGCAGCGGCGCACCAATGGCATCAGCTACGGCAGTAGCCGCGTTTGCTAGAAATCCGGGAATGGAAAGTCTTACAGGACGACGATTTGTAATTGTCGCAAATCGATCGATCAGATCGTTGGCGCAGGTTTCTTCCTCTCCCGCGAGCTCGAGCACTCTTCCGTGAAGATCGGTACGATCGACTGCATCGCCAATCGCATGCGCGAGATCTTCGACCCAGATCGGCTGAAAGCAGTCGTCGCCTTCATCGATAACGGGAATCGCCGGAAGGGTTCGCACCATCTTGAGAAGAAGCGACACGACATCATCGCCCGGACCGTAAACGTTTCCCGGCCGGAGGATTATCCAACCCCCATGAAACTTCTGGACGAGCTCTTCAGCGGATCGCTTCGATTTGTGGTAATCGGACTCGCCTCGATCTGCGCCGAGTGACGAGACATAGATGAAGCGGCCGACCCGCGCGCGCTCGGCTTCTCGAATCATGTTCTTCGTTCCATCGACGTTGACCGACTGGAACGTTGATTCCGGCGGGTCTTCTGCGACTATTCCGGCGACGTGAAGGATGACATCAACCCCCTCGGCGGCGCCGAGCAGCTTTTCCGGTTCGCTCACGCTTGCGGGCCATGGGTCGACGGAGCTGCCCCACTGATCGACATCGTCCATCGCGTTTCGATTGAGCAACCGCACTCGATGACCTCTCGAGACGAGCTCACTGACCGCTGCCTGGCCAACTACACCTGTACCACCTGTAACCAGCACGAGCTGACTCATAGTGGAGGGTTACGCAGAAACGACGCCACAGCCGTGTGACCCCGAGGCGTTAACCTCGTCAAATGACGGGTGGAGGGTGCGCCCGACCTCGGAGACAAATTGAAAACAGCGGTATCGATACTCTGTCTCGCCTTTGCAGCAGCATGCAGTAAGGGCGGAGACTCATATACTGTCGGCGCTGCCGGACCCTGGAAGGAGGGTTACGGCATCATGACTCGTCGCGGCATCGACCTGGCCGTCGACGAGATCAATCGCTCCGGTGGAATCAACGGCGCGCCGCTCAAGATTCTCGCTCGTGATGACGAAGCCAATGGATCACGCGCGACTGCAATCGCGCAGGAGTTTGTTGCTAATCAATCGGTGATGGCAGTCGTGGGCCACGTCAACTCAGGCGCAATGCTCGCTGCCGCACGGATTTACGATGGTGAGCTGCCCGCAATTGCGACAACAGCATCATCACCCGATTTGACCGGTGTGTCGAAGTGGACGTTCCGCATCATATCGAGCGATTCGCTCAACGGCGTTATTCTCGCACGCTTTGCATCCCGTATTGGCGGGAACGACAGCACATTCAGGCAGGCTGCAGTGCTGTACGAGAACGACTCCTATGGTAGAGGGTTGGCCGATGCGTTCCGTCGCGCTTTTCGCGGGACGATCATCAGCTTCGATCCAATCAGCGAAGATGTGAACGCTGAGCCATTCATCTCGTTTTTCAAGCTGAGACAGCCCGGAATTGTGTTCGTTGCCGGTCGTGAAGGATCTGCCCTCAGAATTCTCCGTGAAGCAAAGCGACAGGGTCTCGAGACAGTGTTCATCGGTGGCGATGGATGGCAGGGTGTTGTTGCAGACACTGCCGCATCGACCGGAGCATACGTCGGGACTTCATTCAACTCCGAAGATCCCTCGCCGGAAGTTCAGCGATTCGTTCGCGCGTTCACCGGCAGATATCAGACAAAGCCCGACGCTTTCGCCGCGCTCGCATACGATGCTACAAAGCTCATCGCTCAAGCTCTGATCAAGAAAGGAAAGAGCCGCGAAGGCGTTCGCGATTATCTCAGATCACTCAGTGCCGCGAACCCGTTCGAGGGTGTGAGTGGTCCCGTCTACTTCAATGATAGTGGAGATCCCATAGGCATGGGCTTCCACGTTGCTCAAGTGGTTTCCGGAACGCTGGTGTCAGGTGGTGCGCGCGTCGCAATGACGCCGGCACCAGCACCTGTGACAGAAGCGGGGCATCCGTAAAATGTTCGGGCAAACACAGACCATTCGCAGAATGCTCGGCCTGGGCTTCGGCATTCTGATTCTTCTTCTGCTGCAGGCTGGATTCGTTGGATGGGCATCGATCTCGAATCTGTCCGATGAAGTTGGTGCGACGTTCCGTCATGCAAACGAAGTCACACAGCAGTCGGCTCGCTTCTCACACGTCATCACGCAGGAAGTTCAGGCCGCGACAACCTATCTGAGCGACAAGGATCCTTCGGCGGAGACCGAGTTCCGTCGCCTCGGAATGGAGGCTCACGGTCTTCATCGAACATTTACCTCGCGGCGCTCTGATCTCGCCGGCGAAGTAGCGAACACAGTAGTCGTCGACAATCGATTGGCGGAAGTCGAGAATGCATTTGCGATCGCGCACCGTCTCTCCGACCTTGGGCGCGAGCAGGAAGCACGCAATCAGGCCAAATCGGCGCGTCGTCTTGTAGGACAGCTCCTCTCCGAGCTGCAGAGAGTAGACAAGCAGAACAATCTCGCGTTCATTCGCGCATCTGATGCCTTGAACGATCACGCGGTAAAGCGAACTGCCCTTCTGGTAACAGTGATCGGCTTTGCGCTGGTGCTTGCCTTCATCATCGTGATACGCACATCGAACGAGATAGGCCGTCCGCTGCGGTCGCTTGTTCGTCACGCAGTTCAGCTCAGTCGTGGAAACCTTCAGAACCGCACTGCTACACCTGGGATGCCGGGCGAATTCAGAACGCTTGCTGAAGCAATGAACCATGCAAGTGAATCTCTTTCCCGCGTAGTGTCAGGAGCAGCGCACACCGCAGACGATGTCGCGCGCTCAGCGGGCGACCTCGCGTCTGCTTCGAAGCAGATCTCCGATTCAGCCGGACAAGTTGCCGACGCCGTAGGTGAGGTATCACTCGGCGCTGAAACTCAGGTGCAGCAGCTCAAGAAAGTGAACGATGCGCTCGAAGGAATTCGCAGTCGCGCTGACAACATGGTATCGGGCGCTGGCGAAGTGCACGCGCTTGCCGGCGCGATCGAATCCGAAGCGGAAGCAAAGCGCGCTGACGTCAGTCGTGCGCTGCAGATTCTCCTCGACGTAAGGACGATCGTTCAGAATGCGGCAACCGAAGTGAGTGGTCTAACCGCAACAGCGGCTGAGATCAACAGCTTCGTCGTGACAGTGAGCAGGATTGCCGAGCAAACGAATCTTCTGGCGCTCAACGCATCGATCGAAGCGGCACGTGCTGGTCCGGCAGGCCGCGGCTTCGCAGTCGTTGCTGCGGAAGTGGCAAAGCTCGCAGAGCAGACGCAGATCGCTGCAGATGACGTCGTACGGCTTACCGATGCAGTGACCACGCGCGTGACGACTACATCGAGAGCAATGGAAGGCAGCGCAACGCACGTGAGCGAGATCGAGAGAGTCGGTCGCGAGCTCAACAGTGCACTGTCAACGATTGTCGCAGCCGCCGAGCGTACGCGTTCGAGCGCTGCCGGTGTTACATCATCAGCGCAGGAGAATGTGAAGGCCGTGGAAGGCGCTGTTCAGAACCTCGGGCTCGTTGCCAAGACTGCTGAAGGTCATGCAGCAGCTGCGATGCAGGTCAGCGCTTCGACAGAAGAACAAAGCGCTGCCTGTGAGCAGATGACATCAGCGTCAACCCAATTGTTGTCTGGATCGCACCAACTCAAGCTGCTCGTAGGGGAACTTCGAACCGCGGCAGCCTAAGGGACGCCGGACGCCAGACGCCGGACGCCAGACGCCGAACGCCGGACGCCGGACGCCGGACGCCAGACGCCGGACGCCAGACGCCGTCGACCGTCGACCGTCGACCGGCGACCGCCGACCGTTACTGTACGCAGGGCGCCGCTGGATCCCCGACAGGCTTATCAACTTTTGGCCTGTGATCGAGATCAGCAACTCGTATTGCAATGTCTCGAATGAACGACGCAACTCGAGACATGTGCTCGTAGTCGATGTACTGCGGCTCGTCGGTCACCTGATGGTAATCAGGCTCCTGGCCAGTCGTGAAAAACGTAATTGGAATCCCGAACCGCGCGTACATGTAGTGATCGCTCCGGCAGTAGATGCGCTCCGGATGGCCGTTTGCGTCGAACTGGTAGTCGAACTTGAACGGACGCGTGCTTTCCTTGTTGATGGCTTCGATGAGATCGCCAAGCTCTGTCGAAACACGGCGTGAGCCGATGAGCTGGAGATAATCAGGACCGCCGCCGGTGATGTCGAGCGCACCGCCGCGCCCAACCATGTCGATGTTCAGCTGCGCAACAATCTGCGCAAGCGGGACTGTCGGATGTTCCGTGAACCACTTCGATCCAAGAAGTCCCTTCTCTTCACCGGTGTGCCACACAAAAAGGATCGATCGCTTTGGCTTCACGGGCATTGCCGCGATTGCTTCGGCAATCTCGAGAACAGTGACAGTTCCGGATCCATCGTCATCGGCACCGTTGGCGATTGAATCGCGGCGTGCCGGACGGATCTTGCGAAGGCTGTCGACATTGATGTGAATCACCGAGCGAAGCGAGTCACGCTTCGGTCTCGAGTTTCGATCCCATGAAGGCGCGCCAAGCCGTGTGAGCTCCATGTTATATGCATGGAGTGAGTCGTGATCGACCGCCATCGAGCGCATTCCGATGTGATCGTTGTGCGCACCGATCGCGACGTATTCGTTTCTCAAAACCGGATCGCTGCCGCGAATGATCGCAACGACATTACGTGCATATTCAGGGTTCGGGCTGCCGGCAAACCGCTGCGTGGTAGCGAGCATGTTCTGGAAGTACGTGCCGTTTTCACCAGCAGGCTCGAGCCCCATTCGTGCTGCTTCTGCAGCGATATAGGTTGTCGCCTTGTAGTTGCCGATGGTGCCGGTCTCGCGACCCTGCATCGAGTCATCGGCGTAGAGGTAGAGCCTCGACCTCAGATCAGCGGGCGTGATGGTGGCGCCGGTACGACCAGGTGATTCAGCGGTGCTTACTCCAGTCTGATGCGAGCAGGCAGCTGCCATCAATGCGGCTGTAATCGACGCAACGGTCAACATGTGGGGGGCTTTCAATTCGATTTCCTCTCGATGCTTATCTTAAAGGTATGGACCGCAAAAAAGCCGTACTGCTCCTGAGCGGCGGCCTCGATTCCACAACCCTTCTCGCCCTTGCTGCGAGTGAGGGCTACGCAATTCACGCGCTCAGCTTTCGCTACGGGCAACGCCATGAAGCCGAAGTTGCCGCGGCGCGAAAGATCGCGAGCCACTTTGGAGTAGTCCAGCACGTCGTCACTGACATCGATCTTCGTATTTTTGGCGGATCTGCGCTCACGGCGGACCTGGATGTTCCGAAGAACCGCGTTGTGGACGAAGAAATTCCCGTGACGTACGTGCCTGCACGTAATACGATCTTCCTGTCGTTTGCGTTGGCGTGGGCTGAAGTCCTCGGCGCTTCTGACATCTTCATCGGTGTCAACGCACTCGATTACAGTGGTTATCCCGACTGCCGGCCTGAGTTCATCGCGGCATTCCAGGAGATGGCGCGCCTTGCTACGCGCGCCGGAGTCGAAGGTGAATCATCAGTCACTATCCGCACGCCGCTCATCGACATGTCCAAGAAGGAGATAATCGATCTCGGTCTGAGTCTTGGCGTCGACTATTCGATGACTACGAGTTGTTACGATCCCTCGCCGGCGGGCGAGGCTTGTGGTGAATGCGATGCTTGTCAGCTTCGATTGAAGGGCTTCTCTGACGCTGGATCCTGCGACCCTGCACGCTATTCGACCAGAACGGCGGTATCCGATACCAACTGATCGATGACATACACGGTCAAGGAAATTTTCTACACACTCCAGGGCGAGGGAGCAAACGCCGGAAGCGCTGCCGTTTTCTGCAGATTCAGCGGATGCAATCTGTGGACAGGGCGCGAAGAAGACCGGCCGCGTGCGGTATGTCAGTTCTGCGATACCGATTTTGTTGGAGTCGGTCCCGATGGTGGAAGATTCGAGAAACCCGAGTCACTAGCTGCAGCTGTATCCAGCGCGTGGAGAGGCGACAGGAGCGGACGACTGGTTGTGTGCACCGGCGGTGAGCCATTGCTTCAGCTCGATGAGCCTCTCATTGAAGCTTTGCACGATCAAGGATTCAGGGTCGCGATAGAAACCAATGGAACCAGGACAGCACCCAGCTCGATCGACTGGATCTGCGTGAGCCCTAAAGCAGGCGCGCCGCTGGTCCAGACGTCAGGCGATGAGATCAAGCTCGTATTTCCGCAATCGGGAGCGATGCCTGAAAAATTCGAGACGATGGAATTCGAGAATTTCTTTCTGCAGCCGATGGATGGACCAAAGATCGACGAGAACACGCGGCTCGCCGTTGAGTACTGCATGCAGCATCCCAGGTGGCGCCTCAGCCTTCAGACTCACAAGCTGCTCGGCATCCGATAAAGAAATCCGAATGCCCATGAAGATCGTATAATCGCTCGCATGTCAGACCTCGGCGCGTTCATCCAGCTTGGCTTCCGCCACATCACTGACCTGGAAGCGATGGACCACATTCTTTTCCTGCTCGCGCTCGCCGCTATCTACCGGCCGCGCGACTGGAGAAACGCGCTCTGGGTCGTGACTGCATTCACGGTGGGACATTCAGTAACGCTTGCCCTCGCGGTCACCGGAGCAATTCGATTCCCCACTCCGGTTATCGAATTCCTGATTCCAGTGACGATCGTTGCAACCTGCGTCGAGAACATCGTCGTTGCTGATCGACAGCACGCACCAATGCGAGGCAACTATCGGCCTGTGTTCGCAGGAGTGTTCGGTCTTGTTCACGGGGCAGGGTTCGCAAACTACCTGAGGGACCTGTTCCAGGATCACATCGCATTACCGCTATTCGGATTCAACGTTGGAATCGAGCTCGGCCAGATTATAGTTCTCTGCATTGCAGCGCTTGTGCTCGTCACGCTCGACGCTTTGATCTCCGCATTGCGAAAACCGCAAAGCCTGTCGGTACTGAGACTCCGGGTGCTCGCGATATCGTCGATTGTGCTGGTCGTTGCAACGAGATGGGCCGTCGAGCGTAATCCATGGTGACCGCGCTTCTGAAGCTTGTACTCACTCTCACTGCTCATCCACTTCACACCAGCTTCGCCCAGGTGAATTTTGATACTCGCGCGAAGACTGTCGACGTGTCTCTCCGGGTTTTTGTGGACGACTACACGAGCGCAGCGGAAGCGTGGGCAAAAGCAAATCGATCGACGCTGCCTGTCGCTGGATATGCAGCCGCATCGTTCACATTACGCGGCGCGAGCGGACCGGTCGCCTTCCAGTCGTGCGGGGACAAACGGGTGGGTGATCTGATGTGGGTCTGCCTTCGAGGTCAGTTCGCAGGAAAGCCGGGTGGTGCCACCGTGATCAGCAGAATTCTCTTCGAGAAATTCGACGATCAGGTGAACATCGTGCAGACGTCGTACGACGGCCACAAATCGAATCTGCTCTTCACATCAGACGACGCTCCGAAGCGCATCCCGTAATTACCGCGCGAGTGCAACGCCCCAGGGTCGCTGACCCACTGGAACCGTTGCAATCACTTTCCGCTGACCTACGTCGATGACGGACACGCTGTTCGACAGTCCGTTCGCAGTGTACAGGGTTTTTCCATCGCGGCTCAGTGCAATTCCCCAGGGACGACGGCCGACGGGAATTGTCGCCGCAACCGTGCGCTTCGTCAGATCGACTACAGAGACGGTGCTCGTTCTTCCATTAGCGGCATAGAGCCAATTGCCATCCCTGGATACGACAACACCGACGGGCTTCCCTTCTCCACGCTCGAGTGAGATTGTCCCGATCGGTTGATGCTTGCCGGTATCCACCACGGTAATCGAGCCTCCAACTTCCGCCGATATGTAGGCCAGCTTTCCGTCGGGCGAGAATGTCGCGGCGCGGGGGCGAATGTCGACGAGAAAAGTTGCGACAACCTTGTTGGTCCCGGTGTCGATTACCGAAACCGTGTTGCTTGTTTCGGCTGTGACATACGCCCATCGACCGTTAGGACTTATTGCAACTCCTTCCGGCTCGATGCCGACAATCATCGATGCAATTACACGACCTGTCGCAACGTCGATTGCAGATGCAGTGCCCGCGTCTTCGTTTGATGCGTAGATCCGCCGGCCGTCCGGCGTGACGCCAAACTGCTCCGGGTCGCTTCCCGAGCGATACCGGGAAAGAATCTTTCCGGATTGAGCATCGATCACAGCGATGCGGTCGCCGGCACTTTCACGCATCGGCACTTCGTCACTCAGGGCAACGTACACTTTGCGCCCATCAGGACTCACCGAAATTCCGCGAGCGCGCTGGCCGAGGGGAATTGTCTGAATGACCTTGCTGGTCCTAGTGTCTATCACGCTGATTGACCGGGATGCTTCATTACTCACATACAGTCGAGCAGCGGTTTGAGCTTCGAGACTCGCTGAAGTCGCGAAAAGAACCGACAGAAACAATGTTCTCATCGAACGTTCCTGCATTTCTTCGCTTCGCCGAGAATCGAGTCGAGCAGATCGCGTGTCGACCCCGACGTGCGGGCTAAGTCCGGCACATCCTGCGGCGGCTTTTCTGTTGTGAGAGCATATAGCGGTTGTCTCAGCTGATGATCGGCGACTCTAAAGCTGAGCGGCGCTCCCTTGTGTCCATCGAACTGAGTCGTGTCCAATAGGAGGTGATCGCGAATTCCCATCGCGCCCTTTCCCTTCATTCTGAGGAGAGATTCCCACACAGCCTTCGTCGCAAACCAG
>JBKPNY010000358.1:0-24457 GCA_046732835.1 Gemmatimonadota bacterium | reverse complement strand
TCTGCGCGATTGTGCGTCCCATTTTGCCATCACCGATCACCGCAATCGCGGGCTGGTTCATTGCGCGTCGCCTCCGAAGAATTCCGAATGCAGCCTGCGCATCGCCGGATTCACTGCGTCCGCATCGACGATGACCGTGTGATTGATGCCAGTTGCGCTCTACGACATCAAGAGAATCAGACCATCGCCCACAGCCATGAGCGCGCGGCCCATTGCACCGCCCGCATCGCAGATGCCCGCACCAACAATGGCGATGATTCCACGATTCCGCTCCATCGACACGTCACCAAGATCGCGCAGATCCACAAGCAGTGAATCGAGGCGTGTCGCGTCGTCGACTGTCACGCTGACGGATATCTCCGAAGTCGCCACGACGTCGACCGATGTCTTGTGGCGTTCGAAGATCTCGAACACGCGTCTCAGAAATCCATGAGCCAGAAGCATGCGGGCAGCGGTGACCTAGATGATTGTCACATCGGACTTGCCGGCTATCGCGCTGACCGGGCGGTGTCGCGCCTCGAAGGTGATCCGTGTTCCCTTCCCCTCGGGTCTTCGCGAATTGTAGATGAAAACAGGAATTCCAAGACGAACCGCCGGAGCGATCGTATTTGGATGCAGGACTTTTGCGCCGAACGATGCGAGCTCCGACGCTTCGTCGAATCTGATCTGCTCGATGAGCAGTGATCCTTTCACGACTCGAGGGTCCGCAGTGAGCATTCCATCCACGTCGGTCCAGATCTCGATCGCTTCCGCACCAAGCGCAGCACCGACTAGTGATGCGCTGTAATCCGACCCTCCGCGGCCGAGCGTGGTTGTGATTCCATTTGTCGTCGAGCCGACAAATCCGCCCATCACAGGCACTCGCTTCTCCTGCACCATTGGCTGAAGAATCTCGCGCGAACGCTCGGCAATCTCTTCAGTCCGCGGCTCGGCTTCCATGAACCGGTCATCAGTGATCATCACTGTGCGTGGATCGACATACTCTGCATCGATTCCCACTTTGCGGAAGTACGCAGCAACAAGATTTGCTGAGAGCTGCTCGCCCTGTGCAGCAATTGCGTCGAAGGATCGCGGCGTGACGTGTCCAAGTGTCGAGAGTGCCTCAGCGAGATGCGCGAGCTCGTCGAACATCGCGCTGAGCTCACCGGCAATTTCCATCGCATCATCTGAAGTCCCCAGGAGCGATTCGCATTCCTTCAGATGCCTGTCGCGCAAAGTTTCGACGCCGCGAAGCGCGCCAATCAAATGACCTTTACCCGATTGCTCTCCAACAGCGAGAAGTGCGTTCGTTGCGCCGCCTAACGCTGACACGACAACGATAGGATCGCGTGACAGCCTGCTCTTCACGATCTCGGCTGTGCGGCCGATCGCAGCGGCATCGCCAACGGAGGTGCCGCCGAACTTTACGACAATCACGCTGCCGGAAGTCTGCCCGTCGCCGCCAGCAGCTCGGCGTTCAGCACCGACCCACCAGCAGCTCCGCGAATCGTATTGTGTCCGAGCGCTACCATGCGTATGTCGAGGATGGGATCCGGACGCACACGACCTACCGTGACAGTCATCCCTGCACCTGCATTCACGTCGCGTCGAGGCTGAGGACGATTCGGCTCATCTGCTACGACGAGCGGCCGTTCAGGACGACTGGGCAGATTCCATGTCGCTTCATTGCCTTTCCACGAGCGAAGCGCATCGACCGCCTGTTCCACCGTTGCACTATTCCGGAATGAAGCGGTGATGCAGACAGTGTGTCCATGCTCGACAGCAACACGATTCGTGTGTGAGCTCACTTTCATCGGCGCTTTCTGCACAGCGCCGTCGCAGTATTTGCCGAGCAGCTTTGTCATTTCGCGCTCGAGTTTTGGCTCTTCATCTGCGATGTAAGGAATCACATTGCCGAGAATGTCGAGCGAGGGCACTCCCGGATATCCGGCGCCGGACACTGCCTGCATTGTTGTCATGAACAGACGGTCGATCCCGAACTTTTCTTCGAGTGGAGCAAGGGCAACCGCCGCGACTGTGGCTGCGCAATTCGCGTTAGTGACGATTGCGCCTTTCCATCCGCGCTCTTTCCGCTGTCTCTCGATAAGCTGAAGGTGATCGGCGTTCACTTCGGGAATCACGAGCGGAACGTCATTCTCCATTCGAAAGTTCTTTGCATTGCTCAACACGAATCTTCCTGCTGAGGCAAATGCGCGCTCGACATCACCAGCAACAGAGGAGTCGAGTGCAGAAAAAGTGATCGGTGATGAGATGCGTGAAGGGTCTGTCGGCTGAACGATCATTCCTGCCACGGCGTCGGGCATTTTACCTTCAAGCCATCGCGCTGCTTCAGCGTAAGGCTTTCCTTCGCTTCGTTCTGACGCGGCGACTTCGGCGACTTCGAACCATGGATGGTTCATCAGAAGCCGGATGAATGTCTGACCGACTGCACCCGTCGCGCCAAGAATTGCGACAGGCCATTTCCTTCCGGATGGAGGAGCGAACGTCATGATGAGAGGAGCTGTCTCGCAATGCGCTCATAAGCGTCGACTGACGCTCTGAGCTCATTCACGTCGATGAACTCATCAGGCGTATGCGCAACGTGAATGGATCCCGGGCCGAAAAGCAGCGGGGTTCCCCACCGCGACAGCAAAGGAATGTCGGACGTATACGCCATCGGTGCGACTTCGAATCCATCGACGACGTGGAATTTCTGTGCGGGAATGTGTGAGCCGAACTCAACTTCAGCTCGGCCCTTTACCCAGTCCTGAATCATCTTCTTCATTGGCTTCACATCGCCTACCAGCCTGATCATCATCTCAGCTTCTGCGTGAGCGGGAACGATGTTAGCTCCTGTTCCGCCGCGAATCGTTCCAATGTTAACCGTGGTGTTTCCGAGAACAGGATCAGTCGGCAGCGGCAGATCGTGCACAGTCGGAAGCAGCTTGAGCAGCGGCTCGATCGCCGACTCGCCCAGGTGCGGGTATGCGGAATGTGCTTCACGGCCTTTCGTTCTTATTATCGCGCGAAGCGAGCCTTTTGCACCGCTGGCAAGTTTGCTTTCGGTCGGCTCACCGTTGACGAGAAATTTGCTTTTCGGCGAAAGATTGTTCGCTGCGCGCGCACCGTCTGATCCTTGTTCTTCTCCAACTACAAGAAGCAGATCGATGCGGTTTTCCCCCGACTGAACCAGTCGTTCTGCAGCGACCATCATTGCTGCAGCGATTCCCTTCGCGTCGCATGCACCGCGGCCGTAAAGCTTGTCCTTGGAGAGCTTCGGTGCGATGTGCGGTGGAACTGTGTCGAGATGAGTAGAGAATGCTACTCCGCCGCCTGACTTCGATGCCCACACATTGCCACGCCCCTTTGATACTTCCTGGACAGTGACGTTCCAGCCTCTCGTGACAAGCCATTTCGAGACAAAGTCTATGACCGCTTTCTCACTTCCAGAAAGCGAGGGAATCGCGAGCAGTTCTGCAGCGAGGGTAACAACGTCAGTCATGGCGGAAATTTACCACGTAACAGCTGGCGGGAAGACGAGGAAGATTGGGAAGACGTGGAGGAACTACGCATTTCTGTTCTTAGAAAAACACAAAAACGCGTAGTTCTTCCACGTCTTCCCAATCTTCCTCGTCTTCCTGCCAGCTGTTAAGCAGTTATGCGACGGGCTGCGGCTGATCCGTTGCTGTACCGGGTTCGAGACCTCGGACGTTCTCGATGAACATCACCTGCACCAGCCGATTGGCCTCGCGATTGTACTCATCATGATGCCGCTCACCCATCTCGCCGATCTGTGCAAGCTGAGTGTTGCCGAGTGCGCGGCCGCCATCGCGGAAAGTCTTGAACGTGTCTTCGGCCTGGCGTGACATGACGATGTCACCAACAAGTCGAAGGAAATCACTCTCACGCGCCGCATCTGCAAGATCGCGCGCTTTGCCGAGTACTGCGCCGATGATTTTTTTGCCCTGTCCTGCTTCTGCTCCAAGGACGCTCTGGTATTCCTCGAGCATGCGCTGATGCTCGCGCACGCGCGGAATGTGGCGGCTGCAGAGATCGCGAAAGCGAACGTCTTCAGCCTGCTGCTCGTGATCCTCTAAAGCCTCGAGAAAAGTCTTATGCTGCATGACCGCATTGTTGACCTGGCTTTTGAGGAAATCGATTCCTTTTTCCATTTACTGCTCCGTTGAGTGGCTAAGAGAATGCGGCACATCACGGGCCACCGACTCACGTTCAGGCCCCTCAATAAAATTGTGAGCTTTTCCCTTGCATCACGGTTCAAAAACATATATTATTATGACCCGAAGAGAGTCCGAAACAGTGCTCTCTAAGTTGTTGTGTCAGAAGGAGTTACAGTGCCGGTCAAAAGGGGGGCTAAGAAGGGCGCCAGCAAGCCCAAGCGGGTGGCTGAGCGCAGGGTACGGATCGCCGAAAAAGATCCCTACTCAATGTGCGGAAAGGGCACCTCGGTCGAGCGTGTCTTCCGCGTCGGAGAAACAATCGGAAAAGCAAAAAACGCTCACCTCGTTTTCTTCGACAAACGTCACGGCTGGTATTGCGAGCATGGTGCTCAGTGTCCCGCCGTGATCGATGTGAAGAAGTACGTCAGACATAGTCGATAGGGAATTACAACGGGATATATGAGAGATGATTGCAGCAAACGATATCTACAAGGCGCCCGCTGATGTGTGGGCAAGACTCGCAGCCCCTCTTGCGAGTGAGACAATCTCCTGGCGTCAGGACGGAAAACCGGTCAATCGCGATGGAAGATTCGTCGCGCGCTTCGTCGCTTACGTCGAAGCCAACACAGTTCGCGAGCGACTCGACGCGGTAGTGCCGGGCGAATGGGATCTTACACTGACTCCCCTTCCACAAATCGCAGGCGAGCCCGCAGGCGAATCCACCTGCTCATTCAAGGCGCGACTGCAGGTTCTTGGCGTTGTAAGAGAAGACGTCGGGACTGGCCGTGATTACAAGCAGGCAGCAACGGATGCTTTCAAGCGTGCAGCAGTTCGTTTTGGAATTGCGCACGAGCTTTATTCGTACGGGCAGAACTGGGTGGAGCTCGACGGTGACGGACGATACGCGAAGCCTGTCGAAGACCCGGCGCTCGTGTACGCGCGCAAGGACGGGAGATCCGAGCCGAAAGTCGAGCCAGCTCGCGCGCTCGACGAGGAAACCTGCCCCAAGTGCGGTGGCAGAATGTGGGACAATCGTCTCACCAAGCGAAATCCGCGGGCACCTGACTTCAAGTGCCGTGATCGCTCGTGCGATGGGGTGATCTGGCCGGCGAAAGCCCCTGAGTCCACAACGGCCATCGAGGCAATCGAAGTACCGTTTTAGAGCAGAATACTGAATGCTGAAAACTGGAATACTGAATGCTGAATGCTGACCAAAACGACGTAGTTAGTCAGAATTCAGCATTCAGTATTCCAGTTTTCAGCATTTCAGGCTTTCCCAGTTGCGCCCACCCAGGGTAAACAGTCTTTCATGGCTATGGATAGCCATGCCTCCCGGTCACTCGACCAGGCCAGATCGATCAATTCGAAGCGGCTTGCCGTTCTCCTGAGCTTTGTGGGAGTAATGGCGGTCGTGCGACTGGTCGCATACCCGGTCCCCGACGGCGCTTTCATCCTCCTCGGCGGGTGGTTGCTCGCGGCCATGCTTTATGACGTGACCATGAAGCCGCTTGCGAAGATCGCATCGCCGGAATCGGCGAAGGCGCTGATGTTCGCGATCGACATCACGCTGCTGACTGCATTCCACGCCGTTGTCGGCGGTGGATGGTGGATGGGCGCGACGATCTACCTCGTCGTAGCCAACGCCGCATTCACGACACTCCCCAAAGGACTCGGCCGCTTCGTAAGTGCGTATGCAGCTCTCGCGTTCATTGCAATGATCGCATCGCACGCGCTTGGGATCGGCGAGTACCAGACCTTTCTTGGAATTCCGACAATCGAAGGGCGCTTTGACTTCGCTCTTGTCGCGGCACTGTTCGGAACGATGGTGATGCTGACAGGAATCTTCCTGCAGGATTCCTTTGTCCGTCACACCCGGCAGTCATCGGATCTGCTCCGGAGCAGCGAAGAACAGCTTCGCCATGCGCAGAAGATGGAGGCCATCGGCGGACTCGCAGGCGGAATTGCGCACGACTTCAACAACATCCTCACGGCAATTCGCACGTACAACAATTTCCTGCTGGAAGACCTGCCCGAAGGACATGCGTCGCGACGGGAAGCAGCAGGTATCGCGAAAGCTGTGGATCACGCTGCGAATCTCACGCGCCAGCTTCTCGCATTCAGCCGGCGGCAGATCATGCAGCCGCGCGTGATCGACTTGAACGACACTGTGCGCGACCTCGAGCAGATGCTGAACCGCGTGTTGGGTCCGTCTGTTCAGCTTGCCACGCACCTCGATCTCACTCTTGGAATGGTGAACGCCGATCCGGGACAAATCGAACAGGTGCTGGTGAACCTCGCACTGAATGCGCGCGACGCGATGCCGGATGGTGGACGTCTTCGCATCGAGACGTCGAATGCGACGCTCGACTCCACATACATGAAGCAGCATGGTGTCGGTGCAACCGAGCCCGGAGACTATGTGATGGTCGCTGTGCGCGACTCCGGCATCGGAATGGATCGCGAAACTCAGGCGAGAATCTTCGAGCCGTTCTTCACCACGAAGGAGAGCGGCAAAGGAACGGGGCTTGGTCTCGCCATGGTGTACGGCATCGTAAAGCAGTCGGGCGGTTACGTGTGGGTCTACAGCGAGCCCGGTCAGGGTACGACGTTCAAGATCTATCTGCCGCGCGCCGATGACGCTGTTCGTCCAATTCAGCGCGATTCAGTTCGTATCGAGGATCTGCGCGGCACAGAGCGCGTTCTCCTTGTCGAGGATGAAGATCCTGTCCGCGAAGTATCTGCAAGACTCCTGAGGCGCGCGGGATATTCCGTAGTCGACTGTAAAGACGGACAGAGAGCGTTGCACGAGTTCGAGCGCCATGACGCCGCGTTCGACATCGTCGTCACCGACGTGGTGATGCCGGGTATGGGTGGCCGCGAGCTGGCGCAGCGCATCAGGTCGAGAAATTCCGAAATTCCAATCGTTTTCATGTCCGGCTACACGGACGACGAAGAGCTGCGCAACACTCTCGTGGATTCCCGCGCGCTTTTCATAGAGAAACCATTCACACCAGAGCTGCTTTTGTCGAAACTGCGCGAGGGCCTCGCGCCAGACGAAGACGTGGCGCAATCCGCATGACACTTCCTTACGGCGAACGCAGCGCGGCGCGCATTCTCGTCATCGACGATCAGGAGCTCAACATCGACGTGCTCACCCGAATTCTCGAGCGCGCCGGATTTACAAGTTTCAAGTCGCTCACGGACCCCGAGCGTTTCATGGAAGTTTTTGCAGAATACTCGCCCGATCTGGTTCTGCTCGACTTGCACATGCCGCGGCGTGATGGCTTTCAAATACTGAAAGATCTAGCGCCACACTTGAGCGAGACTTTTCTGCCGGTTCTGATTCTCACCGGCGATGCAAGCGCTGAATCGAAGAAGAATGCTCTCTCACTTGGGGCCAAAGATTTTCTTGCAAAGCCCTTTGATCAGGGAGAAGTGCTCCTCAGGATTCACAATCTCCTTGAGACGCGCTCACTCTATCTCTCCGTCAAGAATCACAATGCGGAGCTGGAGACACGGGTACGCGAGCGCACTCGCGAGCTGGAGCTGTCTCAGGGTGAAGTTCTGGAGCGTCTGGCGAGCGCGGCGGAGTTCCGCGACGGTGAGACAAGCCGCCACACCGAGCGTGTCGGCGAAATCTCGGGCCAGATTGCGCGTGCACTCGGCTTCAGCTGCGAGTATGCGGAGATGATCAAGTTCGCTGCTCGCCTGCACGACATCGGGAAAATCGGAATTCCGGATTCGATCCTGCTCAAGCCTAATAAGCTGAGCCCCGAAGAATTTGCCGTGATGGCTTCCCACACTGCGATCGGCGCGAGAATTCTTTCAGGCGGAAGCTCCGAGGTAGTGATGCTCGCAGAGCGCATTGCGCTGAGTCATCACGAGAAATGGGATGGAACGGGATACCCGCAGCGACTGAAAGGCGAGGCGATTCCAATCGAGGCGCGCATTGTTTCAGCAGCTGATGTTCTCGATGCGCTGTCTCATCCGCGTCCGTATCGCCCGGAATGGCCGCGATCTTCGGTTCTCGCCCTTATCAAGCGAGGCGCTGGATCCCATTTCGATCCGGCGATTGTGAAGGCACTGTTTTCAGTTCTCGAGAGCACGGAAGAGAATTCCCGCGCTGTAGCCTGATCAGGCTTCTGAGTTAACCACAATCACTGCAATGTTGTCAGTGCCGCCTGCAGTGAGGGCGTCACTGAGCAGCTGTCTGCCCACCGTTTCTGCATCTCCCGGTGTTCCGAACACGTCGGCGATGCGATCGTTGCCCACATGCTTGGTAAGTCCGTCCGTGCAAAGAAGCAGTCCATCGCCAGGCTCGAGATCGATGAGTCCAACGACTGGCGTGAGCTCCGATCCACCAATTGCACTCGATAAAGTCGCAGCGGGTTTTGCCCTCGCGGCCTGCTCTTCAGTCCACGCGCCGATCGAGATCATGTATTCACCGATCGTCTGGTCGCGAGTGAGCTGCTGAACTCCGCCTCGCCGTCGCACGTATGCCCTACTGTCACCGACATGTATGAGATATGCGCGCGGCCAGATGAGGAGAACCATTGTCAGTGTAGTTGCCGGCGTCTGGCCTCGTGACGGATTGCCCTCCTGCAGAAGTTTTTCATGAACGCTGCGCACAGTCGCTTCAAGCTTCTCGAAAAGCTCGTGCTCTTTCGAAGGCGAGTAGCTGTTGAAGCATCCAACCGTTTCACTTACGTAGCCCAATAGCGCGGTGATTGCGCCTTCGCTGGCCTTATCACCATCGGGTCCGCCACCAACTCCATCTGCAACCACGAAGAGATGCCCGCCGGCCATGCCGAATCGATTGCCAAGCGCATTTGTGGACAGGCTCGAGTGACGAACTGCCACGGACTTCGAAATGTCGACGATGAGGAAATTGTCCTGATTGTTCGAGCGGACTTTCCCTTTGTCAGTGATTCCGAAGCTGTCGATGATGACCGTCATGTCGATTTGCCTCCTGCGGCCATTGTCTTTTCTGCGAGCCACTGGAATGCGTCTTCGACACCTTCGCCAGTCTTCGCACTTGTTTTCAGGCGATGCATTTCCGCTGATCCTGCAGCCTGTTCATCGCTCGCAGACAATTTCCACTCGTCTTTCAGATCGGACTTATTGAGCGCGACAATAGATGGAATGTCACCAGCGACATCTGTCACGATTCGCGTGATGTCCTGAAGCTGAGTCGCCGTCTCGGGCCGGGTTCCATCCACGACGTAGATGATTCCATGGGCGCCGCGCACATAACTCTGGCTCACATCGCGCGTCCCATCACGTCCCTCGAGATCCCACAGCATGAGAGTGACATCCTGGTCGCCGACCTTTACCTGTTTTCGATCGATCTTCACGCCGACTGTGCTCAGATACTTCACGGAAAAAATGCCCTGCACGTACTGCTGCACGAGGCATGTTTTACCCGTTCCGTAGACGCCGACCATGCAGATCTTTTTCTGGATCATCACTGTCTCCCGCGGGAGTTCGCGGAGAATATTGCAGAGAATGAAACGCTTCTGTTGACTCTGGCACTCTCGGATGAATCTGGCAAGACGATGGGTTGAGCAGTTGCAAGCGCGTTGTGACCCAGCCTCGTGGGAGATATTCCCGAAGACTCGAGCCAGCCCGCAACCGCATCGACGCGCTTTTGCGCGAGCGTTGCGTTCGTTGCGTCGGTGCCGCTTGGATCCGTCCTCCCGATGAGCTCGAGTCTCACTGTGCCGTTAGCCTGCACCGCTTCCTGTTCCAGCTCGCGATATCGAACTGCAAGTGAAGTAAGCTTTGCAATCGCAGTTTCATCAAGCTGGGACGTGCCAGGCGCAAAAAGAATTCTGTCGGATTGAATCGCTTTTCTCAGTGAATCCACTCCGCGCAGTGCGCGTGACGCAACGAGAGCAGGATTGAGCGACAGATACGGCTCCCACTTTTCGTCCAGCGCACCGGGGGTGATTCCCGCGGCGGCAAGAACATCTCGTGGCTCACGCGCAACAGGATCACGAAGTCCGGAAATATGCCAGCCTCCCCAACCTCGCGATGCATCCACGACAACAATGCCCGGCTCAGCGCGCAGCGCGGCAAGACCTCGACTCCAGCGCAACGACGCCTTGATCCACAAACCGCCGAGGATGAGCACTACGATCGCCAGCGGGATGACCCACTTGAGCCACGCGCGTTTGCCTTTCGGCTTCGATGTGGTGAGGACTGTCTCGAGACAGTCCTCGAGAAGCGGTCGCGACGGAACAAAGGGAGTTGCATCACCATTGAAGTCAGCGAGCTGGCTCGCGAATTCGAGATGTACCGTTTCGAGAGTGTCCTGCTGTTTTCGCAAAACATCATCAGGCGCCTGACCGCGAATCACAACTGCGAGTAAAGCGCGCGGACCTGCTTCGACCTGTACTGTGTACTCACCGACATTGAACGTGCGGAGCATCGCTCCTTCGCCCGGCCGGAAGGAATCGCGAACAAAATCCTGAATCGCCGAGAGCATGCTCGAGATCAGATCGGCATCCGGCAGGTCGAGCTCGGGAGCGGAGACATGTTCTAGCAACAGTCCAGTCTCGGCGTGCACGAGGAACGCCTGCTCGACTCTGTAAACGAGCGCGTGCTTGATGACGATCTGGGGATAAGGAACGCCAGTGCGCCATGATTCAACACGCCATGTCATTCCCTGCAGTGAAAGACTCTGCTCGACTGCGTTGTTGATGGATCGCACCAGCGAAGACATCGTCTCCGCAATCGATTTGCGAATCGCCGGGCCGAGCACGGGAAAAATTGCGGCGGCCATTTCCTGAGGGTCGCGACGGATCGATTCACGCAGTGCTGTTTCAATCGTTGGACTCAGTGCGCGGCCGAGCTGATCATCTCGTGACGCGCTGAGCGCGATTGCTTCCGGAAGTTTTTCAGCGAGCTCTTCTTCAGTCAGCTCCTGCGAATGCAGCTCGTCTGAAAGCTCTTCGATTCGATTTTGTTCGGGGCCAAGCAGGAGCTCGCGCAGACGGTCGAACTCCGTCGCGCGCTCAGCGCCGTTGGATGGGCTCTCCGCGGAATCGAAGTTTACGGTCACAGTCGTCAGCCTCGAGGGCTGCTCAGGCTCGAGCCGGTTTTTTTCCCTGCGCTGAAGCGGGTGCAATCTTGCCGGCGAGCTCGGTGAGTCCGGCGACGAGAGCAGAGGCGTCGAGCTTGTCTGCCTGAAGCTGTGTTGTGATTCGATCGAGCTCAGTCGACAGTCTCTCGCTCGTTCGCGTCAGCTCGCTGTTGAAAGTCGCGCCCTGCTTCATGAGGTGATCGCGAAGATCTGCGTCTGCAAGTCCTGCGGCTTCTTCGAGACCGTTGTGCCGCTTCTCGAGACTCCTCAGCGAATCGCGGAGCTCGGCGCTCAATGCTTTCAGGTCATCAACGCGCTTTGTGCGCTCAGCAACAAGACGCTCGGCATGTCGTGCGAGCTCTTTCTTGATTGCGTTATCGAGCTCGGTGATCTGTCTCTCGAAGTCGGCGCGCATTGAGCTCGTTTCGTGGGCCATTCTTTCATCGAGACTTTGTAATCGCGCATCGACCATGCGCATCTGCCCGCCGAACAACAGATCGCGGACCTGGTCGATGCTTTCAGGTGCAGGTTGTGCCTGTACACCGTTGCCATTCTTTTTTTGTTGCTGCGGCGCGTTTTTGGCCATTGTCAGGCCCTCCGATTCGACTTTCCCGAACGAACATACGATAACGCTACGATGTCGGCTACTTGGCTCTGGGGAGGGAGGGATGCTCGGGGCGGGGATCGAACCCGCATGGGCTTTGGCCCAAGGGATTTTAAGTCCCTCGCGTCTACCGGTTTCGCCACCCGAGCCGGGACCGGAAAATACTAAGCGCGCACCCCCAATGCGTGCACCGCGTACCACGTGGTGTACGCGATGAGGCCGGAAAGCGCAGCATCACCACCATTTCCAGTAGCACGGCCGTCGAGATCGACAAGCTCAGCGGCAAGTCCACCGTCCAGCGGTGCACGCCGCAGCCACTCGAGCGCACGCTGTCCGTCAGGTCCGACAAGTCGGGCACACCGCATGAACAGAGCGTCTGTCTCGACATTCTCCAGCGGCTTTACTGATCTTCGATACACTGAGTCGTCGCGTCCAATCAAATCGTAGTATGGCAGCCAGTACATCGCCGCTGATGCTCCCTCCGGAGATTTTTCATCGGATCGGAGATCAGCCGCGCGAGTGAGAATCGCCTTCCCGCTCTCATCTACATCGCTGAACTGACGCAGCAGCGCCGCTCTTACCGCGGCGGCATCCTGAACTTTCTCCGCTGTCTTCTCGTCGAGCGTGTGCGAGAGGATGTCCAGTGCGAGCGAGACCGCCGCATTTCCGTGCGCTGTATAGGGGAAATCAGGCACCGATCCATCAGGATTGGTTTCGGTTGAATACAGAGGAAGAGTGGTGTGCTTTCGCGCCTGTATGTCGTCGTGGGCATTGTAAAGTGACTCCGCAAGCAGCGGCTCCTCGACAATCTTGTCGTCGCTGGTGTGAACGATGTACTCGTCCACCGCGATCGGAAAGGCAGCCGCTCCCTCCAGACAGAAGCCAGGCTCGAACAGCGATCCGTCGAGATAATGCACTCCCGCCCCGGGTGCGTAGCCGTGAAGATCACACACTCTCAGGAGCAGCTCTCTTGCAACTGCCGCATCTGCAAGCTGAACCGCGGGCAGCACCCACATGAGTGCTTCCCAGTCTCGCACTGTCATGCCGACGCCGTTCCACGGAATTCGACTGCGCACAACATACAAATGCGCATCGTCGATGGCGCGGGCGAGGCTGCAGAAGTACGCAAAGAACATGTGCCTCGCGACGAGACGATCTGCGTTCGCGTTGCCGGTAGATGGTTCCATTGCAAGCAGCGCTGAACGAGTGCTCGACACCAGTGCCGACGGCCCTCGCCTTCGCATTGCCTCGAGAACCGCTTCGGCTCCATCTCTCTCCTGCCCTACCGCGATGCAGAACGAGACGCTTCGCGATTCACCCGCGGGAATGCGCGTGCCTTGCCGAATTACCCACTTGTCTCTATCCGCGCGAGCAGTTGCTTCTGCATCGGACGCTCCAATCGCCATCGCAACAGGATCGTGCGCGTCCGCTCCCTGCAGAATTGCACTGCCGTTCGACGCAATGATCACTCGTCCTGCTTCGCCGAATGCGCGCGCAGTTCGCACGCGCATCTGACGCCACGTGTACGCGCCTTCTGCATCGATAATAATGTCGGCTTCCGCATCACCTCTATTTTCTATCGTCAGCTCGAACACAACCCCTGATACATCCGCATTTGCACCGTGAGGCGCGCAGATCACACCCCGAACATGCAGCTCACTGATTCTGCAGCTGAATGTCGGTATCCATCCCGCGTCGCGCTCCCACGCAATGCCTCCGGTGCCGAGCGCATAACGATTGGCACCACGCGCTATTGTTGCCCTGAAGAGTGGGAGGGCTGTTCCGTCGAGAAATTCGCTTTGCCCCGCGAGCTCAACGGCTCCCCGCAACCCCGCGTGCACCGCTCCAATCATGTGAATTGATGCGTCACCAGGATGAATGCAGGGAACGGTAACCCAGTGATTGCCCGTTACCTGCCAGGGCACACGCGGAATCGGATGCATCACGCCCCCGCGGCGCTCTCGAGAAGCTCCCTCGCATGTGCGCGACTTACTTTGCTGTCCGGATCACCGCCGAGCATTCGTGCAATTTCGACCACTCGAGTAGTTCCCTCGAGAACAGTTACGTCAGCAGTGGTAACTCCGCCTTTCGCAGCTTTGGCGACGACGATGTGATTGTGTGCGCGCGCCGCAATCTGCGGCAGATGCGAAATCGCGAACACCTGGTGATGATCTGCAACTTTGCGAAGAGTATCGCCAACCTGCAGCCCTACCTTCCCTCCGATTCCGGCATCGACCTCATCGAACACCAGCGTCGGAACCTGATCGGCGCGCGCAAGAATTGTTTTGAGCGCCAGCATTACTCTCGACAACTCTCCACCAGACGCAACACGCGCGAGGGGTCTCGCATCGTGACCGACATTGAGTGCGACACGGAACTCGATGCTCTCCGCTCCATTTTCGTCGGTTGAATCCTTTGGCTCGAGAGCGACAGTAAATCGTCCGCCAGTCATTCCCAGATCCGGCAGAATCTGGTCGATCGCTTTCGCGAGTTTCTTGGCTCCTGTAGTCCGAAGCGAAGAGAGACGGAGAGCCGCTTCCGCCAAAGTTGCAACCGCTTCTTTCTCTCGTGTCTCGAGCTGCGCGAGATCGAACGCAGCGGAATCGACCAGGTCGAGCTCCGCGCGCGATTTCTTGCCGGTGTCGATTACATCGTCGAGCGTCGGTCCGTACTTCTTGATCAGAGAATAGATCATGTCTCGACGACGCCGGACAACCTCCAGCCTGTCCGGATCGAGCTCGACGGATTGCGCGTAATCGTCGATTGCTCTCGCAAGCTCATCTAACGCGTAGAAACCCGAATCGAACAGCTCTTGAAGCCTTGCGACCGATGAGTCAACACGTTGAACCGACGAGAGAGATTTGCTGACCGATGCAAGCCGCGCGAGGATCCCCTCTTCGTCGCCGGAAAGCAGCTCCGAGATTCCTTCAGCGAGACTGCGCAGCTCATCTGCGTTCTCGAGAACGCGAGCTTCATCTTCGAGTTTCGTGTCCTCGCCGGGAGTAAGCTTTGAATCCTCGATCTCGCGAACCACGTGTCGCAGATAATCCGCTCTACGCTCTGCTTCACTGCGCCTTGATGAGAGCTGTGAAATCTCGCGCCGAACCTTTGCGACATCATCGTGTGCTGACGAAACTTTGGAGGCCTGCAACGCCGCTCCTGAAAATTCATCGAGAATTGCACGCTGCGATTCTTCATCGAGCAGCGTCTGCGCTTCATGCTGCCCGTGAAGATTCACCAGCGCACGGCCGATTTCCCCAAGTACTGTTGCAGTAACAGGAGATCCATTCGCCCAGGCCCGACCGCGCCCTGCACTCGATATCTCGCGCTTGAGAACAACTGTGCCTTCGTCAGCATCGATGCCGCGCTCGTCGATCATCTCTGCAACTGCAGCAGAACGGCTGATGTCGAAAACACCTTCAACCGTCGCTTTGTCCGCTCCCGTCCTGATCAGGTCGGAGCTTCCCCGCTCTCCCAGAAGAAATCCAAGAGCACCAACGATTATCGATTTTCCGGCGCCCGTCTCTCCCGACAACACGTTGAACCCGTCGGACAACGGGAGCGTGAGTGATTCGATGATCGCGAAGTTTCTGATTCGAAGCTCAGTAAGCATCGGCGCTATTCGCCCTCGGGAAGGCCACCCCAGCCGAGCTTTACGCGCATTCGCTCAAAGAAACTGGTGCCCGGCAGACGAATGATTAGCACGGGTTTCTCCGCTCTGCGTACCACGAGCGTTTCCCCTGGAACCAGATCAGTGCCTACCTGACCATCGACCGTCACCATCAGCGCTTCAGAGCTCTGGTTCGTGTGAACGACAATTTCCGCGTCGGGAGACACCACCAGCGGTCTCACACCGAGTGCATGAGCAGAAATCGGAGTGATGATGATCGAATGCACCGTTGGCACAACTACAGGTCCGCCCGCCGACAGGCTGTACGCAGTCGATCCTGTCGGGGTCGAGATAATCACGCCATCGGCAGCGTACGTCCCGATCGAATCGCCGTCGACGCTCAAGCCAAGTCTTACGACTCGCGCGAAACCGCCTTTGTGCACAACGAAATCGTTGAGCGCGCGCCATTCCTTGCGGCTTGCTCCGTTCTCGTCAACTGCATTGGCATGCAGTGTCATGCGCGCTTCCACAACCGAGTTTCGCGAAGCGAGCGAACGAACTGCCTGACCTATCTCATCTGTACCGCATGTCGTGAGAAATCCAACGCGGCCGAGATTTATTCCGAGTATGGGTACCTGTGCACCGCGAAGCCAGCGCGCGCCGCGAAGAAGAGTTCCGTCTCCGCCAAGGGTGATGAGAGCGTCGATGCCATCCGGCGTAGAGATTTTCTCTCCTCCACGCGCAACCTCATGCATCTCCGGCTCGAATTGCAGATCGAGCCCGAGCTCGGGTGCGAGTCGAAGCAGTCCATCGAGTATTGCCGGCAGCTCGTCATAGCCGGTATGACCTATGACGCCGACGCGCATCAACCCGCGCGAAGCCGCGCGCCTCGCGCGTCACCGTGACGAACCTGCTTCACCTTGGCAGCGATTCCCGCCGCATCGAGTCCAATGCTCGCCAGCTGTCTCGCTCGCGGCGCCTGCTCGATGAACTTGTCGGGAACTCCATGCGCAACTACCCGCACGACTGGATCGATCTGCGAAACTACAGCAGCGATGTGCGCCCCAAATCCGTTGACGACTGTTCCTTCTTCGACAACAAGAATCTGCCGGTGATCCGCGACGATCGACTTGAGCATCTCTTCGTCGTGCGGCTTGATGAACCGGCAGTTCACGACTGTCGCGTTGATTCCCTCTTCAGCAAGCTTGTCCGCGGCCGCTATCGATGGCAGTACCATCGTTCCCGTCGCGAGAATTGCAAACCCGCCGTTGGGATCGCGTGACCCTGCTCCATTTCGCACAATCTCCCACGAGCCGTAAGGAATCGCGTCGACTTTCGACATCGAAGGCACAACATCAGGTGACGCATCCCGCGGATATCTGATGCTGAAAGGTCCGTTTGCGTGCTGCGCAGCCGTTTTCATGAGACCGAGCATCTCCGTTCCGTCTTTCGGTGCCGTGACCGTCATTTCCGGAACAGCAAGCATGTAAGCAATGTCGTAGAGACCCATGTGTGTTGGTCCGTCTTCACCGACAACTCCAGCGCGATCCATCGCAAACACTACGGGCAGATGCTGGATGGCAACATCATGAATGACGTTGTCATACGCACGCTGCAGGAACGTCGAGTAGATCACACAGAAAGGATGCAATCCGCGCGTCGCCATTCCCGCAGCGAATGTCACCGCATGTCCTTCCGCGATTCCAACATCGAAGAAGCGATCGGGATGCGCAGCTGCAAAAATTCCCGTCCCCGTTCCACTCGGCATCGCAGCAGTGATCGCAACCACTTTCTCGTTTTCATCCGCAAGCTCGGCCAGTCCTTTTCCAAAGACCGCGGTATACGCAGCGTTCGCTGATGAAACCTTCAGCTGCTTTCCAGTGGCAGGATCATGACCCGGGGGAAGCGCATGCCACTTCTCGGTGTGCTCGCCCGCAGGGAATCCTTTGCCCTTTTGCGTTATGACGTGAACCAGACGCGGACCGCTGAAATCGCGAACTGCGCTCAGCGTATCCACAAGCGCATCGATGTCATGTCCATCGATCGGTCCAAAATACCGAAAGCCCAGCTCCTCGAACAAAACTCCCGGAGTGAGAAAAGCTTTCATGCTCTCTTCCCACTTCTTTACGAGACCCGTAACACCCTTGAGCTTCGAGGGTGATGCTTCGATCACCGATCCGATTGCAGATCTCACCCGATTGTAAAGCGGGTTCCTCTGAATCGACGTGAGATACTTCGACATCGCGCCAACATTAGGTGCAATCGACATCTCGTTGTCATTCAGGATTACGATGAAATCACGACCAGATGCGCCCGCGTTGTTCAATCCCTCGTAGGCGAGACCGCATGTCAGCGCTCCGTCACCGAGTATCGAAACAACCTTGAATGATTCGCCATTGAGATCGCGCGCAGCCGCCATTCCAAGGCCTGCAGAGATTGCAGTTGCCGCGTGACCTGCGCCGAAGGTGTCGTATTCACTCTCCGTTCGCTTGAGGAATCCGGAAATTCCATTCTCCTGGCGAAGCGATTCCATCTCGTCGTTTCGTCCAGTGAGCAGCTTGTGCGGATAGCCCTGATGTCCGACGTCCCACACGACCTGATCAGTGGGCGTATCGAACACTGCATGAATCGCAACGGAAAGCTCCACAACTCCGAGGCCCGCACCAATGTGCCCGCCAGTGCGTGAGCAGACTTCGATGAGACGCGCGCGCATCTCCGACGAAAGCGTGCGCAGCTCGTCGCGCGACATCGATCGGAGATCTGAAGGAAGATTTCGGCTTTCCAGAATTTTCATACGTTCGGTTGACGTCAGTGACTTCGTGATACTATGAAATCGGCGAGACTCTCGAGCTCGCCGGTTAGCAGATTCTGTTTTCGCAAAGCATTACATCCATCCTCGACCAGCGCTGCTGCACGCTTCACTGCACCGTCTACGCCGAGCAGTGCCGGATAAGTGCTTTTCCCGAGCTCTGCATCACGTCCAGCCGTTTTGCCGAGCCGATCGGTTGAAGCCGTGACATCGAGCACATCATCCATGATCTGAAACGCTAGTCCGATCGATTCGCCGTAATGGCCGAGCGCATCGAGTCCGGGCTTCCCCACATTCGCAGCAATACCGCCGATCTTCACTGATGCAGAGATCAACGCGCCGGTTTTCGAGCCGTGGATCTGGTCGAGGTCGTCGCGGGAAAGAGCGAGCCCCTCGGCCGCCAGATCACGCAGCTGCCCTCCAATCATTCCACCCGCGCCTGCGCCCTGCATCAATACCTTAACTATCGTATGTGAGGCAGTCGCGGGCAACCGAAGGTGCCTCGCTGCGCGGGCCGCAACTTTCGCCGCAAGCGGTATCATCGCCGCGCCTGCCCTGGTCGCCACTGGAACGCTGAACGCTCGATGCGTGGACGGCTGGCCTCGCCGCATATCGTCGTCGTCCATGCATGGGAGGTCGTCGTGGACGAGTGAGTAGGAATGAATCACCTCGACCGCGGCGCCGAGTCCCGAAGCGTCGTCGGTGCCGCCAGCCGCCTGGTATGCGGCGAGCACGAGCATGCCGCGAAGGCGCTTGCCGCCGTTAGACAGAGCGTAGATGACCGCGGCGCGAGCCGGCTCTGGAAGTTCGAGTGCTTCGCGGCTGGCGACCTCGAAAACCGCGCCGTCGATCGACTCCCTGTAGTCCGCGAAAAGAAGCTGCTTAACCTCCGAAATCTCGCAGCTCCAGCACGCCGTCAGCGCGCTCGATGAGCTCCTTCACCTTTGCTTCGGTTTCGTTGAGCTCATCAGAGGCCTCCTTGAGGAGGCCGATTCCTTCCTCAAAAAGTCCCAGGCTGGCATTGAGATCAAGCCGGTCGCCCTCCAGCTGCTGGACGATTTCCTCGAGCCTTTTGAGGTTCTTTTCGAAGGTCATGGTTCAATATAAAACTCCCTTTGAACCAGAAGGGCGGTACCGGGTGCCAGAACAACCAGAACTGCGGTATCAGGTTCCGGGAAACCCGCAGTTACGGGCACCCGGTACCGCCCTTCTGGGTTTTCCGGTACCCGGTACCGCCTTTCTGGTTTTTCAGGTACCCGGTACCGCAGTTCTGGTCCCAAAGCTTGACTAGCAAGAACATCTATCCTATTATCCGGATATAGTGATAGAGCAAACCGATATCTTCGAGCGCATGACAGCACTGGCCGACCCCATTCGGAGCCGGATTTTGCTGCTGCTCGAAAAGCACGAGCTCACCGTCAACGAAATCAAAACAGTCCTTCAGCTTCCCCAGTCCACCGTCAGCCGGCACCTCAAGGTTTTGACCGATTACGACTGGATCATCTCGCGACCCGAAGGAACCAGTCGTCGGTATCGCGCGGCTGAGAAGATGGAACAGGCATCGCGAAAGCTCTGGCATGTCGTCCGCGAGCAGGTGATGTCATCCTCCGCCGCTGCAAACGATGCGCGGCGAGTTCAAACGGTTCTCGCTCATCGCCGCAGCAAGTCGCAGAAATTCTTTTCGAGCTCCGCAGGACAATGGGATCGCCTCCGCGTCGAGCTCTTCGGGTCACGCGCCGATCTGCTCGGACTGCTTGGACTTCTCGACGAATCCTGGATTGTTGGCGATTTGGGATGCGGCACCGGTCAGCTCACCGAATCGATTGCCCCATTCGTCGAGCGAGTCATTGCGGTCGACGATTCATCTGCAATGCTTGGCGCAGCACGCCGGCGTCTTGCATCGATGAGCAACGTCGAGGTGAAGAGCGGTCGTCTCGAGTCACTTCCCATCGAGGATGGCTCACTCGATGCAGCGCTTCTCTTCCTCGTGCTCCATTACGTTCCCGAACCCGAAGAAGCAGTGGCGGAAGCGCGTCGAACTCTCAAGCCCGGTGGGCGTCTTCTCATTGTCGACATGATGCCGCACGATCGCGACGATCTGCAGCATGAGATGGGACATGTATGGAGAGGTTTTTCCGAGGAGCACATTGCTACTCTGTTCGAGAGCGCCGGCATGAGTGGCGCAAGGTATCACCCGCTTCCGCCTGACGAAGCGGCGAAAGGTCCGACGTTGTTTGCCGCCGTCGCGCGGCGCACCTCACCAGTTGAGCTCGCACTCACTGCATGAGTGGAACCAGTAAATCGCGGTTTTAGGTATTAGAAAGTTCACCAACAGCACTAGAGGAAACGAATAGTGACAAGCGTTGCAGAAATGCCAGTAAGCACCGAGACCGAGAACCGGAGATTCGCGGTGGGACCTGACCGTGAGGCCTACAAAGTGAAAGACATCTCGCTCGCGGAATTCGGCAGAAAAGAGATTCGTCTCGCCGAGCATGAGATGCCTGGCTTGATGGCACTCCGTGCGGAGTACAAGGGCAAGCAGCCTCTTGCCGGCGCGAAGATCATGGGCTCACTGCACATGACTGTGCAGACCGCAGTTCTGATCGAAACACTCACTGAGCTTGGCGCGGACGTGCGCTGGGTATCGTGCAACATTTTCTCGACGCAGGATCATGCGGCAGCTGCCGTGGTTGTCGGAAGGAATGGCACGATCGACAATCCACAGGGCACGCCTGTCTACGCGTGGAAAGGTGAGACGCTCGAGGAGTACTGGTGGTGTACCGATCAGGCGCTCGTGTGGCCCGACGGATCAGGGCCGAATCTTCTTCTCGATGATGGAGGAGATGCGACTCTTCTCGTTCACAAGGGTGTCGAGTTCGAAAAAGCCGGCAAGGTTCCTGAATTCAACGAAGAAAAGGATTCGGAAGAATACGGCGTGATTCTCGATCTTCTTCGCCGCGAGTACAAGAAGAATCCAACGCGCTGGTCGACCATGTCGAAGGATCTTCGCGGAGTTTCCGAGGAGACCACGACTGGTGTGCATCGCCTGTATCAGATGATGGATGCGGGACAGCTTCTCTTCTGCGCAATCAACGTGAACGATTCAGTGACGAAGTCCAAGTTCGACAACCTGTACGGGTGCCGTCACTCACTCACGGACGGAATTCTTCGCGCGTCAGACGTTATGCTCGCAGGAAAAGTCGCTGTGATCTGCGGTTACGGTGATGTCGGCAAGGGATGCGCGCAGGCTCTCAAGGGTCAGGGCGCGCGCGTGATCATCACCGAGATCGATCCGATCTGCGCTCTGCAGGCCGCGATGGAAGGTTATCAGGTCACGACTCTCGAGAGTGTCGTTGAGACCGCTGACATCTTCATCACTGCGACCGGCAACAAGGACATCATCACGGCGAAGGACATGTCGCGCATGAAGGATAAGGCGATCGTCGGGAACATCGGTCACTTCGACAACGAGATCGACATGGCCGGCTTGAAGAAGGCCAAGGGTGTGAAGCGCATCAACATCAAGCCGCAGTACGACGAGTACGTATTCCCCGATGGTCACTCGGTGATGATTCTCGCCGAAGGCCGCCTGTTGAATCTTGGTTGTGCGACTGGCCACCCGAGCTTCGTGATGTCGGCGAGCTTCACCAATCAGGTGATGGCGCAGATCGAGCTGCACCAGAATGCGTCGAAGTACGAGTGCAAGGTCTACACGCTGCCGAAGCATCTCGACGAAAAGGTCGCTCGTCTCCATCTCGACAAGCTCGGAGTCAAGCTCACGCAGCTTTCAGAGTCACAGGCTGAGTATCTCGGAGTTCCGAGAGAAGGTCCCTACAAGTCGGATCATTATCGCTACTAGCATTCCTTCGGTATCTGTGGGCGATCTCGAACAGGCCTGGCGATAACAGGCCTGTTCTGTCGCTTCGCAGAAACGCAGATGTTCTTCATTGTTTCTCCGTAGCCCCGCCAGGTTCGCACGAGATTATCATCGAGCAGCGCATATCGGCGTTGCAGTTCAGCGCGGTACCATGTCGCACCAAGCAGTGGAATCGTCACCGTCGTGACATCCCGGCGAATTCCTTCGACTTGCTGCGTGTACCACACTGGATACGTGTCGTTATCGCCGTACGCGAACACTACTGCATTGCGCGGTGCAGGATTCAGGATCCTCAAAGCACTGTCACGCGGAGCGATCGTGTCACCAGCAGCTCGTCGATTGGTCGCAGGATAATTCAGCAACGCAGGAAGAAGTGCGACAGCAATCCCGACACTTGACCACTTCGATCCGATTCGAGCGAATGCGCGGACTGCACCAGCTCCCGCCCACAATCCCCAGCAAACGAACGCCAGCGCGAAGAAATAATCGCGCTCCCGCGCTTCATGCTTTGCATTCGCTGGAAGAAAACCGTCTCCATATGACGGGCTCGCTTTCATGTTGAGATAAGCGATGACGCCGAGTGTGCCGCAGATGAAAAGAAATGTCAGTACTCGCCAGCTCATCGCATCTGTGCGCTTATGCCACACGAAGCCACAGATTCCCAGCACGACGTAGACAATGGTTAGCGATGTTCGCGCGATCGAAGGTGGGGCTTCAGGATGAAGTCCAAGCGCGACCTGCCAGTCGGCGTACTCGAAGAAGTTTCCAATCTGGATGTACCACGGCGCCTGACGCGGCAGCATCGATACGGGCTGATACTGTTTTCGTGTGAGGACTTCGACAAAGGCCTGCCACGTCGACGGATTTCCCTGATTGATTCCAGGATCGTGTTTCGCGCGCACGATCATGAAAAACACCACCGACGCTCCGAGCAGAGCAACGACGATCATCCGCAGAATCGGGATTCGCGTTGAACGTCGCGCCTGAAATGCGAGAAGAAGCGCCGCAGGGGCAGCAACGAGCGCTGACAGCTGAAGTGCCCATCCCAAGCCAAGCAGGTATGCAAGAAGTACGAGCCATTTCCCTTCATGCGTTTCATTCAGCTTGTCGGCAGCAAACAGAAACATGGCCGACATGAGAAGTGCCGGCGCATACACTTCGGTCTCGTTTGCGTTGAGCCATACACTCGACATCAATCCCGCGAGCACACCACCCGCTATCGCCGCTTTTGTTCTTCCAGTCCACCGCGACATCATTGCCGCGAAAATTCCGCAGGCGCTCGCAGTACAGATCGCGGAAAAGAGATTGACCGAGTAAGCAAAGCCGAAGAGCGGACTGAGCGCCCTTCCCCACACGTTGCCGATGAGGATGAAAAGCGGGGTTCCAGGAGGATGAGGAACGCCGAGCGACTTCATTGCCGCTAAGAACTCGCCCGCGTCCCAGTAAGTGACTCCGGGTGCGAGCGTCAGGAGATAGACGATCAGGAGCAGCACGAATACAGCCGCGCCCGAGCGCCGGCTGATCAATGCATCTGCAGAATCGACCACGCGGTCTCGAGTGCGTTCCGGGTTGCACGCACGTTGTGAACGCGGAAAATCATTGCGCCACGCTCGAGAGCCATCACGTTCACCGCTGCCGTTGCACTGTCACGATCGTCTAGCGAAGGCATGGATACCGAGTTGAGCAGTGCCTCGCGCACGAACCTTTTTCGCGATGCACCGATCATGATCGGGGTATCGAGTGATGCAAAGCGGGGCAGCTCCTGAAGAATTCGCGTTGAATGCTCACTCCTCTTGGAGAACCCCAGTCCTGGATCGATCACGACGTTCTTGCGATCGAGCCCGGCTTCTTCTGCGAACAGCAGCTGCGAGTTGAGCTCCGACATCACTTCCCCGACCAGATCCTGATACTGCGCATGATCGTATGTCGCCATGTCGTCAACACCACCGCGCGAGTGCATCAGCACAACGCCTGCAGCACACCGCGCGGCAAGAGTGGCCATCTCCGGATCGAGCCTCATCGCCGAGACATCGTTGATTATGTCGGCACCAGCATCGAGTGAGCGCTCTGCTACATTCGACTTCGTCGTGTCGATCGAGATTATGACATCAGGCCAGCGCTTTCTTATCCCTGCAATCACCGGAACAACACGGCTGGACTCCTGCGCTGCTTCGACTGGCACTGCTCCTGGACGAGTGGATTCACCACCCACGTCGATGATCTCAGCACCGTCCTCGAACATTTTTTCTGCCTGCTCGAGCGCAGAATCAACGGAAAAGAAATTACCCCCGTCGCTGAAGCTGTCGGGGGTAACAT
>JBKPNY010000357.1:0-2087 GCA_046732835.1 Gemmatimonadota bacterium | reverse complement strand
CCTTGGGGAAGCAACGTCAGCAAGACGCGGCTGCGAGTCGCTGCTGGAGGAGGCATTGGAGAATGGGGCACCGCGGAATATCACCATCATCATCGGCCGCCCGATTGCCAGACAGGAAACTGCGTGAGTACCAAGGAATCGGAGATTGCTTATTCACTCTCCTGATCGGCGGCGGTTGAAGCTTCCATCGAGTATGGCCCGTTCCTGAATGCGACGACGATCTTCACAAATTTCATTCCAGATCTTCTGTGCCGCAGGATTGGAAAACTGTACACCGCCAAGCGAAGGGCTCCGTCGCTGAAGCATGGCAAACATGTTCGGTGAAATCATCGCCTGAAGCTTTCCCATCATCGTAATCTCAAATGATGACGGCTCCAGGTACGGCATGATCGTCAGGTGAACTTCCTTTCCCCCCTCAGCTGTCGGCTCTTCCGAACCTTTCCGGGGCGATTCAAGTAGTCGTTCGTACTGCCGCGCGATAGATCGCACCGCATACGCCGCCACCTGGCGACAGGCTTTCATTCGCCGCGTTGACGATCGCATCAACATCGAGCGTTGTGATATCGGCACGAATTACTTCGATCAAATCCGTCTCGCCTCGGGTTCGCTACTGCCGTTCCCCCCGTGGATGATCACTTCATAATAGTAGTGTCAACCGCCTCCTTTAATCCCACCCGCCTCGCCTCCGCGTTGAGCTTCGGCAAATCCTCGCGCAATACCTTCGCTAGCCGGTCGGTTTCCACCTTCAGCTCCGCCGAGAGATCATTGAAGATTGGACGCGCAGCACCGATCGGCTTCCCGTCGCCAGTCGTCACCGTCCTCAGCAGCGTCGCGAGGCGATTGTTGACCTTAATTGGGAAATTCAAAGGATCCTGCCCGCTCTGATTGCGAACCTGATAAATCGATTCCTCCACTTCGCTCAAATGCCTGGTGAATGAATCGGCAGCTGCCTTCAGAGCGGGATCTGACGATTGCTTCAACAGCGTATCTGTCTGCTTCTTGAGATCGCGGATCTTGATCACCGCATTGTTGGCCTCGCTCACTTTGTCGCGAATCGCAATTGCGAGGTCGAACTGTTCGCGAAGATCTGCGAGAGTCACATCAGTCAGGAGCGGATTTTTCCGAACAGTGACTGGGTGCGACAAAACCTTTCCATCCACTGTAAGTCGCACAGTATAGATACCAGGCAACGCAACCGGCCCGTTCGTCGTCGCACCCCAGAGAATCATCCCCGGAAATGTCGTCGCTGGCGCATAGCGAAGATCCCACACCTGCGTGTTGACGCCCACCTTCATCGGCGCCGGCGGTGGCTGACGGTTGCGCGGTGAATCGTCGTCGGCATCCTCATCACGCTTAGTCGTATCCGGTTTCCCGCCGTTAAAAGTGCGAACGACTTTTCCTTGACTATCGAGAATGTCGATCTTCAAAGCCTTGGGCTCCGACTTGAGCCAGTATCTAATCGCTGCACTACTCCCTCCGCGAATCGCCGAAGCAGGCGCGAACAGATACGGAGTGTTCGCAGTCGCGAGCGACGGCGTGTACTGCCTGATCGCCTCGATGTCATCGAGCACATAGAAGCTGCGACCATGCGTCGCGATCGCGATTGAATTGTCTTCCACCATCAGATCCGAGACTGGAAGATCCGGCAGATTGAGCGAGAAATTCTGCCAGCTCTCGCCATCGTCATACGAGATGTACAAACCGTGCTGCGTTCCCGCGTACAAGAGTCCACGCCGAGTCGAGTCCTCGCGAACGACGTGCACGTAATCGTCAGCACGAATCCCATTCACAACCTTGGTCCACGTCTTCCCAAAATCGTGCGTGCGGAATATGTACGGAGACACATCGTTCAAGAGCGGACGCTTCACCGCCACATACGCCGACCCATCATCGAACCACGACGCATCGATCTGGCTCACCCGGCCAAACTCAGGCATGCCTTTCGGCGTGACGTTGGTCCATGTCGCGCCGCCATTCCGTGTGACGTGAATCAATCCGTCATCCGACCCGGCCCAGATCACGCTCGCATTCTTCTTACCCGGACCGAGCGCGAACACTGTCGCATAAATCTCGGGACTGTTCATGTC
>JBKPNY010000356.1:0-3931 GCA_046732835.1 Gemmatimonadota bacterium | reverse complement strand
GATTCCCAGCGCGCAGCAATCGAAGCCGATGTGGGACCGGTTCTGGTCCTCGCTGGACCAGGCGCTGGCAAAACATTCTGCCTCATCGAGCGCATTCGATTCCTGATAGAAAAGCGGGACATACCCGCCGATCGAATCTGCGCGTTCACGTTCACCAACAAAGCAGCCGGCGAAATCTCCACGCGCCTCGAAAAATTTCTTGGGGCTCAGGCGAATGACATCAAGCGCGGAACGCTTCACGCATTCTGCGCTGAGCTGTTGAGAGAATTTTCCGAACAGGCGGGACTCAAGCCTGGATTTGGAATCGCTGACGAAGATTACCAGCTGAGCGTTCTGCGCCGAATGGGTGTTGCCCAGAAATGGCAGCGGAATACACTCACAAGATTCACTGCCCATCGCTTCATTGACGACTTCAGAATGGACATGCGCGACGCGGATCTCTACGTCGATTATGTCGAATTCCTGAAGAAACGAAATCTGGTCGACTTCGACATGCTCGTGATGAAGACGGCAGATCTGCTTCGCCTCGATGATGTCTCCACAAAAGTGAGCTCTAGATGGGACGCGGTGCTCGTCGATGAGTTTCAGGATCTCACGCCGGTGCAGTATTCCGTCGTTCATGCACTCGCAAAAGAGCACAGGAATATCTTCGCCGTCGGCGATGACGAGCAGTCGATCTACTCATGGGCGGGCGCAAGTCCGAGAGTATTCACGAAATTCTGCAACGACTTCGGTCTCGAGAAGCCCACGAGCGAGCTCGCTGAGAACCGCCGCTGCCCATGCGACATCGTCGATCTCGCCCGCAAGCTTGCAAACTTCAACACTCCTATTTTCGCGCATCGCTCACACGCTGAGTCAGACAAGCCGCTCGAGTTTCCCATCGTCACAATGAAGTTCAATACGGGCGACGAGGAAATTGCCTGGATCATCGAGGATGTGAATCGCGATCGCATCGCACACGATCTCAAGTGGGGAGATTACGCGCTGCTCTATCGAATGAACGAGATGGGCAATGGCGTCGAAGCGCGATTCCTCACTGCCGGTGTGCCGTGCCGGATGGCAAGCGGCCGCGCACTTTCCGATGATCCGGTTGTTCGCTATGTGATCGCCGCATTGCGAGTCATCGGCGATCCATCAGATCCGATCAACCACGAAGCATTTCTGCAGGTCGTTCTTCCGCGACAGCTTTTCGACAGAGTCCGTCAGCGTGCAGAAGAGCGTCATCGAGAGATTCTCGCACACCTCGAGAGAACTACCAGGAATCTTCCGAAGGAAGATGAAGACGGCCGCAAGCTGAAGCGCGCAACCGCAGCGTTGCGCAATCTCACCGCAATCGGACAGCGTCACGCCGCGCTTCTTCCGCTCATCAATGAGCTGTTGTCTCACAAGGTCGGACAGTTCATGACTGTCCTCGAGGAGAATCACGACGAGCTCTCAGATCCCGCATCCAATCCCGAGATCGAAGCGCTCGCTGCGCGAATTGAGGAAGCGTTCATTCATCGTCGCACTGTCTGGATCCCTCGAATGGGCGGAGTTGAAATCGCGCTCAAGGGAATGCTTGCGACTTTCGGCCTGGGTCGCATTCAGATCGGCGGATTTCCTCCCGAGAATTCCATCGGCATCGGTCACGCAGACTGCGGCTCGCTTGGAATTGCGCTCGGCCTCTTCAAGGCGATGCAGCTGCTGAGAAGCCGCGAGTTCGTCAACCATTTCCGCGATTTCACTGCGGTCGACATCGAAACCACGGACGACAATGTCACACGCGCCGAGCTGGTGGAGATTGCCGCGGTTCGTGTGCGAAACGGACGCATCGTCGACGAGATGCGTTCTTTCGTGAAGCCGAATGAACCGATATCTGGAGCGGCATTCGACATCCACGGAATCTCGGAGCACGATGTCATCGACGCTCCATCATTTGCCGAGGTCTGGCCGCGCTTCCGGGATTTCTGCGCGAGCGATGTTGTAGTTGCGCACAACGGGCACAGCTTCGATTTCCCGATTCTTCGCAGAATGGCGGGCGAAGTCGAGTTCGCCGACATCTATACGTATGACACGCTCGTGCTTGCACGCGAGCTCAGAACGGGCAGTGCCAAGCTTCGCGATCTCGCGCGCGCGTACAACATTCCGCCGGGCCGATCACATCATGCGCTCGACGACACTCGCACTCTCGCGAAAGTTTTCCTCGAGCTCGGCGAAGAGAAACTTGTCCGCGCGCGAAAGACATGTCTCGACATCATGCTCGATTACCTCGGCATCGGTCTCGCGTTGTCGGAGAGTGAGACATTGTGCGAAGAAGCCGCGCGCCTTCGCGATCTGACGAAGTTCTATGCGCTCGGACGCTATACGAGATGTCTCGATTTCTATCGCGCGGAATATGATCTCTGCACTGACACGGGAATCCCGGATCTCGAGACGCTGATCGACATGCTTGGCGGCGAGGGGTTGAGAGAGAGGCTTAGAACTGACAAGACGGCGGACGAACGATATCCTGAGGCAATGCAGCGACTCCGGCCGCTGCTCATGATGAACGATGGCCTTGCACTCAAGGATCAGATTCTCGGTCTGCTCGAGCGGATCACTCTCTCAAAATGGGACGGAGCTCAGCCTGACGACGAGCGAGTGAACCTTCTCACCCTTCACTCCACAAAAGGACTCGAATTCTCCCGCGTCTACATACTCGGCACCGATGACTCGGGCTTTGGGAGAAACGACAAGAAGCCCAGGGATCAGGTCGAGGAGCTCCGCCGACTACTATATGTAGGGATGACACGCACTATCGATCGCCTCGTGATGACTTGCGCCGAGTCGCGGAATGGTGAGAGCTGCGGCGGTCATAAGCTGCTGGATGAGATGGACATTATCCCAACTCCGCCATCATGAACTGGACTGTTGAAGTAGGCGACCAGACAACGTCGGCGATTTACGACCCCGGTCAGGGTGACGTGATCGCCGACACCGTTTTTGTCTGCGCGCATGGAGCAGGCGGTAACATGCTCGATAATTCGATGCAGAAAACCGCGAAGGCACTCACAGCTCGCGGCGTGAATCTCGTTCGATTCAACTTCCTCTATAAGGAAAGGAAATCGAGCCGGCCCGATACGATGCCAGTTTTGCAGAAGTGCTATTCCGCGGTTGTCGATCGAGTGAGATCCGAGCTCGAGCCGAAGAAGATCGTGATCGGCGGTCGATCGATGGGCGGCCGCGCTGCTTCGATGATGGCTGCGGAGGCATTCAAGTGCGACGGACTTCTATTGTATGCGTATCCGCTGCATCCGCCCGGTGCACCCGAGAAGCTCCGCGACGCTCATCTTCCGCACATCAAGGTCCCTGTTCTCTGCTTCAACGGAACGCGAGATCCCTTCTGCACTCCCGCTCTCATGGAGAAAGCAGTCGCATCGGTGACTACCGACTGGACGATGCGCTGGGTCGACGGTGCTGATCACAGCTTCCACGTTCCGAAATCGTCCGGCCGCAATGATGCTCAAGTTATGGACGAGCTTGCCGATACTTCTGCGTCATGGATCCGGAGCAAGGTCGGGCGCTAACGGAATTTTGTTCCGGGTCCGCTTCATGTCAGCCGTAAGTATCCGTCGATAGAATTTCGGCTCAGGACCAAAGTGCAATAGCAGGCCGAGCTCGTACTTTGTTGCACGCAGATAATTGGTTAGCTGTCGTATTGCTATCGGTGGGAGTAATGCGGTCTTGTGTACGTACTCAAGGAATCCAAATCCGAGTTCATCGTACACTTCATAAAATGCCGCGATCACTTCTCGCGTCACTTCTTCCTCGATCAGGCGGCCCTTTGTCATACAGGGACACTAGTTCTACCCCCTACTCTCCTGACAAGCCTTTTGCTTCTCGAATGATCGGTTAACTACATAAACCCATGGAACACGGACACTCACGGACACGAACGGACTAACACCGCAAC
>JBKPNY010000355.1:0-27939 GCA_046732835.1 Gemmatimonadota bacterium | reverse complement strand
GCGATGGGCTACATACCCGTGCGCGACCTCTCGCATGCGCTCGAAGCTCTTCTCGATCTGTTGCGGCGTGGTGCTCTGCCTGTCACGCCAGCGGTGGTTGAGACTCTTTTCGAATCCGTCGACACGCTCGAGTCTGCGATTGTCGCGGTCTCGCAGGATGCGCAAGAAGAGATCGACGTATCTGCTGCTGTTGCCTCACTCGAATCGATGACGGCAACTGCACCCGTTGAAACGGATTTGATCAATCCGACAATGGAATGGCCGATCATGCGTCAGTCTGAACCGACGCCGTCCATCCCTATGACTGCAGCAAAGCCGGCGACAGCTGCTGCTGCACCGGCGATATCAGGAGAAAAAGGTCAGCGATTCGTGCGCGTCGACGCGGCGCGTCTCGATTCGCTGATGACTCTCATCGGTGAGCTCGTGATTGCGCGCGGCAGACTGCAGGACATCGCGCGCAAATCGTCGAATCCCGCATTGTCCGAGACGGTGCTCAACGCGTCGAGACTCATCGGCAATCTTCAAACAGAAATTACGACGGCGCGCATGGTGCCCGTGGGCCAGGCGTTCGAGCGTTTTGAGCGAATGGTGCGCGACACGTCGCACGTCCTTGGAAAGAAAGTCGTGTTCGAGATTCTCGGATCCGACATTGAAGTAGACAAGTCGGTGCTCGATGAAATTGGCGAGCCCGTGATGCATCTCATTCGCAACTCTCTCGATCACGGAGTGGAAACGCCCGCTGAACGACGAGTTGCAGGAAAGCCTCCGGTTGCGAAGCTGACTCTGTCAGCGGCGCGCGAACGATCCTCAGTAGTAATAAGAGTGAGCGATGACGGGCGCGGAATCGACATGAATCGCGTTCTCGAGCGCGCCCTGGCGGCAGGCCTGGTCGAGCCCGATCACGGGCTGTTGAGTGATGCAGAGATTCTTTCACTGATCGCGCGTCCAGGTTTTTCAACGACAACGAAGGTGACGGAAATTTCAGGACGTGGTGTTGGACTCGATGTGGTAGCGACAAAAGTTCGCTCGCTTGGCGGATCGGTCGAGCTTTCGACTGATGCCGGAGCGGGAACGGAGATTCGTCTCGAGCTCCCGATGACTCTTGCGATCATTCACGCTCTTCTCGCGCGCAGCGAGAACGAAGTGTATGCGCTTCCGATCACGCACGTAGTCGAGACGCTCGTTGTCGATCCCTCGATGGTGTCATTCGAGGATGGACGCGAAGTGCTCTCGATTCGCGGCCAGTCAGTGCCGGCAGTTCGTCTTCGCGAAAGACTTGGCCACGCACCCAGCGACAAGCGCGCGCATGCAGTCGTTCTCGATCTTCCCGACGGACGCATGAGTCTGGTCGTAGATGAATTCGTGGGACAGCAGGAAGTAGTAGTGAAGACGTTCGACGCAGCGCGCGGAATGCCGCAGCTGTTCAATGGTGCAACAATTCTCACCAACGGATCACCGGCGCTGATACTCGATGCGCAGGGAATCGCCTAAGAAAAGGACCAATGCCGAGCATCGAGACTTCACAGGTTCATCTGTCGCCTTCGGTTACAACTCCGCTATCTCCCGAGCGTGTTGACGCTCTCAAGGAAGTTGCGAACATCGGCGCAGGTCACGCAGCAACCGCGCTTTCCCTGATGACAGGCGCGCGCATCATGATCGACGTGCCGACTATCAACGTCGCGCCGCTCTCCGAGCTGATTCCCGGCATTGCCGACGAAGGATCGCAGGTGATCAGCGTGCTCATGGACATGCACGGCTCGCTGAAGGGTCACACTCTGCTGGCTTTGCCTTTGATGACTGGCCGCCGGCTCGCGGATCTGATGCTTCGACGCGAGCGTCGCGCGGGTACTGCAAACCTCGACCTGCTCGAGGAATCGGCCCTGAAGGAAGCGGGCAACATTCTCGGCGGCGCATACATGACCGCGTTGAGTGAGTTCCTTGGCATGACACTGCTCCCGTCACCGCCTCGCCTCACTGTCGGCACGACTGACACCGTAATGGAAGAGCATCGCCGCCAGGCTTCGTCGGCGGCGGCGGCCTGCTGCGTCGAAACTGAATTCAACTTCGAAGAAATTGGCGAGCGCTTCCGCGGATTCTTTCTCCTTCTTCCTGACTCCGAGTCGTTCGACGCGATCTTCGCTGCTGTGCGCGTGAAATAAATGCAACCCAAGGCTGCACTTCCTCTCTCATCGCACGACTCAGGGATTCTCAGGTCTCTGGCTCGTCGCGTTGATCCAGCCGACCCCGGTGCGCAGAACAACATCGGCGTGCTGTACTATCGTCGTGGAATGTTCGATGATGCGATCGCGGCGTTTTCGCGCGCGCTCGCGCTTGATGAGCGCATGCGCGTGGCGCGCCGCAATCTCGAGATTGCATACGGAGAGTCAGGACTGCTCGAGCGTCGTGTCGCTGAGCTCGAGCAGAGACTTCGCGAGAATCCTGACGACATCGGGGTTCTCGTCGAAAGTGGAATTGCGGAGAAAACTGCAGGTCATCTCGATGAAGCCGAGGCGAAGTTTCGCCGCGCGCTTGCATATGATCCTGATTCGTCGGTACTGCACTTCTTTCTCGCCGAGATTTTCTACAATCGTGGACTTGGAGAAGAAGCACTTCGTTTTCTAAGACGCTCGATCGATCTCAATCCGGCAAATCCGGATGCGCACTATCTCGCCGGATTCATACTTGGCGATCTCGGTCGCGTAGATGAAGCCCGCGAAGCGAACCGTCGTGCAGTTGCGTTGAATCCTTCGCTCACCCGCGCCCAGGCGAATCTCTCGCTCGAAGGTAGGCTGTCGTCGAGCGTCATCGATAAGCCGACCGACAAACAGGCGCAGGGGAGGGCGGGAAGTCCGCACCTCACACTCGGTCTCGCGCTCAGGCTCAAGGGATATCACGAAGAGGCACTCCGGGAGTGTCGTGCTGCGCTCGATGCAGGGGAAGATCCCGCTGCTGCGCTCGAAGCGATTGCCAGTCTGCATCTGCTGCTCGGCCAGCCGCATCAGGCGCTGGAAGCATACGATCGCTGCCTGGCTGTATCGACAGACAACCCGCGCGTCTGGAATCAGCGTGGAATTGCATTGTACATGATGGGCCGCTCGAATGACGCCGAGGAAAGTTTCAGACGCTGCTTCGTGGACGGAGCGTCATACGCGCCAGCGCACAACAATCTCGGCGCGATTCTGTGGGACGCAGGCCAGGCACGCGAGGCGACCAATGAGTTTCGCAGGGCTGCACGCGACGATCGCGGGCTTCCGAGTGCGCGACTCAATCTCGCGCTCTCGCTATTCCGCCAGGGTCACTTCCAGCTCGCGCTCGATGCATATCGAAATGTGCTGCGCGATCAGCCCGAGAATCCTGCCGCATGGTGTGGGATCGGACGTGTGATGCTGGAGTTCGGAGAATTCGCCGAGGCACGCGATGCATGCGTGCGCGCGATTCAGGCAGATCCCGAGCACGCTACAGCGCACAGGAATTTGAGTCTCGCATTCAGTGGCCTTGGTGACGAGGAAGCGTCGGCTGAATGTGCTGCGCGCGCTAAGGAGCTCGATCCGCAGGAAACTCCGCAGATGATGGTCCTGGAAATGGATGCGGCAGAGAATGCTGCTGCAATTCCGGAAGGCAGCATCGCTGCCACGGCGGTTCCTGATTATACGCTCGCATCGGACTATCTCTCGAAGGGATTGTACGATCGTGCGCTTGCTGAGATACGCCGCGCAATGGCACGAGGTGCGGACGAGAAGGAGGGCATGATCCTGCTCGGGAAATGCTTCGCTGCCCGCGGCGAGTATGCCGTTGCCGAGAAGGAATTCACTGCAGTTCTTGGCGCAATGCCAACGGATGACTCGGCAACGCTCGAGCTGGCAAGCGTGTATCGCGCGATGGGCAGACCGTCCGACGCGCTGCGCAGAGCAGTGGGACTGCTGCGTGCAAACGTGTACCACTTCGCGGCACTCGTGGTTCTCGGAGAATCGCTGCTCGACCTCAAGAGAACGCGTGATGCTGCACGAGCTTTCGCGCGAGTCTTGAAATTCAACCCAAATCACGCCGGGGCGCGGAAGTACAGCGGCCTCGCCTCGATGGAGATCCGCTGATGGCAATCGAGGGACCGCTTCAGGATATCGGCATTCACGATGTATTTCAGCTCCTCGATCTTGCACGCAAGAGCGGACGGTTGACCGTGAGATCTACTGTGCGCGGAAACGAGGGCAGGGTGTACTTCGACAAGGGTGCGGTTGTGCATGCGACTATGCAGGACAATCCGCATACACTCGGTGCTCTGCTTCGAAAAGCCGGGAAGGTCAGCGACAAGGAAATGAACATCGCATCCGAGGCGCAGCGAAAAGGAGATGCACGCGTTCTCGGTGAGATCCTGATTGCTCAGGGTGCAGTCACTCGACGCGACGTAGAGAAGTACATGAGGCTGCAGATCGAGAGTGTGGTTTTCGATCTGTTCTCATGGAACGAAGGAACCTTCAGCTTCGCCGATGGAAGCGACGACCAGGTGAAAATGGACGCTGCGGTGCGAGTTAGTATCGAATCGCTACTAATGGAAGGGGCTCGCAGAATCGACGAATGGTCGAGAATGAAGGACCGCATCCCCGGCGCGCATGTCATTCCGCGTCTCGCTCAGGTGCGAGAGGAATCTGATTCGTACATCGATCTGCGCCCTGCGGAATGGGAAGTACTCACCTTGATCGACGGGGCTCACTCGCTGCGTGACATCGCCGCTGAGCTGGCTGTCAGCGAGTTCGAGGTAGCGAAGACCGTCTACGGACTTCTCAGCACCGAGCTCATCGAGATTGCGGGACACGAAGCGGAGGCCGCTGCATGAACGAAGAATCACGCTTCGCGTTTGCAGACGTTCTTGGCGATGGCGATCAGACGGCGCTCCTGCTCGATCACAAGGGACAGGTACGTGCCGGCATTTATCTCGACTATCGCGGCGCTGATGTCAGCGACGAGATCGGCTTCGCGCTCGCGGGAGTTGGAAACGAAGCAACACGCGCGATGCGTCATCTCGCACTCGGAGAGTGGCGGGCAATTGTCTGCGAATGTGCGGAGGCGAATCTCGCCCTCGCGCCCGCCGATGATGGCGATGTTGTGCTCGTTGCCGCGGCGCCGAGCGTGCCGCCCGGCTTTGTCAGGCGTCTACTGGATATGGTATGTCAGAGAGCACTCGCATGGAGGAGGGAAGTCGCGTGAGTCACGAGCTCGAGCTCGCGGTGGCGCGACTGCAGCGTCAGCAGGGCGTGCTGGGCGCAATGCTCGTCGGTATCGATGATGGAATGATCATCGCCGGCGACGCAGGCCCTGGCCGCGATGCAGACACGGCGGCAGCGCTTGCCGCATCACTGTTCCGACGAACAAGGAATGCGTCGGATGATGCGGGTCTCGGAGCCGCGCGTTTTGTGAGGCTCGAAGCGGATCGTGGTCACTTGTGTGCAACGGCGCACGGCGATGTGGTTGTTGTCGCGGTGGCGTCGAGTGGTATCAACCTTGGAAAGCTGCGGCTGGAAATGCTCGGCGCAGCGGAGATGTTATGATCGCAGGAGCTGTCAGTGCGCCGTGGCTGGATGGCCCGCTGCGCCGATTCGTGCAGGACTCGAGGGTACAGCGGGCAATCGTGCTGCATCCCGACGGCAAAGTGCTGGGCCAGTTCGGATTCACGAGCGCGGCTGAGGTGATGACCGCGTGTGCGCTTGCCGCCGCGATCAATGCATCAGGCAAAGAGCTGGGACGTCAGCTCGGAGGCAGGCCATTTCTCGGACTGCACCAGGGCGGAAGAAAGCAGGGCGTTTTCATGGGAGCATGTGCGGCAGCGGGCAGGGAATGTCTGCTTCTCGCGGCATTCGATCGTGACAGCACCCTGGGACTGGTACGCCTTTACTTCGCGGAGTTTCGCGACTCTATCGGCGGAATGAGCGAGGAAGGAGCCGAATGGAGCCCGCCGCGGGATCTGGAGACGGACCTCAACAGCAGTCTCGACGCTCTCTTCGGACCGATAAACTGACAAAGCAATGAGCCAGGCACTCTCCGCGATGTGACGAAAAAATGGAGAGGCGCGACATGAGGGTGTGGTCGTATCTTTCCAGCCGGCGCTCACAGGCGCCGCATCACGCGACGGAAGGTGGAGATCTGAAGTGAGCCCTAGCGAACGACCCAATCGACCACAGAAAGGCGAATGGAACGACGGAGAATTCGAGTCGTTCCTTGAAGAGATTGCTCCCACACTGGAAACGAGTGTCGGACGCCTTGGCGTTGCGGGCTCACTTGGCGCTCGATCCACTGCCGTTGATCCGGGCAAGCTCATTCTCGTGTGGCCCGACATCTCCGACCGCATTGTCGAGGAGCTGCGCTGAGTGGCGATACGCGGCAGCCTCAATGAAGCAAGTCTTCCCGACGTTCTCCAGCTGCTTGCGATGGGGAATAAAACGGGGACGCTCACTCTCCTCGTTCCCGGATCAGGCGGAACGATTTGCTTCGAGAATGGACGGATTTGTCACGCATCGGTGAACGGAAGAACACTCGACACGGAAAATTCCGTGTTCGTGATGTTTAAGTGGCACGATGGATCCTTCAGCTTCGAGCCCGGCATTTCTCCGCCGAAAGGCGCGCGACTTGTCTCAGTGGATCCGCAGGAGCTTCTGCTGGAAGGAGCTCGACGCGTTGACGAGTGGTCGCTGATCGAAAAAAAGATTCCAAGCTTCGAAGCCGTATTCACTCTCGATCGACAGCAGCTTCTTCGCAATCGCATTGCCTTCACTGACGAGCAGCAGCGTCTGCTTCCCAGTATCGATGGGTTTCGCGATGTAAACGAGCTGATGCGCGTTACGAGGATGGGCGAGTTCGATGTCGGCAAGGCGCTGTTCGGACTTCTGTCAGGCGGATTTCTTATTCCTGTTGGTGCGAGACCCGACGCATCTGCCGCAGTCGCGCCTGACGCGACAATCAACGAGCATCGCAATCTCGGCATCGCGTTCTACAAGGCGCGCATGTACAGCGATGCTGCAAGGGAATTCCGCAGGATCGCTGAGCTCAGGGCGACTGACGCTCCGGCGTCCTTCTATCTCGGTTTGATCGCACTGCGTGAGAATCGATGGAACGATGCAGCAACTGCATTTCAGCGCGCAGCTGTTTCTGCGCCGAGGACGGCTGCAGTTCTCATCAACATGGCGTACGCGTATGAGCGGCTTGGTCAATTGGAGAAGGCGAGGCTCGCATTCGAGCAGGTCGTTGCACGCGCACCAAAGCCCGAGCCACTAGCATTCATCGGGCTTGCGTCGATCGCGCTGCAGAAAGGCGACGCCGACGCGGCTGCAAAGGCGCTCGATTCAGCGCGAAGTGCGTGGGGATCGACACCGCCTTCAGCGGCCTGGTATCACTACGCCGGAATTGAAGCTGTCATGCGTGGAGATCCGGAGGGTGCGGCAAGAATTCTCGCTGAGGGAGTGTCGCGCTATCCAGTATCTGCAGCACTTCTGAACAATCTCTCCGCTGCGCACGAGGCCTGCGGAAACTTTGACGAAGCAAGGGAAGCGCATCGACGCTCGGCTGCAAGTGCGAGCGCCACCGGCAGCTGACGAGCCGGGCTTCGTCGCTCTCTGCAAAAAGATCGAGCGCGACCGCGGATTCAAATGCTCGAGCTACAAGGACACCTGTCTCAGGCGCCGCATCTCCGTGCGCATGCGCGCAAAGAGCGCGCACACATATGCCGACTACGCAGGAATTCTGGATACTGATCCGGTAGAGTACGACAAGCTCGTCGAGACGCTCACGATCAATGTCTCGAAGTTCTTTCGAAACCCGGAGACCTTCGCCTGCATCGCCACGAAAGTTCTGCCTGAGCTGTGGACGACAAAGTCGCCCATGATCCGCATCTGGAGCGCGGGCTGCGCTACGGGCGAAGAACCGTATTCGATTGCTGTGTTGTGCCGCGAGCACGCGCTCGCGAGCAATGATGTCGGCCGGCTCAATCGCGTAAGAATTGTGGGAAGCGATGTCGACCGCGAAGCAGTTTCCGCGGCGAGCAAGGGACGTTATCACACCGCGTCGTTTGCTGAGGCATCGCCTGCCGTGGTCGACAGGTATTTCCCTCTCGAGCACGGAATGCACTCTGTTGCCCCCGAGATTCGGAACCTTGTGGCGTTCGAAAACCGCGACCTGCTGGACGGCGGAAGTCCGGGCGGACGAGTCCACATGATCCTCTGCCGGAACGTCATCATCTACTTCACCAGGGCGACTCAGGAGAGGCTGTTCGAGCGCTTCCATGACCTGTTGCTGCCGGGTGGTTTCCTCGTCTTAGGTAAAGTGGAGACACTGCTTGGAAAATCGCGTGAAATGTTCGCGCCAGTGAGCTCCCGAGAGCGGATCTACCGCAGACTGTAAATCCCGGGGCAGGTCTTAGTGGGTCAGACAAAACGAGTGCTGGTTGTAGATGACAGCGCGTTCATGCGAAGGCTCATCACGGAGATCGTGGAGTCACGCTCGGAGTTCCTGGTTGTCGGAACTGCGCGCGACGGCTCTGACGCGCTCGCCAAGGTGCGCACGCTTCGTCCTGACATCGTGACGCTCGACATCGAAATGCCCGGAGTCGATGGACTTACTGCTCTCGCAGGCATCATGACGGAGATGCCCCGTCCGGTTGTGATGCTGAGCGCAGCGGGATCCGAAACGGGAAACGCGCTCACCATCAAGGCGCTCGAGCTCGGAGCGGTGGAGTTTGTGCGAAAGCCGTCGGGACCGGTGAGCATCGATCTCGTATCGGTGCGCACGGAGCTTCTGCGCGCGTTGAGCGCAGCGTCGATCGTGCGTGTTCCGCAGGGCGCGCCTTCGATCCGCGAAGAGCGACAGGAAACGCACAAGCCTCGAGACCCGAATCACGCGACACCTGCGACATCTGCAGTTGTCATCGCGGCTTCTACAGGCGGACCAAAAGCGTTGTCGGAAGTTGTTGCGCATCTTCCGGAATGTCTTTCGGCTGCGGTTCTGATTGTTCAGCATATGCCGGGCGAATTCCTTGGCTCACTCGCGACCAGGCTTTCACAGCTTGGCCCGCTGCCGGTGACAGTTGCACGCAACGAAGATCGCGTGATGAGTGGTCATGTATATCTCGCTCCGGGTGATCGACATATGACGCTGTCGATGCGGGGTAACAAGCCGGTAATCGTCACCGATTCCGGTCCTCCCGTTTGCGGAGTGAGGCCGTCTGCAGATCCACTGTTCGCAAGTGCAGCGCAGGTGTTTGGAGAAAATGTCGTCGGCGTTGTTCTCACCGGGATGGGACGCGACGGATCCGACGGACTTCGCGCGATACGCGCAGCTGGGGGAGGAGCAATCGTTCAGGATCGTGCAAGCTCGATAATTTACGGAATGCCGCGTGCTGCACTGGCGGCAGCGGGTGCTGATCGAGTCGTTGCCCCAAGGCTTATCGGACCCGCGGTTCACGATCTTCTTTCGAGGAGGCGAGCCGTAGCATGACACCGGCACGTGCATCCTCCGGAGCTCGGCCCGTGCGGGAAGACCACCTCGGCGCTTCGACATTCATTGAAAAGGGCTGGCACGGCATTGCGCATGGCGACTTTGCCGGTGCAGAGGCCTCGCTGCGCACTGCTCTCAAGCATGCGCCAAGCGATGGGCAGGCGGGCGCTCTTCTAGGATGGGCAATGATGCGCCAGGGTCGTACCGACGAAGCTCTCGCACTGCTCGATCAGCTTCTCGGCCGCGATCCAATGAACGCTCTCGCGCGTGCAACACTCGGATACGTGTGCATGCGTAAAGGTCTTCTTCGCGAATCGCACGAACATCTCTCGCGTGCAGCGGCGCAAATGCGTGATCCGAAGGCAGCGCTGTACGGCTGCTTCTATCTCGGACTGCTTTACGCGCAGCAGCGGGATGTGATCGAGGCAGAGCGTTATTTCAGAAAAACTCTTTCCCTCGCGCCGAATTTCATCGAAGCGTATTACGAGCTGGGACGCACGTTTTATCGCGCGGGCGAGAAGATCCAGGCTGAGAACGTGTGGAGAGCGGGGAATACCGCGAACCGTTTCAGCGACTGGGGCAAGCGCTGCGCTGAAGCGATTCGCATGTCGAAAGCAGGAAAAGAACCGCCCAGCTACTCGTAACGCCCGGTTGTGCCAACATTAAGAATCAATGATACGTGCGCCCCCAGCGGCGCATGCGCTTGACACGCTTTTACTGGTCCTCTACACTACCGCGCTATGGCTGAATCCGAGGCGAATAAGGCGCGGATGAATCCCCGCACCCGATCCATCGGCTTGTGGACTGCCGCGCTGGCCGTGATTGCCGTCGGTTTTGCTGATCTCGCGCGCGGCGGCACTACGATTGCCCCAGTACTTCTTGTGCTGGGATACTGCGTACTCGTACCTGTCGCAATACTAAAGTAGGGCTTGCTCTCGGCATAACCGGGCGAGTAGCTCAGTTGGTTAGAGCGCCTGCCTTACACGCAGGATGTCGGGGGTTCGAGTCCCTCCTCGCCCATTTTTTTTCGGACCTGTCAACAGCCGGTGGTGTACGTACAGATGTTCCCTGATGGAGACTAGAACATTGAGTGCAAGGAGTCTGACTTTGCGTCCCTATCGTATTCTCAGTCCACGCCTGGTCGTGGCAATGGCTGCAGCCGCCGCAATGCCTATCGCGGGCGCGTCGGCTCAGAAACGAGGCCCGGACCCTGTGCCGAGGGTCATGATTGCGACCTTCCAGAGTACCGATAAGGACCTCGGGCAGAAGGCTGCCGAAGAGCTTCGCAATCGCGTGACGCGTGATGCCGATGCGCGAAAGCTCGTCGTCATCCCCAAGCCGGACATCGTCAAGACTCTCGAGGCCTCGGGATACCCGGCTAACGAGGCACTTCAGCCGAACGATGCGAAAGCGCTTGCTTCGCTTCTTCGCGCAGACGAATACATCGATGGAGTGGTGGTCAAGACTCCCACCGGAGTGAAGGTCGAAACGAGACTCATCCTCGCACGCGACCAGAACCTGGGTCAGCCCCTTCCGCCTGTCGAGGCCGGAAATGTTGGCCAAGCAGCGGCGCAGATATCAAAATCGTACCAGGCGGCTCGCGAGCAGCTGGCCAACGAGAAGAACTGCTACTCGCTTACCCGTGAAGGCAAGCATGCCGACGCCATCAACATGGCTCGCTCGGCGCTCAGCAAATATCCGAATGGAACAATCGCTCTCGTCTGCATGGCCAATGCATACAAGGCGATGAACAACACTGATTCGGTGCTCGCGATCGCCGAGCGAATCACTACGATCGATCCCCGCAACATTCCTGCACTTCGCTATGAGGCCGAGATCTATCAGGCCAAGAACGATCCGAAGGCGATTCAGGTTCTGACGCGCCTGATGGCTGCTGATCCCAGTAATGACAAGCTCCGCGAAGACGTCATCGCGAGCCTCGTACGCAGCGGGCAGGCAGCGATGGCGGTTCCAATCGTCAAGGAAGCGGTTACTCAGAACCCGGGCGATCCAAAAACTCTGCAGACAGCGTGGCGTGTTTACCTGATTGCAAACATGCCGGGCGATGCCGATGCAATAGGCGCCGAAATGATCAAGGCTGACACCGCTTTGGCGGATAGTGCGTACTTCATTAGAACAGCGTCTGCACTCGCTGCGACTAATCCGACTCGCGCTGCTCAGCTCGTTTCACAGGGAAGTGCAAAGTTCCCGACCAACACGACGCTGCTGGTGGTTCAGGCGAACACGCTCAGCAAGGCGGGGCAGAACGCGCAGGCACTTCAGGCCATCAACAAAGCTCTCGCGGTCAATCCCAAGGTAGAGAACGGATATGCGCAGAAGCTGCTGATTCTGAGCGCTATGAACATGTCTGACAGCGTGCTTTCCACGCTGAAGATCGCGCAGACAGCTGGTGCGGATAAGAAGACGCTCGGACAGATAGCACTCAAGTTCGGCAGTGACGCATACAAGGCCGGCAACGTCTCGAAGAAGCGAGACGACCTTCAGAAAGCAGTTCAGTTCCTGCTTCTTGCTGATCAGCTCGACGCATCTGCTGACGCGAAATTCCTCGCTGGTGCATCTGCATTCCTGATTGGACAGAGCGCGGTTAACGAAGCGCAGGATACAAAGAATTGCGCTCTCGCCCGACTGGCCAAGGAAAACTTTGGCATCGCTCAGGAGAACGTGCCGGCAGGACTTGCATCATATGCCGACGCAGCAAAGCAGCTCCTCACTGCGATTCCGCAGTTCACTCCAGCAGTGGACGATCAGATTCGCAGATTCTGCAAGTGATTCGTGGGGCACCCGGCGCGTGGGACAGTGAGTATCACGCGCCGGTGCTCGCGGATGAAATAGTCGAGCTGTTCAAAGACTCAAAAACGATTCTCGATTGCACTTTGGGGGGCGGCGGACACAGCGCTGCCCTTCTTGCTATGGGTGCCAACGTCACGGCAATCGATCGCGATCCCGAAGCAGTGAAAGCGGCACGAGACCGGCTTGCAACCTATGAGGCGGCAGGCCGGTTTCGCGTTATATTGGGCAACTTCGCCGAGGCAGAACGGTTGCTCAAGGGTTCCCCACAAAAGTTCGACGGCATTCTCGCCGACCTCGGTGTGTCCTCACATCAGTTCGACGATCCTTCACGCGGATTCTCTTTCAAAGAGGGTGCGCCGCTCGACATGCGCATGAGCTCCGCGTCAGACGAGGATGCAGCAGATCTTTTGAACTCCGCGCCGGAATCGGAGCTCGCAGAGATTTTTCGCGAGTATGGAGACGAGCCTCGTGCGCGCAAGCTTGCACGCGAAGTCGTCAGGCGGCGGGAAAACCGCGAGTTCAAGACTAGCGATGATCTCGTCGGGGCAATTCGCGCCGTTCTCGGACCTCGATCCGGCGCGGGTGATTTCGCGCGAATCTTTCAGTCGCTGCGAATTGCGGTGAACGATGAAATGCAATCACTCGAGACAGCTCTTCCAGTAATGCGCGATAGATTGAGCGATCGCGGAGTTCTCGCGGTCATCTCGTATCATTCGGGGGAAGATCGCACCGTAAAACGTGCGATGCGTGAATGGTCGCTCGATTGCATTTGTCCGCCCAGGCAGATCATGTGCACGTGCCGCGGGCGGGCACTTGGATCGCTCATCACACGCAAGTCTGTAACAGCAAGTGAATCAGAGGTCGAACGAAATCCCCGCGCTCGCAGCGCGAGGCTGCGCGCATGGCGAAGAGAGGTCTGAAGCGCGGACGCTGGATTGTCGCCGGCGGCCTGATTGCGTTCGTGGTTGTCTCGGCGGCAGTGATCGCGCGGAGAAGCTTCGGTCATAGAGAAGGACTTGCACTCACCGCACTTCAGAGAAAGAAAGCTTCTCTCGAGAGTGAGCGAGTGAGACTCGGCCAGCAGATTCGCGATGGCTCATCGAGAAACGTCATCGTACCAATCGCAGAGCGTAAACTCGGAATGCATCTTCCGACTGAATCGCAGATAGTGATGCTCAGAGGATCAGACGGTGGTACGCCTTAGCCGCGTCAGCGTAATTCACCTGATGCTCGGGATTTTCGCGGCGCTCCTCATTGGTCAGGCAGCGCGCGTGCAGCTTTTTCAGGGAAAAAGCTGGTCGGAAAAAGCGCGGCGTCAGCAGTTCAACAGCCGATCTGTTTCGGCGGCACGTGGAAGCATCTTCGACGCAGCGGGAAATATCCTTGCCCAGAGTCGCGAGATGTTCCGGGTGAGCATCGCACCCAACGAAGTCAGGAATGCAACTGCGCTCGCCCGCTCGATGCGCGATCTCAAAATCGACAATCGATGGATTCGCGCGGCGCTCGACAAAAAGAAAAAGTGGATCACGCTCCCTGGCATGTATGCCGCGACTGACGCCGCTCCGCTCATATCTCTGCCAGGAGTGCACTCGGAATCCATGATGAGCAGAGAGTACGCGAGCGGCGCAGGTATTCAGAAGATTGTCGGCAGTGTCGATCCTTCCGGCCGTCCGCTCGGTGGAATCGAGCTCGCACTCGACACGATGCTGCGGGGAGATTCGGGTACGGCGGCTGTCGCACGCGATGTCCGTGGCAGGAGACTCGACTCACCCGATTCGTGGGAACCAGCGACGCGCGCAGGGAACAATGTCGCGCTCACAATCAATCGCGACCTGCAGGACATCTGTGAACGAGCGCTTTCACAGGCGGTGGACAGTCTCGAGGCAGAGGGCGGTGACGTTGTCGTATTGAATCCGATGACCGGCGATGTGCTCGCGATGGCAAGTCGACGCCGCGGCAGAGCAGTGCAGTCGATCACCGGTGTGACTGAGCCCTTTGAGCCTGGCTCTACTCTCAAGCCATTCATTGCGGGTGCACTTCTCCTCAGGAAAAAAGCGCGTGCCGATGAAGTCATCGATACTCACAACGGCCAGCTGAAAATCGATAAGAGAACAATTACCGACGTGCACAAGGCCGCGTCGATGAATCTCGCCGAGGTTATCAAGTATTCGAGTAACATCGGGATCGTGGAGTTCGGCAGTCGTCTTACTCCGAGGGAAAAATTCGAGACGCTGCGTGACATCGGTATCGGCACTGCCACGGGAGTTCCGCTTCCGGGCGAATCCGATGGTGTGCTTTACGAGCCGGCCAGATGGAGCGGAACATCGAGCGCGTCAGTTGTAATGGGCTACGAGGTTTCGGTAACGCCGCTGCAGCTTGCCACAGCATATGCAGCTCTCGCGAATGGCGGCGAGCTTCTTCAGCCGAACATCATCAGGGAGATTCGCTCCGCCGATGGCGATCTGCTGTATCAATCCAGGCGGCGCGTGCTCAGAAGGGTTTTTCCTGAGAACGTGACGGCGCAGGTGAAGTCATTCCTGGGCGCCGTTGTCGACAGTGGTACTGCGAAGAAAGCAGGGCTCGCAGCTTACGAAGTTGCGGGCAAAAGCGGAACGGCAAGACTGTTTGAGAGAGGGAAGGGATATGCCGGGAAATACACTGCTTCGTTCGTGGGGATGTTTCCTGCCGAGAAACCGCAATACGTTGTGCTTGTGAAACTCGACGCACCAAAGCGTGCTTACTACGGCGGAGAAGTTGCTGCGCCTGTGTCGTCGGTAGTTCTGCGTGCTGCGCTTGCTGCAAGAAATGCCGCGCTCGATCGTGCGGAGCTTGCAAATGTGGAGCGTGATCTGCCGCTCACGAAGGACACGTTGAAGGAAACCGTTTCTGTTGTCGCACCGAAATCCACTGACTCAGCGGCGGTAGCGGTCACTCCGCCTCCTCCAGCTGAAGAAGCCGTTCCGCAGCCGCGCAAAACTTTCGCGCTTCCATACTCTCGCCCGGCGTCATCGCCTGACACAACGCTTCGTGCTGTACCGGACGTAACGGGTTTGCCCACGCGAAGTGCGGTTCGCGCCTTGCATAGATCCGGCTTCAGAGTGACTCTGACATCACAGCGTCTTGCCACTCCAACGATCCCCGCGGCCGGCACGATGCTGCCGGCGGGAAGCATTGTGAAACTTCAGCATACACCGTGATGCCCTTTCCCAAGGAACAGATTACTGGTGCTCTGGAGCGGGCGGGATTGCTCGAGGGAGTTCGGGGCCAGCTTCCCGATTCCTTCGAGAGTATCTGCGACGACAGTCGCAAGGTTGTGAAGGGTGCACTGTTCATCGCCGTTCGTGGCAGCGCACGTGATGGACATGATTTCCTCGAGAAAGCGGCTGAGCTTGGAGCATCGGGCGCGATGGTTGAAGATCCTTCGCGAACCACACTGCCCGCGATCGTCGTGCGCGAAGGAAGGAAAGCGGCAGCGATTGCGGCTGGTGCTGCGTACGATGATCCATCGCGTGAGCTTCGCATGATCGGAATCACGGGCACCAATGGAAAGAGCACGACAGCGGGGATTCTTCGACACATGCTCGATCAACCCGGGTCCCGAGCTGCATCAATCGGAACGCTGGGTGTTCTTTTTGGAAGTGAAGCGGAGGTTGTTCCGGGTGGAGCGGAGCTTACGACTCCCGGACCGGTAGAGCTTCAGCGCGTTCTTCGAGAGCTGGTGAATCGCGGCGTGAAGACGGTGGCGATGGAAGTGTCGTCCCACAGTCTCGACCAGCGCAGGATCGATGGGCTGCTCTTCGATGCAGCGGTTTTCACGAACCTCACGCGCGATCATCTCGATTATCACAAGACAATGGAAGCGTACTTCGAGGCAAAGGCTCGATTGATGGATTACCTGAAGCCCGATGCAACCGCTGCTGTCAACGTAGATGACTCGCACTGGAATTCACTTCCCGATTCCGGAAAGAAAATTCTGTTCGGCTTGAGTCCGCGCGCTGATGTGCGCGCAACAGACGTGGTTTTCTCTCCGTCAGGAAGCGAATGGAATCTCAAGCACAAATCCAAATCTGTGAGTGTGCGGCTTCCACTCATTGGTGACGTGAACGTTCATAACGCGCTCGGATCAGCAGCTGTTGGAATCACATTCGGTCTTTCCCTCGAGGAAATGTCCGCTTCGCTTGCAGTCCTGCCTCAGGTTCCCGGCCGGCTCGAGGTGATCTCGCGAAAGCCTACGGTTCTTCGCGACTACGCACACACTCCGGATGCGATTGGTCGTGCGCTCGCCGCGATCAGGCCGTTTACGAGTGGCAGACTGATTCTGGTGTTTGGATGCGGCGGGGATCGCGACCGCGGCAAGCGTCCGGAGATGGGAAGGGCTGCGGAAGCCGGAGCGGATCTCGTCATCATCACCAATGACAATCCGCGCACTGAAGATCCCGAGAGGATTCTCGATGATATCGAGAAGGGAATGAAGCCGGGTAGGCATCAGCGAATCACGAAACGCAAAGCCGCTATACAGACTGCGTTGTCGCAGGCTCATGATGGCGATGTGGTATTGCTTGCAGGCAAGGGACACGAGACGTATCAGATCGTCGGGACGACTAAGCTTCCGTTCGATGAGAAACTCATTGTGCGCGAGCTGCTCGCGGGAACCGCTGCTTGAGCTTCTGGACTCTCGACAAGGTCGCCGCCGCACTCGGAACGACCAGCGAAGCTCGATTCCCGCGCGGATCTCTCGGACCAGTTTCGGGAATTACGACTGACTCGCGAAATGTGTCGCCGGGCCAGCTCTTCGTTGCGCTAGTCGGAGAAAAATTCGACGGGCACGACTTCGTTCAATCGTGCGTCGACAAGGGCGCAATAGCGGTCGTCGTCTCAAAGAAGCTTGCGGCTGATCCCGGCGTCCCGGTATTCGAAGTGCCGGATACTCTCATTGCGCTTGGGGAGCTTGCAAGTGTCTGGCGCCGCGCGTGGGGCGGTCCGATTGTCATGGTTGCCGGCAGCAATGGGAAAACAACTACAAAGGACATCATCCGCGCAGCACTGGGCCGCACTATGTCGGTCCACGCAACTACCGGGAATTTGAACAACCGCATCGGTGTTCCTCTCACGCTTCTTGCAATTCCGGCGGAGAGTGAGATCGCGGTTGTCGAAGCGGGCACCAATATTCCCGGTGAGGTCGCGATCCTGAGAGCCCTCATTGATCCGGACATCTCAGTGGTAACCTCGATTGGCGAGGAGCATCTCGAGGGACTCGGCGATCTCGAAGGCGTGCTTAGAGAAGAAGCATCTGCATTCGATGGTGTTCGCATCGCGATCGCTCCTTCAGCGCAACCGGAGATTGCTGCGGCCGCAATCGATCGTGCACGCGAAGTGATTACGGCGGGGCTGGATGACGGAGACGTGAAACCGGATTCCTGGTCGGTGTCAGTCGAAGGGGAAGGGACGATCACACTCGGCCCCGTCACGATGCGTCCGCCACTCCGGGGAATTCACAATCTCCGGAATACCATGCTCGCGATTGCTGTCGCGAGAGTCTGCGGTGTAAGCGACGAGGCTGCGGCGCTGGGGATTGAGTCGATGCCGCTCCCCAGGATGCGAACGGCTTGGGAAAAAATCGGGAAGGCAACGCTGATCAACGACGCCTACAATGCCAACCCAGGATCTACGCGTGCGGCAATCGAGCTGCTCAAAAGCATTGGCGGAGAGAGGCAGCGGGTGCTCGTGCTCGGCACGATGCGGGAGCTCGGGGATGCATCCGACCGCTGTCACGATGACATTGCGCGGCTCGCGCTGGAGTCCGGCGCAGATTTGATTGGCGGAGTTGGCGAGTATGTGAAATCTTTTGCGCGCGTCGCGGGGACAGACGCGCGTGTAGTGGCGTCGGATACCGTCGCTGAGCTCTGGCCAAAGCTGGAGCCACGAATGAAGCCTGACGCGGTTATTCTATTGAAGGCGTCACGCGGCGTTCAGCTTGAACAGCTCGTACCGCACTTAACCAACTGGGCCAATCCCTAGTGCTGAACTACCTGCTCGTCCCGCTAGTCAGAGATTTTGGCTTTCTCCGCATCTTCAACTACATCTCGTTTCGTGCAGCAGGAGCTGCCGTTACGGCGCTGCTCGTTTCATTCATTGTCGGGCCGCTGATAATCCGGCGCCTGCGCCGAATGCGCCTGCATCAGGTGATTCGCGAAGGAACTCCCGACAGTCATCAGGAAAAGAAACGAACACCGACAATGGGCGGGCTGATCATCCTTGCCGCGACCCTGATACCCACATTCCTCTGGGCGAAGTTGAACAATCGCTACGTCCTGATCGCGATGTTCGTGATGCTGTGGATGGGCTTCATTGGATTTTTCGACGACTTCCTCAAGCTCAAGCAGAGACAAGCGGGCAAAAAGAACACTGGTCTGATCGAGAGCTACAAGCTCATCGGACAAATTTCGATCGGCATCGCACTCGGCTGGTATCTCTGGCACTACCCGCTGTCGACGCTACCAGGCGCAAGCACAACGCTTCCGTTCTACAAGTACATCCTGATCGTTCCGTCGTTCGCGTGGGTCTACGTTCTCTTCGTGACATTCGTGCTCACTGGAACGAGCAACGCGGTGAACATCACTGATGGTCTCGATGGTCTTGCCGCGGGTCTTACTGCGATCGCCGTTCTCACGCTGGCGCTATTCGCATACGTGATCGGCCGTATCGACGCATCCGCCTATCTGCAGGTTTTCTATCTCCGCGGCGCCGGGGAGCTCACCGTTTTCTGCGCGGCGATTCTGGGCGCGTGTATAGGATTTCTCTGGTACAATACGCACCCCGCCCAGGTATTCATGGGGGACACCGGTGCCCTCGCACTCGGCGGCGCACTAGGTGTGATCGCGATTCTTCTCAAGTCGGAATTCGTCCTTCTGATCGTCGGCGGCGTATTCGTTGCCGAGATGATGTCGGTGATCCTTCAGCGATTTGTGTTCAAGATCCAGCGAAAGTACAAAGGGCTCGAGTATGCGCAGACGCACCGTGTATTCCGGCTTGCGCCGCTGCATCATCATTTCGAGAAGGGTGGATGGGATGAGAGCCAGGTTGTCGTTCGATTCTGGATTCTCGGAATTCTTTGCGCGTTCTTCGCGCTCAGCACATTGAAGCTCAGATGACACCGGCTGTTAACAAAGAAGGCGAAGTTGCCATACTCGGACTCGGCAAAAGCGGCGCTTCAGTTGCAAAGCTGCTGCTTGCTGACGGCAAGCGAGTTTACGTATCTGATTCGGGAACCGCGCATTCAGTCGAAGACGTTGCGCGACAGTTAAGGGATATTGGAGCGGTAGTCGACACGGGCGGACATGACCTCGCGCGCATCAAGCGGGCTTCGAAGGTTGTCGTCAGCCCGGGAATCGATCCTCAAGCTCCTGCAGTCGCTGCAGCCAGAGAAGCAAACCGCCCTCTGGTCAGCGAGATCGAGATAGCGCTCGGGTACCTGAAAGACACGAGGATCATCGCTGTCACAGGCACTAACGGAAAGACGACCACGACAGCTCTCATCGGTCACATCCTGCGCGGGCTCGGCACGGATGCCGTTGATGCGGGCAACATCGGAACTCCACTCTCGGACTTTGCGCGGCGGGATCTTCATCCGGAATGGATCGCGCTCGAGATGTCTTCATTTCAGCTGCACGATACACCAGGGTTGAACCCCACGGTGGGAGTGCTGACGAATCTCAGCCCCGATCACCTCGACCGTTATCCGACAGAAGACGAGTATTACGCGGACAAGGCGCTCCTCTTCTCAAATGCCGGGCCGAATTCGAAATGGGTGCTCAATGCGGATGACCAGCGCGTCCAGGCGATGGCCGCGAACGTGAAGGGCACCAAATTCAATTTCTCACTTAGCGACAAAACCGCGAATGCGTGGTACGATGACGAGAATGGCGTTCTCGAGCTGAACGGCAAACAGCTCATGACAAGAAGCGAGCTCAATCTTCTTGGCGATCATAACGTCGCGAACGCGCTTGCTGCAGCGCTCGCAGTTTCTGTCGCTGACGGAAGTTTTGCGACCGATGAATCGCGAGAAGGCATTGCTTCCGCGCTCAGCTCATTCCATGCGCTTCGTCACAGGCTGGAAGTTGTCGGAGAAGTGAAGGGCATTCAGTGGATCAATGATTCCAAGGCAACCAACGTCAGCTCGTCGCTTGTTGCAATCGAAGGGATGAGACGACCTACGGTTCTTCTCCTCGGCGGCCGTCATAAGGGCGAGCCATACACGTCGCTGTCGGATGCTATAAAGAAATCAGTCAAAAAGATCATTGCTTACGGAGAATCAGCGCCAATCATCGAGAAGGATCTCACCGGCGTTGCTCCGCTCGAGCGCCTTGGCTCGGATTTCAGCGAAGTGATGCGTCATGCGCGTGAAAGCGCAGATGCCGGTGACGCTGTCCTACTCTCGCCTGCATGCTCCAGCTACGACATGTTCCGCAACTACGAAGAGCGCGGCGAGCGATTCAAGAAGCTCGCACTGGAAGGCTAGTGGCAACCACAACCACTGTCGCTGATGTTCGCTATCGGTGGTACATGGGCCCCGAAGCGCGATTGCTCCTCCTGATAACCGGAACATTGCTCGCGTTTGGTCTCGCGACTGTATTCAGCGCGAGCGCAATCTACGCTCAGAGCAAAGATCTCGGCAGCAGCTATTTCTTCATTCGACAGCTTGCAGGGATTGGAATTGGCCTGGTAGTGCTTGCTGTCTTCGCCAAAGTCGACGCCGAGCTCTGGGGGAAATATGCGTGGCCGTTGATGCTGCTCTCGATCTTTCTCCTGCTCATCATCATCCTGCCTTTCACGGAATCCATCGCACCGCGCGTCAGAGGCTCGAGGCGGTTTCTCATTGGCTCGTCGCTTCAGCCGTCAGAGCTTGGAAAAATCGCGGTCATTGTCTGGACGTCGATGCTGGTGGTGAAGAAAGGCGAAACATTGCGCCGGCTTACCAAAGGTCTTCTGCCGTTTCTTGTGATTGTCGGAATTCTCGACGTGCTAGTCGCGCTCGAGCCGGATCTTTCCGTTGCGATGATGTACACGCTGATCATGGGAATAATTCTTTTCGCCGGCGGAGTTCGCATCGGGCATTTCGTTGTGCTCGGGATCATTGCGATTCCGCTTTTGTGGGGACAGATGCAGCGGCTCAACTATGCGCTGCTGAGGCTCACTGCGTTTTTTGATCCGGGCAAAGCGCCAACGCACGTCAGCGATCAACTCAAGCAATCGCTGATTGCAGTTGGATCAGGCCAGCTCTCCGGACTTGGATTTGGAAAGGGCAGGCAGCAGCTCGGCTTTCTTCCGCTCGCGTACGATGACTTCATTGCCGGGTCGATTGGCGAAGAATGGGGATTCATCGGACTCACTTTGCTCATTCTCGCGTTTGCCGCGTACATGTTCCTTGGATTCAGAATAGCGAAGAAAGCGCGCTCTCCATTCTTGCAGCTGACAGCGGTGGGAATAACTGCGACCGTCGTGATAACTGCGTTCCTTCACATCGGAGTTGCGATTGGACTCCTGCCGACAACGGGATTGACGCTGCCGTTCGTTTCCTATGGCCGATCGAACATGGTGCTGTCACTTCTCATGACGGGAATCCTGGTAAACATTGGCAGCACGAAGGAGAAGGTGATCGGCTCGCGTGCAACTGACCCGTCATTCGCTCTGCAGCGAGCCTGAATGCGGATTCTGTTCGCTGGTGGAGGAACGGGCGGGCATCTCTATCCGGGACTGGCGATCGCGCGTGCAATGCGGCGAGTGTCCAGCGCTGTTGACCCTTTTTTTGTCGGTGCACAGCGCGGCATAGAAAAAGAAGTCCTTCCTCGCACCGAGTTCTCTCACGATCTGCTCGACCTGCATCCCCTGTACCGGTCGAGACCATGGGAAAACTGGAAGACCATTCGCGGTGCGTTGAGTGGATGGGGCCGGCTCAAGGCAATTGTCCGGTCATCACCTCCCTCAGTCGTGGTGGGAACCGGCGGGTATGCCTCGGGGCTCGCGCTGGCCTACGCAAGAATGTATGGGATCCCATATATCGTTCAGGAGCAGAACAGCTTTCCCGGCCTCACCACGCGCTTCTTCGCACGTCACGCAAAACAGGTTCATCTTGGCTTCCCCGAAGCCGCGAGTCACCTCAAGCCGGGAAAGGACACGCAGGTCTTCGACACCGGGAATCCTATCGAGCCTCCGCCGTCACCTCGCCCCGACCGTGGGGCGGCTCGCGCCGCGTGGGGATTTCCCGGAACTGGCGGTCGAGTGATGCTCGTCTATGGAGGCAGTCAGGGTTCCAGGGCGATCAACGACGTCGTAGCCGCGTGGATTGCAAAGGGAATTCCGGAAAATCTGTACATCATCTGGGCAACCGGGCGAAAGAACTACCCGGCATACGAACATTTCGAGACTGACAGAATCAAAGTCCGTCCGTATCTGTCTCCGGTTTCCGAAGCATATGCCGCTGCCGATTTCGCATTGTCGCGCGGTGGAGCGATGGCCACCGCCGAGCTGTGCGCGTGGGGGATTCCGCCGATAATTGTCCCTTTGCCCACCGCGGCTGCGGATCATCAGACTGCCAACGCACGGGCATTGAGTGCGGCAGGGGCAGGCGAGATGATCGTTCAGAGCGCGTTCACTCCTGACACGCTCGACGCGTCAGTGAGAAGACTGATCGAGAGCCCATTGCTTCTCGACCAGCGCTCACAAGCTGTTCTCGCCCGGTCAAGACCTCAGGCAGCGGATACAATTGCGCAAAGCATTCTTTCGATCATAAAGACATGAGCGATTCACCTTCGGTGAAAAACGGTCCCGTTCATTTCATGGGCATTGCCGGCGCGGGAATGAGCGCGCTCGCCGAGCTTTTCATCCGCCGCGGGATTGCAGTCACCGGCTGCGATACGACTACCGCTGCTTCGGCCGATCTCGAGCGCATCGGCATTCATGTGCAGCACGGACATGATCCCGATCACGTCGAAGGCGCGTCCGAAATCGTAGTGACATCGGCGGTCAAACGGGATCATCCCGAGCTTCAACGCGCACGCGAGCTTGGAATTCCCGTCACCCGACGCGCCGAAGCGCTGGGGCGCGCTGTGTCAGTGGGCAAGCTTGTCGGGATTGCCGGTACGCACGGAAAAACAACGACGACCGTGATGACAACTCAGGCTCTCACCTCGGCAGGATTGAATCCAACGGGAATTGTCGGCGGACGCGTCGGTTCGTGGAACGGAAATTTGAGAAGCGGCGGCGAGAATCTTTTTGTGGTCGAGGCCGATGAGTACGACCGATCGTTTCACGCCCTGTCGCCGACAGTTGCAGTCGTCACGAACATGGAAGCGGATCACCTCGACATTTATCCAGGCGGAATCGACGAGATTCGCATTGCGTTCGCGCAATTCGTTCGCGGAGCCGAAGCGATCGTGCTGTGCGCCGATGATCGGGGCGCGACCTCGATTCCAACTCCGAGCTCGGCGGAAGTGATCAGGTATGGAATCAAATCCGATGATGCGCGACTCGTAGCAACAGGGATCGACACTGTCGGCACAGGCTCGCGCTATGACTGCTACTACGACGGAAAAAAAATTGGCGACGTAATTCTCGCAGTGCCTGGAATGCACAACGTGCGCAACTCGCTCGGTGCAATTGCATCCGGAATTGCGCTGGGGGTCGAGCTCGATCAAATGCGCGAAGGTCTCGCTTCATTTAGCGGTGTGGAGCGCCGTTTCCAGCGTATTGGTGAATCGCACGGTGTGACCATCATCGACGACTACGCGCATCATCCGACAGAAATCGAAGCGACACTTCAAGCGGCTGGAACTGCGTTTCCAAAGCGTCGCATCATCGCGATTTTCCAGCCGCACCTGTACTCGCGTACGCGCGACTTCTACGCGGAGTTCGCGGGAGCGCTCGCTAAAGCAGAAGTCATTTTTCTATGCGATCTCTATCCTGCGCGTGAGCAGCCGATCGAAGGAGTTACGTCAGGGCTCATAGCGGGGAAAATGCGCGAGATCGGAAAAGCTCCTGAATGGGAGGGGCCGCGCAATGATGCTGCATCAAGGCTGGCCGAATACGTGAAGGAAGGCGATGTGGTGATCACCATCGGGGCCGGGGACATCACTCGCACCGGTCCCGAGCTTCTCGCTCTTCTTCAAGGTAAGAAATGACGGAGCCGATTCAGTTCGAGCCGGAGGCACCACCACCGCGACCGCCCAGGCGCTGGCGAGTGATCGCGCTTCTCCTGCTCCTGGTTCTAATCGCACCGGCATCGTGGCTCGCGCGCAAAGGTGCCTCGCGAATGGACTTCTTCCGACTCAAATCTGTCGCAGTGGAAGGGAATCGTTATCTCTCAGCGGATTCAGTCATGCAGAGACTTGGCGTCGACACGACCCGCTCGGTGTTCGATGACACTGGCCCGCTCATTGAACGGATCAGGAGCATGCCTCAAATCTCTGAAGTGGAGATAAGCCGGAGACTTCCCGGAACTTTAGTAGTGAGCATCCGGGAAAACCTTCCGATTGCACTCGCGCCGAGTCCGCGGGGTCTTGAGCCTGTAGACAGTGCAGGTCGGGTTCTTCCGATCGATCCATCAGTTGCCGACCTCGACCTGCCGATTGCAAATCAGCGGGACAAAGCTGTGCTCGCACTTCTGTCGCAGGCGCGCTCAGAAAACCCGGTGGTGTATCACCGGATCAGTGAAATTTCGCGAGATGGAAAAGATGGAGTCGTCATTCGGCTCGCACCAGCGCTTCGGGTTCGCGCTTTGTTGGGGGTGTCAGTTGAACGTTTGTCCGATATCTTTCCGGTCGAGTCGGACCTGATCCGGCGAAGAGCAAATGTTGCTGAGCTCGATTTACGCTACCGCGATCAGGTGATCGCAAGGCTGCAATGAATCCTGAACGTGTCATCGCCGGTCTCGACATCGGGTCCGCGAAAACAACGGTGGTAATCGCGGAAGCTATGGGCGACCTCCATCGTCAGATTACGCTCAAGATCATGGGAGTCGGCCAGGCGCGCACAACAGGGCTGCGCCGGGGAATAGTGGCCGACATCGAGGAGACAACCCGCTCGATCAAGAAAGCAATCGAAGACGCCGAGCGCATGGCCGGCACAAAGATCGAGTCCATTTACGCTGGAATTGCAGGCGAGCATGTGCGCGCGATGACGTCGACGGGTATCGTCGCCGTGAACGGGGATGAGATTTCCAGAGCCGACGTCGCAAGGGCCAATGATGTCGCTCGCGCTCAGCCGATTCCCGGAGACCGCGAGCTGCTCCACGCGATCCCTCAGGAATACACCGTCGACAAGAACCAGGGTATAAGGGATCCCATTGGTATGATCGGGACCCGTCTCGAGACCGAAATGTACCTCGTGACAATCGGCAGCTCGCCGGCGATGAACCTCCGGAAAGCAGTCGAGCGCGCTGGCTATCACGTGAAGGAGATGGTCCTCGAGCCGCTCGCGAGCGCACTCGCCGTTCTTACCGAAGACGAAAAGGAGCTTGGCGTCGCGCTCGTGGAGATGGGTGCAGGCACAACGGACATTGCGATTTTCCACGAGGGAAAAATCCGTCATCTCGCGACTGTGAGCTACGGCGGAAGCAACGTCACCAGCGACATCGTGCAGGGAATCGGCGTCACGCAGTCTGACGCCGAGCGACTCAAGGAGCGCTACGGCTGCGCGTACGAGCCGATGGTCGATCCCGACGACATCGTCGAGCTCCCGAGCACGGTTGCACAAGGCGAGAGACACATCCCTCGCGAAGTTCTTGCGCACATAATCCATCAGCGCATCGATGAGATCTTCTCGCTGGTTCATGCGGAGATCCAGCGCGCAGGTTACGCAAATCGCTTGAGCGGTGGAGTCGTCGTCACTGGCGGAGCAGCCGCGATGCAGGGCATTGCCGAGCTCGCAGCGGATGTGTTTGGAACAGGGGTGAGACTTGGCATTCCCACCGAACACATCGGAGGTTTGAGCGATTCGGTCGAGGCTTCGAGATTCTCGACAGTGGTCGGTCTAGCACTGTACGGGGCGAACAGAGTGGCGGTTGGAGGTGCTTCTGCGGGTGGTCGAAGACGCGCCATTTCTTCGCCCAATGTCGACCGCTTTGCGCAGCGTGTTAAGACATGGTTACAGGACTTCTTCTAGAAGCTCCAATAACGACTGCAAAGCGAAGCAGCGCATCGGTTTGAATCTATCCACATCAAAAAGTTTTCAGCACGGTTCCGGTTGTGGGAAATCCACGCTGACACCGCGCTAGAAAAATTCTCTTACAACTCTAGAGATTCCTATTGGATGCGGCGGGGAGGCGCATATATATTGGCCGTCCCAAGTTACCAACCAAGCAGATCCGGAGTCCACGCCTGATGAATTTCGAGTTCGAGGAGAGCGCGTCCCAGAACGCACGAATGAAGGTCGTGGGTGTTGGCGGTGGTGGAGGAAACGCCGTCAATCGCATGATCGAAGAGCGTTTGTCCGGCGTCGAGTTCATCTCGATCAACACTGACGCGCAGGCACTTCTCAATTCCAAGTCCGACGTAAAAATCCAGATCGGGAAGAAGCTCACTCGCGGACTTGGCGCGGGTGCTCGTCCCGAGATTGGAAAACAGGCGGTCGAAGAGAACCGTGAAGAAGTCGCGCGGGTTCTCACCAATGCAGATCTGGTATTCGTCACCTGCGGCATGGGTGGCGGAACAGGTACGGGTGCTGCTCCAACAGTCTGCGAGCTTGCGCGTGAAGCCGGCGCGCTCACCGTAGGAATTGTCACCCGTCCATTTTTGTTCGAAGGCCGCAAGCGCCTTCGCCAGGCAGAGCTCGGCATCGCAGAAATGCGTAAGTACGTCGACACGATGATCGTCGTGCCGAACGAGCGACTGCTTGCTGTCGTCGGAAAGGGAATTCCTTTCCACGATGCGCTCAAGAAAGCAGACGAAGTTCTCCTTCACGCAACGCAGGGTATCTCGACGCTCATCACGGTCACAGGACTTGTGAACGTCGACTTCGCCGACGTGCGCACTGTCATGCAGGAGGGCGGCTCCGCTCTCATGGGCACAGGCATTGGCCGCGGGGAAAATCGCGCGACCGATGCTGCGCAGCAGGCGATTGCCTCGCCGCTGCTCGACAACGTTTCTGTCTCCGGTGCGACTGGCGTGCTCGTCAACATCACCGGCGGCGACGATCTCACACTCGGTGACGTGCACCAGATCGTCGAGATCGTGAAGGACGCCGTTGGCGAAGATGCGGAAATCATCTTCGGAACGGTGAACGAAAAGGCAATGCAGGGCGAATGTCGTGTGACCGTCATCGCGACGGGCTTCGACAAATCGCCGGCAAACATCGCTCAGCAGGCTACGAAAGATCCGCATCTGGCCAAGCAGGCGCAGGCAGCAGGCACTCCGGTGATCCAGCTGCCAGTTCGCAACAGGCCTGTAAGCGGACCGAACAGAATTGTGACCCCTAACGATCTCGCCCGACGCGTTACTCCACTGTCTCAACCGTCGTCTTCTCCTGAGAAGAACGATGGCAACGGTCAGGATCTGAGCGACATGGAGATCCCGACGTTTATTCGGAGACAGATGGATTGACGGTTCGCAGTGCACGTGTCATCACGTATTCAATCGTAGGGCTGTTCTCGTTGTTCGC
>JBKPNY010000354.1:0-2360 GCA_046732835.1 Gemmatimonadota bacterium | reverse complement strand
CCGTGGCACTGCTGTTCAACGTCTTAATGGTGATCATAGCGATAATCGCAATCATCGTAACCGTACCCAAGGACGACCGGCGGAGAAGCGTGAGTGTCTGAAGTTACGATTGTCCGCTTTAACTAACTGATTGAGCGAGTGCACTAACCTTTGTCGGCCGGAAAGTGTGTTGAAACCTTGAACGACCTGACTGCAGGATTTAAGGAGTACGCGACGGGCACTCTCTTGGTGCTCGATCTAATTGGTACATTTGTTTTTGCGCTCAGCGGCGCGGTCATTGGAGTAAAGCGGCGTCTAGACATTTTTGGTGTGCTGGTTCTCTCTTTTGCCGCGGCCAGCGCGGGTGGTATCACGCGCGATCTTCTGATCGGCTCCGTACCACCCGCTGCTATCAGGGATTGGCGTTACATGGCTGCGTCCGTACTCGGAGGTTTGCTGATATTTATCTGGTTTCCACGTAGCCAGCGATCATCTAGGGTACGCAACTTCGTACTGCTTTTCGATGCCGCAGGCCTTGGGCTTTTTGCCGTCACGGGCACGCAAAAGGCTTTGGGCTATGGGCTGAATCCTGTCATGGCGGCACTGCTCGGGATGCTTACGGGAATCGGCGGCGGAATGATGCGTGATGTTTTAGTCGCGGAAACTCCCCATGTGCTGCGCTCCGATTTGTATGCGGTGGCAGCGCTGGTCGGTGCAGTTGTGGTTGTGATAGGCCACCAATTAGACATCGCGCCTATCGTGGCAGCCGTATTGGGTGCGCTGATCTGCTTCGGCCTTCGCCTGTTGGCGATTCGACGTCGCTGGCAACTGCCAGTCGCGCACGCGGGTTCCGAAGGAGATGAAAATGACTGAGGCCGGTAGGACCCGATGAGAACAGCACCGCTTATCACTTCGGAGTGAGGGTAGTTCAAATGGCGAACCCTATGCCCGCCTTTTTTTGGGCACGAAAACCAATGAACGCGCTGGCCCCAAACTCGTCCCTTCTAAATACTTCAGCTAATGTTCTTATAGTTCGATTACCGTGGGTGATCGCTCCTTCGTCGAAATACCACTTGAAAGTTCGCTGCGTGGCGACGATCAACCGGCCGACTCCACAACGCCATCATCAAAATTGCGTCGGCGGTGCCGTCCATCGTCGGTTCGTTTGTTGAATAATCGCCGACATCATCGTGATAGACGATCTCCGCTGTCTGAAACTCGGCAAACTCATCCGGCTGATTCAAGCGAAGACCACGCAGACTGTTGTACGTTCTCGTCGCGATCGGCCCGTCTACTAAACCACCCGGCACGAGTTTCTTCAGAATCTGCACTACCGGAAGATGCACGTCTTCGGGAAACTCACCATGCTCGGGAATTCCCGTAAACATCGACGTGCCCCACGGATTACGACCTAACAGCCAATCACGGTGCGCGAGCATGGCCGCGTGATAACGCAGGTCGCCGGTCATTCTCTCGTACAGCAACACCTGCGTAATGAATGCAACCACGAGATTGTTTGAGCACCAGAGAAACGGCACGCCAACTTGGTACGGGTTCTGTCGACCTCTGCGAATCACGTTTTTAATGCCGTCTCGGTAGTAACCCGCGAGCTGTGCCTTGGTCTTCCTATCTACCAGGGGATGCAATGCGAAGTGGCCCACGTTCATGAATGGATAAAACTGATAATGCTCAGCTGTATCGTGTTTCATCCACGACGTTTGACCAATGATTCGTGCATAGCGTTTTGCGTCGGCAAGATATGAACGCTTGCCCGTTGCTTTGAACAACTCGGCCGCGGCCCATTCCATATCGTCAGCCCACGTATCTTCGTTGTAACGATACGGAGCACCGTAAGAGTTTCCCTGCTGATATCCCTCGTATCGTTTGCCTAATTCATAGAGTTCGGTCGCCGCCTTCAAGCATTTCTGCGCGAATAGAGAATCATGAAGATCCGTTTTCCAGATGCGATAAGCGATGGCCATTGCGGCTGCAGATCGTCCGGCAATGTTGGCTACGCCTGTTGCTTTGCTCTTCCATTCTCTCAAGCCCTGGGGCTTGCCGTTGGCGAAGTAGACGGGACGATAGCTGTTCGGCCCCCAACCATAGTCAGCGATGTCCTGATCGGGTAACTTGAAGCCACGGTGATCTCGATCGTCGCCGACCTGATGAAACAACTGATCCGGTGCGGGATGAAGTTTGTGGATCCAATCGAGGCCCCATTTAGCTTCATCGAGCACGTCGGGAATCCCATTGGGCAGCGGGCGACCTAAGCTATCAGCGCTGTCCTTAAACTTGTCTCTTGCCAACTCAAAACTCAGAAGCATTCGCGCGGTCGCATTGCTCGCGGTGATCAAATACTTCAATTGATCGCCGGCGTCGTG
>JBKPNY010000353.1:0-7362 GCA_046732835.1 Gemmatimonadota bacterium | reverse complement strand
TCCTCCCGATTGTCATCCTCCCTGTTGCGTACGCCATCACATTCGACACACAGACGCTGAGCGAAGACGATGTTGCGCGCGTTCGCGAAATCGCGGCGCATACAAAAGCCCAACGCAATACTGAACTCGAGCAGTGAAGATTATCGCCCTGATTCAGAGCGCGCTTCCTCACATCGACAAGCCCGTCGTCATCGCAGTTGGCCTCGCGTACTTCGCAGGAATAATTGCGATCAGCATGTGGGCTGCGCGCCGCACTAGAACAGCGAGTGATTTCTTTGTCGGCGGTCATGGAATTGGGCTGATAGCACTCACCGTCGCATCAGTATCGACTTCCGTTTCCGGATTTGCATTCATTGGCGGACCGGGTCTCCTCTACACAGTCGGACTCGGCGCGATGTTCATTGTCCTGCCTGCATCTGTCACCAATGTCCTTGGAGCCTGGGTTCTAGCGAAGCGGATGCGACTGCTTGGCGAAGCTCGCGGCCTGCTCACAGTTCCCGACGCAATCGGTGCGCGCTACCGATCACGAGCGGCGCAGGGGCTCGCGGGAATCTCGATGCTTGTTGGCATTGTCGGCTACATGGCGACGAATGCTCTTGCGATGGGAGTCGTGATCAACGCGATCTTCGGCGTTGGAGTGGGCTGGGGAATCTGGGTGGGAATGGGAATCACGCTCGCGTACTCGGTTGCGGGCGGTATTCTCGCTGGCATTTACAACGACGTCTTTCAGGGAACGCTGATGGCGTTCGCGTCGGTTCTTGTCTTTCTCTTTGTTCTGAAAGCTGGCGGCGGACTCGGAGATATCTCGCGAACGATCGTAGCTTCGGATCCGCAATTCCTGAGTCCGTGGGGAAAGATGACGCCGCTTGCTGCGCTGTCGTTGTTCTTCGTTTTCGGAATGGGATCACTCGGGCAGCCGCAGGGCGTGCACAAGTACTACATGCTGCGTGATCCACTGCAGCTCAAATGGTATCCTCTCCTCAAGACGCTCGGCCTGATCCTCGTGCTGCTTCTTTACTTCGGTGCCGGGATTGGCGTGAAAGCGTTTGTCACGAACGGAACCATGAGTCCGCTTTCTGCACCTGATCAGGCGACGCCCAGTCTGTTGCTCAGCGTCACGCCGTTGTTTCTTGCAGCGCTCGTGTTTTCGGGTGTTGCGGCTGCGACAATGAGTGTCGCTAACTCTCTCATCAACATTGGTGCGGCGGTGGTGATGCACGATCTTCCAATTGCGTTTGGAAAAAGAGTTCGCAACGAGCTCACGTGGGGCAGAGCAGTGACTTTTTTCATAGCGGTTGCCGCCGCGCTGATAGCTCAAAATTCCGGAACGATGGTGGCATTTCTTGGAATCTTCGGCTGGGGATTGTTTGCATCGACTCTAACCCCGGCGCTCGCAGTGGGTTTGAACTGGGATGGTGCAACCCGGGAAGGTGCAATTGCATCCATTGCGACTGGTCTCCTCGTGACGCTTTCACTCGAAACTGCAAATTACTTCAAGGTCTTCACTTTTCCCGCGGGAGTAACAGCTTCAGCGGTCGCTCTCGTAATGTCGTTTCTTGTTTTTTTCTTTGTGTCATGGCTTACGCGAGCGTCGGCGGGTGACCAGCTGGATCCTGATGTGAAACTGATCATGGAGCTGTAGATGAATCCAACGGATGCGCAGTTGAAGAGAGGGATGGCCGATGCGATTGGCATAGAGATAACTACCCTCACGAAGGAAAAAGTGGTTGCGACAATGCCGGTCGACGACCGGACAAAGCAGCCATTCGGACTTCTTCACGGCGGCGCATCAGCAGCGCTCGCCGAGACTGTCGCGTCACTCGGCGCGTACATGAATGTCGATCAGGACACGCAGGCCGCGGTTGGCGTCGAGCTCAACGCGAATCATCTTCGCGGAAAAACTTCAGGAACCGTGACAGCGACCGCGACGCCAGTGCATCGCGGCCGCACAATCCAGGTCTGGGAGATTCGCATAGAGGACGAAGACGCACGCCTGGTCTGCGTTTCCCGATGCACGCTTGCGATCGTCAACCAGCGCAGCTCCTGAGCGCTCCTCAGCGCTGTCCCGTGTAGGTGATTCTGTAGATTCGGCCGCCCTTGTCGTCGGCTACGTACATCGATCCATCGGGTGCAACCGCCAGTCCTACGGGCCGATGCTTTGCTTTCTGCGGATCGATCTCCTCAGGTGCGACACCAGCGAATCCATCGGCGAAGATTTCGTAAGGACCGCTCGCTGCTCCATTTGTCATCGGCTGGAAAACGATCTTGCCGCCTGCCTGCATTCCTTTCGCGCGGTTCCATGAGCCGTGGAAACTGATAAACGCACCGTTCTGATACTTTGACGGAAAGTTCGAAGCTGAGTACAACAGGAGATCCAGCGGGGACCAATGCGCGGGGTAAACTGCAAGCGGTTCCTTCTTGTTGGCACATCGAGTGTCTTTCTTCCCATCGCCGCCGTATTCCGGCGCATCGACCAGTTTTTTCTCGGCGAATGAGTAATAGCAGTACGGCCATCCGAAATCATCGCCCTGATTTATCTCCAGCAGCGATTCCGCCGGATTGTTGTCACCGTACGTGGTATCTGGAAAAATCTTCGGCCAGTTCTGTGTGAGCTGATCACGTCCGTGCGTCATCGCATAGAGTTTTCCATCTGATGCGAGTGCCATACCGGTGCTGTTGCGCGCACCGGTCGCAAACCGGGCTGAAGGAGAGTACTGCTGGTTCAGGGTTGTCGCGGAAAATTTCCAGATACCTGCGCGGCTCTCCAGCTCGGGACATGGATCCTTTCCAGGCGATTCGAGCTTTCGATCCTGAACCTGACACGCGTTGCTCGGCGACCCGACATTGACCAGAAGATTTCCGTCGCGCGTGATCACGAAATTCCGCGCGCGATGGCCGGGGTTCATCGGAAATCCTGCGACCACGGTCTCCATCGAAGTCGATGGAACAAGCTGGCCTGCCGGTCTGGCGTATCGATTGATCTTTTCGCCCTGGTCGACATACAGGTATCCGTTGCTCAGCGCGATGCCAGTGTTCCCGACTTTACCGATGCGCTCGATCTGATCAGCGCGGCCGTCGTGATTTGTGTCGCGAAGAGCGATGAATGCAGGCGCATCTGGAGTTGGCTGCTGCGGGTTTGTGCCCTCGATTGAGACATACACGTCGCCATTCTCAGCGATCGCGAGATATCGAGCTTTTCCGAGACTGTCGGCGAAGATCGAGGCGCAGAATCCAGGAGGCATATTGATGCCGGCGTTGTTGGCGCACGGCGGCGAGCTCGATGCTGTGCTCATTCCGGCACTCGAGGCACACCCAGCCAGGATAAGAAAAACGGACATCAGGCGCAGCGATTTCATAGCGGATTATCCGATGGTTCAAATCGGACCGATGCAAGCGCAATTAGCACACCTTTTCCGGCAGAAAACCGGGAACTTTCGCTGTCGAGCCAGGTACAATCCGCTTCGTGCAGGTTCGCGTGGAAATTGTCTATTTCTCTCGCGCGTTCGCAGATTTGTGACGGAGGTTTTTGAAGTGTCCAAGATCAAAACTGCCGCTATGTTAGCGCTGCTCCTGCCCCTGGCTGTGAGCTACACTCCATCTGCATCTATTCCTGATCCTGTTTCAGCGATCAGCGATGCCGTCGATGAAGCGTCTGATCGAATCACGACCGATCTCCGCAGTGGCAAGCACCTCGGATTTGACACATACGCATATCCAGGTGACGACGCGATGCAGGCCTGGCGCGAAGAAGAAGATGGCGCGCCGTACGAATGGGTTGGCTACTATCTCCCATCCGCTCCTTGTCACAAGGGCGAGAGCTGGTCTGGAAAAAGAGAGACCCTCACCAACATGGGATGGGGGCTGGCCGTCATTTATGTCGGACAGCAGGTGTGGAGCGGCACTCCGCGCCAGCGAGTCGTCAAGACAAAATGGGTCACCAAATCCGTCAAGCAGTATCGCCGAGTCAACGGCAAACGCGTCGCGCGCTACGTGAAGAAGCGCGTACCTGTCCGCTATGTCACATACAGCAAGGCGCCGAGTGGAAAGTCATGCTCGACACATCTGGTGAGCGGTGCCCGTGGACTCAAGGACGCAAATGACGCGATTGCACGCGCGAAGAACGAAGGGTTCCCGCACGGGACGGTTGTATTCCTCGACATCGAGCGAATGGACAAAGTTCCCACCGCAATGCGCGACTACTACAAGGCGTGGACGGCGCGCGTCCTGGATGACGGCACTTATCGCCCCGGCTACTATGTGCACGATCACAACGCGAGGCTGATCTACAAGGACGTTGCAACAATCTTTGTAAACGCTGCGCGCATGGAGCAGCCGCCTTTCTGGATCGCGAGCGGGCGGGGATTTTCAGAGGATAAGGAGCCAACTGACGTAGGCCACGAATTCGCGGCGGTGTGGCAGGGGGTTCTGGATGTGGTTCAGACTCACAACGGCGTGAAGCTGCCGATCGACGTGAACGTCGCAGCGGTTCCAAATCCGTCAGGAGTTTTCGCCAGCACTGACTAGCGGAGAGAACTTTTTTGGGGCATGCTTGATGAACGCGCTCAAGCCGTCCCCAGGATGTCAATTCTCTCGATCCATCACATCACTATCGTTTGCCAGTCGGCGCAGCGGACGTCCGACTTCTACACGCGAGTCCTGGGACTGAGACTCGTCAAGCGCACCGTCAACTTCGACGCACCAACTACTTATCATCTTTACTTCGGCAACGAGCGAGCGGAGCCTGCATCGCTCGTAACTTTTTTCGAGTGGCCGAATGCTGCGCGCGGAGCTCCGGGAATTGGAGGCACGCATCACTTCGCGCTGCAGGTAGAGGATTACGACAACCTGCTTCGATGGAAGCGGCGACTCGTCGATCTGGGAATTGCAGTTAACGGTCCACTCGACAGACATTATTTCACGAGTCTCTACATCAGCGATCCCGACGGAACGATTGTAGAGCTCGCGACGCGCGGTCCCGGGTGGACTCGGGACGAACCAGCGGAATCGATTGGAACTGTTCATCGCGTACCTCCGCCTGAAATGCTGACTGGCAATCGCGACAAGGCGAAAATTCAGGCAGCCACGTGGCCTGAGCCGGTTCCCGAAATCCTGCCGTCGATGCGGCTCGACTACGGAATGCATCACATCACAGCAATTGGACAGGACATTCACCGAACTCATGATTTTTATCATGGCGCACTCGGAATGCGTCTGGTGAAGCAGACCAATAACTTCGATGACCCGCAGTCGTTCCACTGGTACTGGGGAGTCGGAGACGGAAAACCCGGGACACTGATCACTTACTTCGAAAGAAAACCGGAACGAGAAAAGCCTGTGCGCATGGGCGCAGGCCAGACTCATCATTTCGCTCTCGCCGTTCGGGATGAGGACACGCAGCTCGAGTGGCGCGAAACGCTGATGTCTCGGGGAATTCAGGTCACTCCCGTAATGGATCGCGTTTACTTCAAGAGCGTTTATCTGCACGACCCTGACGGACACATCGTCGAGCTTGCGACGCTCGGCCCTGGTTTCCAAGTCGACGAGCCTCAGGAATCACTTGGCGAATCTCTCAGAATCCCACCGTGGCTGGAATCCAGCCGCAGTCGAATCGAGCGGTCGCTGACCCCCATCAACGTCGATCGCTGGGAACCAAGCGAGGAAACAGCGGAAACAATCGCGAACTGAAACAATGACGACTCAATCAACAGCAGTGGCTGGCCCTCATCAGGGCATGCCGGTCCGGACTACGGGCGTCCCTCTCGAAAAGGCGCGCGCAGCGATGGTGATGGTTCACGGCCGTGGTGCCACCGCCGAGAGCATCCTCACCCTCGTGCCGGCACTTACCGCACAGGGGTTCGCGTTTCTCGCGCCGCAGGCGTCCGGGAATACATGGTATCCGAATTCATTCATGGCTCCGATCCCGAGCAACGAACCTGGAATCTCCTCGGGCATGACCGCGATCGCTGATGTGATCGCAATGATCAGCGACGCCGGGATTCCTCTGGAGAAAACGATGCTTCTTGGTTTTTCTCAGGGAGCGTGTCTTTCAATCGAGTATGCCGCACGCAACGCGGCGCGTTATGGCGGCATTGCGACTTTGAGCGGCGGACTCATCGGTCCTGATGGAACGCCGCGCAATTACGTCGGAAGCTTCGATGACACTCCAATATTTCTCGGCTGCAGTGACATCGACGGACACATTCCCGCTCTCAGGGTGACCGAATCCGCTTCAGTTCTGCGGCACATGGGAGCGCGCGTGACGATGAAGCTCTATCCCGGAATGGCACATCTCGTCAACGAGGACGAGATTGCCGCGGTGAATGCGATGATGTCCGAGGTAGTGGGTTCCTGAACTACGGAACTGCATGAAACGGCTCTGAAGCTCATCTGTGTCTTCTGTGCTTCAGAGCTGTTCCCGTAGTTCCGTAGTCATTTGCGGCGATGCGCCAATCGATTGATCAAGACTGCAGCTCGCTCAGTCGATCGCGGAATCGACCGGAGGTTCACAGTCTCGTCGGGCGTGTGTGACCGGGAACCATCTACTCCAAGTCCATCCAGAGCGTCCGCATACTGCGAGACGTAAGCAATGTCACCGGCACCACGTAGTCCGGGATCGAGAGCCTCTGACGGTCCCTGACCGAGCGCCTTCGTCACACTGTCGAGAGTAGCGAGCAAAGCATAGTTGCCGGGGGTTGGCGGCATCGATGGGATTCCATCAGCAAACGAAATGGATGCCGACGTCTGCGGCAGATGTCTCCCCACGATTTCACGCATTGCTGCACGAGCGCTGTCGAGCTGGCCAGGCCTGAGAAATCTCAGATCACCTTGAGCGTAAGCTGAAGGCGCGATGATGTTGTTCTTGCCTGCAGCAGTTCCAGAAATCAAAGTGCTGTCGTACTTCACGTCTGTTCCGCCGACGATCGCGCCTGGATTGAACGTAAGGTACTGCTGCGTTGAAAGAGTTTCCCGAAACTCGTTGAGAATGCGCGCAAGCTCGTAGATCGCTCCGTATCCTGATCCACTCGAGAACACGCCGCCCGAGTGCGCCTGGCGGCCTGTCACTGTCAGCACCCACGAGCTCGAACCCCGTCGTGCGATTGTAGCTTTTCCTGCATCACCCTCGAAGCCAAGAAGAACCTGGCTCCGCTTCGCAGCTTCGATGAGATCGCGGCGCGAGATGCTGTCCGGCTCTCCGCTATTTTCCTCGTCGCCAGTAAATGCGACGATGATGTTCGTATCGTCGAGTGTGCCGGCTGCTTTCATCGCTTTGAGCGCGTACAGTATGACCACGTCGCCGCCCTTCATGTCGCTCGACCCTGCGCCCTTTGCCGTAGAGTCGTTCACGAGCGACCACTTCTGGCC
>JBKPNY010000352.1:0-1599 GCA_046732835.1 Gemmatimonadota bacterium | reverse complement strand
AATTTTCTGCTGGGCAATGCACTGTATTGGTTAAAGGAATTTCATCTCGACGGCCTGCGCGTCGACGCCGTCGCCTCAATGCTTTATCTGGATTACAGCCGCAAGGAAGGCGAGTGGGTCCCGAATCAATTCGGCGGCCGGGAAAACCTTGACGCGATTTCATTGCTGAAAGAGCTGAATGAAGTTGTTCACCAGGAGTGTCCGGGCGCGATGATGATCGCGGAGGAGTCAACGGCCTGGCCGCAGGTTTCGCATCCGGTTTATGCAGGCGGGCTGGGATTCGACTTCAAGTGGAACATGGGCTGGATGCACGACACGCTCAAATATTTCCAATCCGATCCGCTCTTTCGCGGCGGCAATCACAACGCCCTGACCTTTGGTTTGCTTTACGCCTGGAGTGAAAACTTCATCCTGCCGTTTTCCCATGACGAAGTAGTTCACATGAAGGGCTCGCTGCTGAACAAGATGCCGGGCACTCCGGAACAGGCGTTCGCAACGCTGCGCGCTCTCTACGGTTACATGTGGGCCCACCCGGGGAAAAAACTTCTGTTCATGGGTGGGGAGTTTGGACAGTGGCGCGAGTGGAATGAAACGGAAAGTCTCGACTGGCATTTGTTGGACGACCCAGCGCACAAGGGAATTCAGGATTTGATTCGCGAGCTGAATCGAATTTATCTGAAGAAGAACGCGCTGTGGGAAGTGGATGGCGAGCCTGCCGGCTTCGAGTGGATCGACGCGAATAACGCGTCGGAAAATATCGTTTCGTTTGTTCGACGTCCTTTGCCGAACGGGAAGAAGACGGCGAGGGAACTAGTCTGCGTGTGCAATTTCGCCCCAGTGTTACGGGAGCAGCATCTGCTCGGCTTGCCGCGGCAGGGAAGCTATCGGCTGATCGCCAACACTGACGATTCCGCTTACAACGGCAGCGGCGTCAAGGTGGCGAAAACGATCAAAGCTAAAGAACAACCAATTAACGGACAGCCGTATTCAGCGACCTTTACGCTGCCGCCGTTGTCGACTTTGTGGGTTGAAAGGGTGACGGATCCAGGTGAATAGATGTCAATACGAGGAGTATACAACTGATTCACGGAGTTAGCTGTTTTCTCAATGTCATAGGCAAGGCTTTGAATTCTTTATCCAGAACGAACATCAGCTCTTCCTCTCCCACCCCACGGATTGCAGATTTTATTAACTTAAACTCGTCATGGACCGTGTTAACAAAACCCGTTTTAAGGTCAAATCCTCTTTTTGAAAACGCAAAAGAAAACTGGCCCATTTTTTGTAATCTTGCGGCAACATTAATGCAGGGGCCGACAAAGTCTTGTCCGTCCCCAATAGAAATTATTTGACCTCGCGCAATGCCGCATCGCAGCCTTGATGGCGCTCGCGAAACACTCTTGATTTCAGGCAAAAACGAGTCCCTGTAGTTTTCGCAGATACTCAGAAGACTCATTACTATATTCCCCATGTTGATGGGTTCAAGCTCTTGTGTGTCCCACAAAAACAACACACCATCCCCTAAAAACTTTGCATAGAATGGAAGCTGACACCAAAGCACTACTTCCCTCGTGCCTGTCTTCTGAGTAAGTTCAGCAGAGA
>JBKPNY010000351.1:0-4017 GCA_046732835.1 Gemmatimonadota bacterium | reverse complement strand
GACGCAGCGGGCAACACCGCCACGGCCAATCAAACGGTCACCGTCATCGACAACACTCCGCCGGTAGTAACACCGCCGGCCAACATCACCGTGCAACTGCCGCTGAATTCAACGGCGACGAGCATGGCGGTGAATTATCCGAATCCGGCGACGGCTACGGACAATTGTGCTGGCGTGATCACGTTCGTCTACAGCCCGGCATCCGGCTCGACCTTCCCGGTCGGTCCGACCACAGTCACAGTAACGGCAACCGATGCGCACGGTAATAGCGCAACGGCAACGTTTACCGTGACCGTGCTCTACAACTTCACTGGCTTCTTTGCGCCGGTGGACAATCTGCCGTACTTCAACGAAATGAAGGCCGGTCAGGCTGTGCCCGTTAAGTTCAGCCTGAGCGGAAACAAGGGCCTGGGCATTTTCGCAAGCGGTTCGCCAAATTCGACCCAGATAAGCTGTAGCTCGGGCGACCCAGTGGCGACCGTCGAGGAAACTGTGACGGCTGGTTCCAGCACTCTGACGTATGACGCAGCGACTGATCGCTACAATTACGTTTGGAAGACCGATAGTGCCTGGAAGAACACCTGCCGTCAGCTGGACGTAGTTCTGAACGACGGCACTACCCATACGGCCAAGTTCAAATTCAAGTAAAGACTTCTACCCGGGGAACGCCAGGCGATTGGCGTTTCCCGGGAGGATTTTGGTCTTACAAGCACTGTCCCTGGCGCTAGTTGAAGTGAGGTTCTTTCACGGAATTTGGGGCGCGGGACTTAACCGAAGCTTTTTCGCTTCATTTCAGATCCGAGAAAACTGCTATAACGGCAATTAAGCTCAACCCCTAAAGGAGAATGCATCATGAGTAAGGTTCGCTTCACATTAAATATTTTGGCGGTCACGGTCTTCACGTTGACAGTCGCATCGATGGCTCAGGCGCAAGCTACTCGCACCTGGGTCTCGGGCGTTGGCGACGATGTCAACCCGTGCAGCCGAACGGCCCCTTGTAAGACCTACGCGGGCGCCATTTCGAAGACCGCTGTCCACGGCGAGATCAGCACGCTCGATCCCGGCGGGTTCGGCGCGGTGACCATCACCAAGTCAATCACCATCGAGGGAACGCAGGGTCAGGGCTATGGCTCAATCCTCCACTCGGGCACGATCGGCATCAGCATCCCGTTTGATAGCTTTGCTGCTGCCGGTGAGTCGCAGAAATCCGTTCGCCTCCGCAACCTGAACATCAACGGTTCAGGCGGCTCCGGTGGCGACGCTTCGTCCGGCTCGCGCGGCATTCGCATCACCGGCTCGGCTGCAAATACCGAGGTCTTCGTGGAGGATTGCATCCTTGACGGCGCCCGGCAGGCGGCGACCGGCCGCGGTATCGAAGACAACCGTTCAGGCGGCGGCTTTCTTAGCGTGTCGCGCACAACCATCAGGAACATGAGCGGCTCCGGCATCTCAACCCTTACCACCACGAACGGGCTGAAGATGGTTATCAATGATTCGCAGTTCCTGAACAATGCCAACGGCATCGCCGTCGGCGACCACGTCCGCCTCAGCGTTTACAACTCAAACATCTCGGGCAACAGCGGCTCGGGCATTTTTGGGGAGAACAACTCTGGTGGTCTGACGACGGAAATCAACGTCGATCATTGCGTCGTGACGCATAACGGCACCGGGTTCAACGCCTCCACCGCCACCACTATCATCCGCGTGTCAAACACAACAGCCGTGAACAACAACACGCTGTTCAGCGCGGCCGGCGGCGGCACGGTGCTGTCCTACGGCAATAATCAGTCGGCTGGAGCGGCGTTCGGCGGTCCAGTCTCACCAACATAAAAACCTGCCGCTTTGTTGGTTAATAAGCGACTTCCGCATCCCGAAGGGCGATGCGGAAGTCGTTTTTATTTTCAGCATGCCAATGGCTCGCGGTAACGACAATTGGCAATCGCAAATCGAGAATCCGAAGCCCCACCCGCTAGCGCAGGTGAAACTCACCTCGTGTCACTCAGACGCGCTTAGCCAAACGCATCAGTACCTCCCGCCAAAGTTATTGAGCCAGTTTGGGAGTAAGCTCAGTACCACCTGCGGTAGCGGTTGGCTCTTGTCCTTCTTGGGGGGCACTGGTTGCTTTCGGTTTGGGCTGCTGTGTTAGACTGCCCTTTAAAGTAAATCAACAGCCTCGCCAGGATTTGCGCCGTATTTGCAATCCCGAATTGACTGAATGGGTACGACTTTGACCAACCGCCTCGACGCGCAAGAACTCGGCATCAACGCTAACCAGTCCGTCGCTAAAGCAAAACAATCTGCCGAGTTTGAGAAGGCGCTTCCCGACTCGCCCCTCGTAGTTATTGAACCCAGCAAGCCCTGGCGAGCAATCAACCTCAGGGACCTGTGGGCCCATCGCGAGCTACTCTATTTCCTCACCTGGAAAGAACTGAAGGTTCGTTACAAGCAGACGGCGCTGGGCGTCACTTGGGCACTGCTTCAGCCGCTGGCGACCATGGTCATCTTTTCAGTCATCTTCGGAAAAGTTGCAAAACTCCCCTCTGACGGCGTGCCGTATCCGCTGTTCGCCTATGCCGGCCTGTTGCCGTGGGTTTTCTTTTCCAACGCTGTGACCACGGGAGGTAACAGCCTGGTAAACAACGCGCACGTCATCACAAAAGTGTACTTCCCACGCGCGATTATCCCGGCAGCGTCAGTTTGCAGCGGCTTGATTGATCTGGCTATCTCCTTCGTTTTTCTCGCGCTTCTGATGCTGTATTACCAGGTGCCGCTGACAGCGAATATCGTGATGTTGCTACCGGTCGTGATCCTGACTGTGTTGCTGGCTTTAGGCGTTTCATTGTGGATGGCGGCGTTGAATGTTAAGTATCGAGACATCAGGTTCGCACTTCCCTTTGCGATTCAACTATGGATGTTTCTGTCGCCGATCATTTATCCGGCCAGTTTCCTGCCGCCAAGATGGCAGAAACTTTTAGTCTTGAACCCCTTGACCGGAATCATCGAGGGCTATCGTTCCGCGCTCTTTGGTAACCCGTTCAACACTACGGCGTTCGCCGTTTCGGCAGGCATCACGCTGGTACTGCTTGTTTACTCCTCCTACGCTTTCCGTCGTCTGGAAAAATCCTTCGCCGATATTGTTTGACGAATGAAGCCGATCATCCGCGTACAAAATCTCAGCAAGCTCTACCGCATAGGCGGTCGGAAAGCTGCCTACGGCACGCTTCGTGACACGCTCACGGAAGCTATACGCGCGCCGTTCAGGGGGCGTGACGATCAGCAGAACGGTGAACAGAATCTGTGGGCGCTCAAAGACATTAACCTCGAAATCGGACCAGGCGAGGTGTTGGGTTTGGTCGGACGTAACGGCGCCGGCAAATCAACTCTGCTCAAGGTGCTGTCACGAATCACTGAACCAACTACGGGACGAGTAGAACTTTTCGGTCGCGTAGGCAGTCTGCTGGAGGTTGGCACCGGCTTTCATGGCGAGTTAACCGGGCGAGAGAACATTCTCTTGAGCGGAGCGATTCTCGGCATGAAACGCGCCGACATTAATCGCAAGTTCGATGAGATCGTGGCGTTCTCTGAGATTGAAAAATTCCTCGATACACCCGTAAAACGATATTCGAGTGGTATGTACGTGCGACTGGCTTTCTCAGTAGCCGCGCATATGGAACCGGAAATATTGCTGGTCGACGAAGTGCTCGCGGTAGGTGATGCTTCATTTCAGAAGAAGTGCCTTGACCACATGAGGCGGCTGAAACAGAGTGGCACCACCATCCTCTTGGTTTCCCACAATCTGGCTGCGATTCAAAGCACGTGTGAACGTTCAATTTTTCTGCACGACGGTCAGGTCGCGGGAGTGGGTCCGTCAGAAACGATCGCCAGACAGTACCGCGAAACCGTTCGGAAGCTTGACGAGCATAAAGTTCAGACCCGCGAGCAGGGGCAGGAAGCGGATCCGTTTGGTCTACAGATCACAGGCTTCGATATTTTCGGCGCCGACGGCGTCAGCCGGCG
>JBKPNY010000350.1:0-30753 GCA_046732835.1 Gemmatimonadota bacterium | reverse complement strand
ATCTTATAAAGATCGTCCGCACTGGAACCGAAGCGGGTCTGATCGATCTGGACGCGAACCCGCCGAGGTCATCGCTCGATGTCGTCCCGCTGTTCGAGACACTCGATGATCTCACCAACGCTCCTGCGGTCATGAGATCTCTGCTTTCAGACACTACCTATAGAAAGCAGCTTGCCGCACGAGGGTCGCGGCAGGAGGTCATGATCGGTTATTCCGATTCCAACAAGGATGCGGGAATCCTCGCATCGTCGTGGGCGCTGTACCGCGCGCAGGAGCTGCTCAATCCGATCTTCGATGAGGCGGGAGTGAAGCTCCGAATTTTTCACGGGCGCGGCGGAAGCGTCGGACGCGGAGGCGGGTCGCCAGTCTATCGTGCTCTCGCAGCCCTGCCCCCGGGAACGGTGAACGGAGGGATCAAGATTACCGAACAGGGCGAGATCATCTCGCAGCAGTTCGGCTTGCTTCCAATCGCCGAGCGCACTTTCGAGGTCACGCTGTCGGGAGTTCTTCTGCAGGAGCTCACAGACTGGCGCGACAACGTTTCGGAATCCGACGTAAGGATTTTTCGCGATGCAATGCAGCGACTGTCGGACATCTCGCATGATGTGTACAAGCGTCTCGCGCACGATGATCCGAGAGTGTTCGAGATGTTCGAAACCGCGAGCCCAATCGAAGAGCTGGCGTCGGCGCGATTTGGATCGAGGCCCTCGTACCGCCCGGGCGGCGGATCCGGGATCACGGGCATTCGTGCGATACCCTGGGTTTTCGGCTGGACACAGAACCGGCTGATGCTTCCCGGATGGCTCGGTGTGGGAACCTCGCTCGAGCAATTCTGCAGCGAATCAGGCGGTCTCGAATTGCTTCAACGCATGACAAACGCGTGGCCCTTCTTCGACGATCTGCTCGCACGCATCGACATGGTTTGCGCCAAAGCGGATGTCGAAATCACCGAAGCCTATGTGAAGCGGCTCGGAGGCGATCAATCCCTGCTGAAGGATCTCGTCGAAGAATTCGATCTCACCATCTCGATGATTCTCAGGATTCGCGGCGCAAAAGAGCTCTTGAGCGATAACGAAGTTCTCAAAACAGCAATTGCTCTTCGCAATCCGTATGTCGACGCGCTTTCCGTGATTCAGATCTCGCAGCTGGTGAACAAGCGCGCGCTGCCGGAAAAAAGCAGTGGCCGCGAGGAAGTCGAATCGATCCTCGCGACCACTGTGAGCGGTATTGCTCAGGGACTCCGCAACACTGGCTGAGTCTCAGGTTCCCTGCTCGAACACTACGTCCACCGGAATTCCTTTCGTCTTCAGGCGATCGAGATCCTTCTGAAGCTCCGGTGAAATCTTTCCATACTGTTCCTGGAAAGCACCGACGCCTTCGTAGTCACCGTTGCCCTGAAGCGTCAGGATCTTTTCGCTCAGCGCATTCATCCCCGCCTGGAACTTCGGGAAGTCCACTCGATACTTGCCGGTTGCTGAATCGCGCGTGAATGCACCCATCTGCTGAAGGAAATTGAACGCGGCGATGTTTGCCCGACCATGCGCATCCGCGCCACCAAAGCGAGTCGATCGGAAAAGGCTCGCAAGGAAGCTGACATAATTGCTGCGCACGTCTTCACCCTTCAGCTCACCCTGCTCGTTCAGCTTCTGCACCATGTAAAGTCCGAGAATGTCGGCCTTCCCCTCCTCGAGTGCGCCGTACCGCTCCTTGATCGCAAGACGGACGGTTCCCTTTCCGTTGATTGTGTTCTTGATGCCGAGTCCGTGTGCAACTTCGTGGAACATCGTGTTCTCGAAGAATGCGTTGAAGTTGAGCAGCTTCACCTGATCTTCGTCGATAAGCTCCTGCGCAATCGGCATCAGGATCTTGTCGAACTTTGCCTGGATTACGTTTTTGAGCTGAAGACGACGCGTTCCCTTCTTGAGCTGCACTTCCTCGTCATTCGGAAGATTGATTGCGATTGTCTTCGCGCCTGAGTTCGCCTGACCTGCGTAGTAGATCGCGTCGTATGCGTTCAGATCGGAGTCAGTACCTGGCTTTTCCTGCTTGTACTTGTCCTCTACCGGAATTCCTTTCTGCAATCCCGGAAGCAGTGTTGCGTATCGCGACAGTCGCTGGCTCCATGCTTTGTCTTTGATCAGCACGTACGCTTCGTTCGCTGCCTTGTAACCGTAAAGCTCGTCTTCGTACGTCTCGATTGGTCCGATCACCACATCGATAGTGTTGTTCTTCATGTCCATCCATGCCAGATCACTCGGCTGATAGTTATCGGTGAGCAATGCGGTCGCGCGCAGCTCGAGATACTTCTTGAGACCCGGATCTTCTGCGAGCTTCGCCGCTTCGCGCAGCTTTGCCGCTGCAATCTCATTCTGTTCCTTGAATGCGACGCGGTATGGGATAGCAATGAGCGAGCTATCCGGCGCGCGACGGACCAGCGTGTAGAGATCCTTCAGCGAGTCAGCGTGTGCCTTGGGTCCCTTTGCGACTGCAGCGTCGAACTCCGTCTTCGTTATGTCTCTGGGATAGAGATTCGCGCCGGGGAGACGGGGCCCAACTTCAGGAATGAACGGAGAGTTGTTGTCGAGCCTGTCATATGGTCCGTAGTTGATGTCGATGAATCGGCGAATTCCTTCGTCGTTCACGCCGGCAAGAAGTGAATCGCGCGATCCGTAAGTCTGCTGCCAGAAAATCGGATCCATGGCTTTCGCCGCATCTATGAGCAGCGGAATCATCTGCCGCTCCTTAGGCGTGAGTGTGGTTGTGTCAGCTGCCAGTTTTACCGATGTGTACTCCGATTGACGACGCTGCATATCACCACCAGCCGCTGCAGTCGAATCCGATGTGCCTCCGGCAGGTTTTTCACATGCTGTCCCGACTGACATTAATGCGCTGATTGTCCACAGCCATTTACGAATCATTCAGATCTCCCGGTGAATTTCGGATAGCGCACAGCCTGCACTGTTGAACAATATTGGTCTCGTCATCTTCAGCATAAGGATGCAGAATGGTCCACAGCTTGTCATTACGAATGTCTGTTGTTGCTGCCGTTGTATCGATCATCCTCTTCACTCCCGCACTCCACGCTCAACGCTCAACGACAGGTGATGTGAGCGGCACGGTCACGGCCGACGGTGGAAAGGGTGTCGCGGACGCGACTGTGCAAATTGCGCGCAACGATGGAAGTGGAGCTCAGTCGGCGGTCACGGATGCAGCTGGCACGTTCAGAATCCGCGGCCTCGCCCCCGGACTTTATCACATCATTGCGAGACGCATCGGGTTCAGGGAGGCGCAGCTCCGTTCGCTGAGGATCATCGCGGGTCAAACCGCGGAAGTGCACGTAGCGCTTACGACCTCGCCAACGCAGCTGTCGACCGTCGAGGTTCGCGTCTCACCGACATCGATCGATGCATCGACATCGGAGCTCGCACGCAGGATTGGTGTCGAGGATGTCGGACTGGTCCCCGCAGGGCGCGATGCAAACAGCCTCGTCGAGCTTGTGCCTGGAGCAACCAAAGGCTTTGTCTGGGGCGGAGCGGGAGACGCGGCGAACAATTACCAGATCGATGGCGTCAGCGTAAACCATCCTGGAGTTGGCGGCGACTTTCTCTCTCCGAGCATCGACTGGATCGAGGCTCTCGAAGTACGCGGTCTCGGTGCAGGAGCTGAATCGGGAGAGTTTCAGGGCGCAATCATCAACGCTGTCACGAAAACCGGCTCAAACAACTGGCGCGGATCTCTGAGAGCGAACTACATCTCGCCATCATTGACCAGCTCCAACATCAGGCCGAATGAAGAAGGAGCCGAACAGTCGATGCGTCGCGAGTTCAGCGGTGAGACAAGCGGACCCATCATCAAGGATCGCCTCTACTACTTCATCGGCGGAATCATTCTCGATCGCGCTATTCAAGTTCCGGATCTCACCACCGTTGAGCTCGACGACTTGCGATCAGAAAGCCAAGATCTCCGCGATGTTCGCGGCATTGCAAAGCTCACTCTTCTTCCGAGTCTTCACGATCGCATAGATGCAATCATCAGCCATCGCGACAATGAGATCGATCGCGCCGAGCTGAACGGACTCAACGATCCGATTACGTCATTGCGTGTTCGATCGCCAACGCAGTTCTACGAAGCATCGTGGACCCGCACAGGTCTCTCGAGCTCGTTTGTCGCAAAAGTCGCAGGATTCGATTCACGTGAGACGCGACTCGGATACGAAGGCGATTCAGTTCCCGGAATTCAGATCTTTACTCTCGGACGACAGCCGATTTATCAGAACGCTTTGTTCAACCAGCGAACTCGTCCAAGAAATGTGAGCGGGAACATGAGCTACAGTAAAACGCACACGCTTCCCGGAGGCGAAAACAAAATCGTCGTGGGCGCTGAAGTCACGCGGGGCTGGTGGACAAATACTCGCACGAGGAACGGCGGTCTCACATGGATGCCATATCTGCATCCGATCACCCGACAGGTCGATCCTTACAACGCACAGTCCTGGGCAGAGGTCGCAAGCGAATGGGGAGGCGAAATGCATCTCGATTCCGACGTCGAGGATGATGCAGTGTTCGCGCAGGATTACCTCACGCTGCTTCCTGGACTGACATTCACGCCCGGCCTTCGCTATGGGCGATGGACGGGATGGCTCACACCAGTCGATTCTTCCGACGGTCGTTTCCTGGCCGTGCGACACCAGGCGTTCGATCCGCGCTTTGGAGTGGTATGGGATATCTCCGGACGAAATGATCTCGTGATGAAGGCACACTGGGGCCGTTATCACCAGAGCATGAATTCCGTGTTCTTTGACCGGGCTCAAGGCGCGGACGTCTACTCGAACGAGACATTTTTCTTCCAGGGTCCGAGCTTCACTGATTCGCGACGTGTGTACACTGCTGCGCAGCGGGACGCGCTTCGGAACTCACCGACAGGATTCCAGGGGACTTCGATCGTTTCGATCCTGAATGAAGCAGGGGCACCAGCGAATTATCGACAGCCGTATGTCGAGCAGGCATTGCTCAGCGTTGAGAAGCGATTCGGTCCGAAGTGGAAGCTCGAAGCGATGTACGTCAATCGAGTGAACAAGGATATCGTTGGTCTCGTCGACCACAACCTTGCCAACAATTACAGTCCGCTCCGAAATGTCGTCGTAAAAGATCACGTCACCCAGATAACCATTCTCGATCAGTTTGGTGCGCCGCTTGTGATACCGGTTGTGTACGTGGCGAACAACGACTTGAGAGCCGATCTGATTCGGCGTCGTGATGGACTCATTCCCCGGCCTCCGACACCGGGGTATTCGTTCGCTGATATCAATACGCTCACTTACAATCCGGAGATCCAGCTCACTACTGTGGATGGCGCGCGCCGTGCGATGCACCAGTTTTCGCTGACACTGAGAACCGAGCGAAAGGAGTTCAGTGGATTCGGATCCCTCACCTTCACGAGTCTTCGAGGAAATACGAGCGGACTAACTGGATTCGGCACAACAGGATCAACCTTCTCGGCCGGTAGTGCGGTGCGTCCCAACGAAGGGATCAACGCCGAGGGATACCTCCCGAATTTTCCACCAGTTGAGAGCAAGGCATGGCTCACTGGAGAGCTGCCCTACGGTTTCCGCGGAGGAGTGTTCGGAACCTGGTCACTCGGCAACTTCTTCACGCCGACATTTCAGATTACTCCCCGTTTCCGTTTTCAGGCAGGCGGCTCGAGCTCGATCCTCGACGATGAGCTTTTCACCGCCGTTGAAGGTCAAACCATCCTGATGGAGGAGAGAGGAAACAGAAAGTATCAGTCGCGGACCAACATCGACCTTCGTCTCGAGCGTCGCTTCAAGGCACCGGGATTCGATTGGCTCGTCACCGCCGACGCGTTCAACGTATTGGCGTCGGATGCCGTAATAGAAAGGAACCTCACTATCAACGACCAGATAAGCTCGGATCCAACGTCGATTTTCGCTGCCCCGAGAAGACGTGTGAATCCGCTGGCTCTTCAGCTCGGCATGAGAGTGGAGTTCTGAAACTGCAGACGCCGGTCGCGCGTCGCCGGTCCCCGGTGAACCGTGACTGGCGTCCCGCGACTCAACACGACATCATCCTTATCAACCCTCCCCACTGCGTATGACAAATCGTCGCGACTTCGTCAAAGCCTCAGCGGCTATTGCAGCCGTTGCCGGTGCGCGCGCTGCGTTCGGACAGCCGGCGCCCGGATTTCTTCCAAACCCGCCATCCGACTCCATAGTCGACGACCTGGCACTCGAAGCACTGAACGCTGCACAAGCTGCGGGTGCCTCTTACGCCGACGCACGCATTGGCCGATACCGCCGCCAGTTCGTCGCCACGCGCGAGCGCAACGTCACCGGCGTGAATGACAGCGAATCATATGGTATAGGTGTTCGCGCCCTGTACAAAGGATCGTGGGGTTTTGCCTCCACCAGCACGATGACAAAGGAAGGCATCGGCCGCGCCGCACAGGAAGCGGTTCGACTCGCAAAAGCAGCGAACGCCGTTCAGCGCAGGCCGGTGGTGCTTGCTCCTGTCACCCCCGTGAAGGGAACGTGGCGCACGCCAGTGAAGCGCGATCCGATTGACGTTCCAATCGAAGAAAAAGTCGCACTGCTTCTCGCTGCGAATGAAGCTGCGATGAAAGTTGCGAAAGTTCGGTTCGTTAACTCGGGCATGGCCCTTCTTCGCGAAGAGAAAACTCTCGCAACAACTGACGGAACTCTCGTCACGCAGACTTACGTTCGCGTCGGACCTCAGTTCTCCGCCACAGCTATTGGCGATGGAGATTTTCAATCTTATACCGAAGAGCTCGCTCCGCGCGGATCAGGCTGGGAATACATCGAGTCGCTCAACATGCCGGGCAATGCCGAGAAGTGGGCATCGCTCGCAGCGGAGAAACTCTCCGCGAAGTCGGTTGAAGTTGGCCGCTACGACCTGATTCTCGATCCAACGAATCTGTGGCTCACGATTCACGAGTCGATCGGACACCCGACAGAGCTCGATCGTGCAATGGGGTACGAAGCGAACTACGCAGGAACATCGTTTGTTGCCCCGCCCGAGAAATACATCGGCAAGTTCAAGTACGGACAGGAGTTCATGAACATCCAGGGCGATCGCACGCAGGAAGATTCACTCTCGCGCACGATGTGGGATGACGAGGGCGTTCCCGCCGACAAGTGGCTCATCATCAAGAAGGGAATCTTCAACGACTATCAGACAACACGTGAGCAGGCATCATGGATTTCTTCCCTCACTGGAGTGAAGAAATCACACGGATGCTCGTTCGCTGATTCGTGGTCGAGCGTTCAGTTCCAGAGAATGCCGAACGTCTCACTTCTTCCGGGCGACAAGGACATCGGGCTCGACGACATCGTCGCCGCAACGGATCGCGGAATCGTCGTGAAGAATCGCGGGTCGTGGTCGATCGATCACCAGCGATTCAACTTCCAGTTCTCCGGCCAGGTATTCTATGAAGTGAAAGGCGGGAAGATCACCGGAATGCTGAAAGACGTTGCATACCAGAGCCGCACGCCTGATTTCTGGAATTCGATGGACATGATCGGCGGACAGAAGAGCTACTGGCTCGGCGGATCATTCGGTGATGGAAAAGGTGAGCCGGCGCAGTCGAACTCAGTGAGCCATGGATGCGTGCCGGCTCGCTTCAAGCAAGTCAACATCGTCAACACAGGGAGAACAGCGTGAGGCCCCGCTCTCTTTTCTCAACGACCGCTTCGGCGGAGAATCTTCTCAGTGCCGAGCAGGCGAAAGCGCTCGCGAACAAAGTGCTCAGCATGGCGAAAGCGGATGAAACGCGCGTAATCATCGACAGTGGCTGGAGCGGAAATACGCGCTTTGCCGGTGGTGAGATCACGACGTCAGGCGAAAGCGAAGACGTGAACATCACCATCGTGAGCACGGTTGGAAAGCGGCGCGCATCATCGTCCACGAATGTTCTCGAGGACGCATCGCTTCAGCGAACAGTCGATCTCGCTGAGCGTCTCGCAAAGCTTTCACCGGAAGATCCCGAGATCATGCCGGAGCTCGGAGCGCAGACGTATGCACCCGTAAAAAGCTTCATCGACGCCACCGCAAATCTTGGCGGGGAAGCTCGAGCAGCTGCGGCGAAGAAAGTGATAACGCGCGCCGGTGAAGCAGGCAGCGCGGCAGGTGATGTTTTTGTCGCTGGATATCTCGAAGCGAACGCAGGAACTCGTGCTCTCGCGAACAATAAGGGATTGTTTGCTTATCACCGCTCGACTGATGCAAATCTTTCGGCGACCGTTCGCACGCCTGATGGAACCGGCTCCGGCTGGGCATCAGCAGGCGCGCGGAGCTGGAATGCGATCGATCCCGCGGCACTCGGTGCGCGCGCTGCGCAGAAAGCAGTTGCATCGCGTAATCCAACTGCAATCGAGCCTGGTATGTACACTGTCGTTCTCGAGCCACAGGCAGTTGCCGATCTTGTTCCACTGCTCGGCGGTGCTTTCAATGCACGTTCTGCCGATGAGGGCCGCAGTCCGTTCTCCAAGAAAGGCGGCGGAACGAAAATCGGCGAGAAGATCGCCGATGAGAGAGTGACGATCTATTCGGATCCAACTGACGCCGAGCTGCTCGCGTCGCCGTTCGATCAGGAAGGTCTTCCAATTCAGCGTCGCGTGTGGATCGAGAATGGTATCCTCAAGAATCTCACTTACTCGCGCTTCTGGGCGCAGAAGCAGGGCGCGCAACCGACTGGCGGTGGTGGCGGATTCGGCGGTGGCGGATTTCCTGGCGGTCTCAAGATGATGGGAGGAACCAAGTCGCTCGACGAGCTCATCGCGGGAACTCAGCGCGGAATTCTTGTCACGCACTTCTTCTACATTCGCTCGCTCGATCAGCGCACTGTGATGCTCACGGGTCTCACGCGTGACGGTACGTTCCTCATCGAGAACGGAAAGATCACGAAAAGTCTCAAGAATTTCCGCTGGAACGAGAGCCCTCTCTTCATGTTGAACAAAGTCGAAGAGATCGGTCGGGCCGAACCGACGTCCGCTGGTCAGGTGATGCCGTCGATTCGTGCCAGGGATTTCAACTTTACTTCGTTGTCCGACGCCGTTTAAAGAACCAGAACTGCGGTACCGGGTACCAGAAAAACCAGAACTGCGGTACCGGGTACCAGAAAAACCAGAAATTCGGTACCGGGTACCGGAAAGACCAGAACTGCGGTGCCAGGTACCTGACGCACCAGAACTGCGGTGCCAGGTACCGGATTGAGCGGTAGTTACCGGTACCCGGTACCGAATTTCTGGTTTTTCTGGTACCGGTACCGAATTTCTGGTTTTTCCGGTACCCGGTAACGAACTTCTGGCCCTCCCGGAACCCGGTACCGCAGTTCTGGTTCTTGTCAATTTGGCAGTCATTGCGTCCCAGCCAGCATGCCTTAGCGTTAATGGCACGGGTCTGAATTACTAAGACCCCTTAAAGTCTGAGGCAAAAGCTTCAATGGACGTATATCTCACCGCACTCGCGCTTGGCGGAGTTGGCCTCGCTGGGATGGCGGTTGGTGGCCTGGGTCGCCATGGACACAGTCATGGTGATGCGCACGGTCACACGCACGTCTCTCACCACACAAGTCACGACGCAGGGCACCACACAGTTGCCCATGGGCATGGCCAAACAGGTGCACATGCCGGTCACGGACATCACGCGGGTGAACCGGCGGGCAATCCCCTGCTCTCTCTCATGTCGCCACGGCTTCTGTTCAGCGTCGCGCTGGGGCTCGGAACAGCGGGCCTGCTGCTGCGCGGCGTGCTCGCAGAGCCAATCCTTTTTGCGGCGGCACTTGCTGCCGGAATTCTTTTCGAGCGCGCAGTCGTCGCGCCGATATGGAACCTGACTTTCAGGTTCGCTTCAAACCCTGCATCCACTCTCGAGAGCTCAGTCATGGACGAAGCACGCGCCGTGACATCGTTCGACAAGAACGGACAGGGTCTCATAGCAGTCGAAGTTGATGGACAGATGGTCCAGATACTCGGCACACTCAAGCCGGGCGATCGCGAAATGAATGTTAGGGTTCCCGTTGGATCGCGACTTCGCATTGAAGACGTCGATGCGGCGCGGAACCGTTGTACCGTCTCGCTCATTTGAGCGGCGGAACTCTTAGAGGATGCGGAGTCTTACCATGGACGGACTGATCTCCAGCGGCGTACTCGTCGGAGGCGTCGTTCTTTTTGTTCTCGTTGCAGTACCGATCATCGTTGCAAAGTTCCTGAGAAATGTCGAAGCAGGAGAGATTCGACTCGTCAGCTGGCTTGGTGGCGGGACGATCATCTATCGCGGTCCAGGAAAGTCGAAGGAGATCCCACTGCTCACGACCGGCACGACGATCTCGAGCAAGGTCATCAACGTCGATCTCGACATTACTGATCAGACTGCTGACATCGACGACACCGGAACGCCGCGCCCGATCAAGGTGCGCGTTCTTGCGAGCGCGATTGTTTCCGTCGGCGACAGTGATATGCTGATCAAAACAGCGGCAAACCGCTTCTTCTCCAAGAAGGAAGCGGATCAGATAAACACGCTCACCGATCTCCTTTCGAGCTCGGGTCGACGCGCAATCAACCTTCTCACGCACGACCAGCTCTTCTCCGCCAAGGCTGCGCCCACTGTTCGCGCAATTGGCAGCGGCAGCCCGGTTCCTGTAAAAGTCGCGCCGGCCGCAATCACACTTCACGAGGGTGACACCACCGTCATCGAAGATGAAGACGATCCGCTCGCGGTCATCATTCGCAAAGCGTGCTCGCGTGAGCTGACGGACCTGGGACTCATCTTCAATTCGCTCAACATCAAGATCGTCCAATCCGAGGTAGCGGAGGCACGCCGCCGTCAGTCCGCTGCTGAAGCCCAGGCGAATGCGGAGATTGTCGCTGCAACGCAATCGCGTCGAGCGAAGGAAGCGCAGCTCGAAGCCGAGCGTGTCATTTCCGACAAGCAGCGCGAATTGGAACAGACTCGTGCCGCGAACGCGGCACTCATCGCGCAAGCCGAAGCAAAGCGACAGGAAGCAGCGGGACTTCAGCGTACTGCCGAGCTCGATGCCACTCAGATCGCGCAGGCAAAGGCAGACGCCGCGAAAGTTCGACTGGAGGCTGAAGCTGCTGCAGACGCGGAAGCGATTCGTATTCGCCGAATTGCCGATGCGAACGCCGAAAGCATTCAGAAAGTGAACAGGGCAATTCAGGAAGGCGGAGAGAGTTACTTCCGCTATCGGCAAATCGAAATGCTTCCGCAGATTGCCCCTGCAATCGCCGATGCGTTGGGTCAAGCCAAGCTCGTCACCATGTCACAGGGAGAGAAAGGCGCCCCTGAAACAACTACGAACAACATCGTAAGCGTGATCCAGACTGTGCTCGCCGCGCAGCTCGTCGCGAAGGGCGGTCTCCTCGGCGCAGATGCCACTGCTCCATCGAATGGCACAACGCCGGTTCAGGCACCAAGTGTGCAGCCGGTAAAAGCGCCGGTTGAGGATGCGCCGCTAAGACGGTGGTAAGAGGAACGGAGGCCGTCTGGAGGGTATAAATCCAGACGGCCAATTCCGGCGTTTAATAGATGTACTTTTGACCAGAGGATGCGGTGGACAAGTCCGTAGCGCGAATAGCAGTTGGGCTCATGATCGCCGTAGTCGCGATCACAACAATCGGATCACGAATCTCGATGTCGTCAGCGCTTGCTGCAGCTCCCTCTGCGGTGCCGGCGCCCGTTGTCGACAACGCACTCGCTGCGAAACCGGGTCAGGAGACCGCCGTCTTTGCAGGCGGGTGCTTCTGGGGAATTCAGGCCGTCTTCCAGCACGTGAAAGGCGTGAAGTCCGCTGTCTCGGGCTACGCCGGCGGGACGGTCAATTCACCTTCATATGAAGAGGTGAGCTCCGGTACCACGGGACACGCTGAATCAGTGCGCGTTGTGTTCGACCCGTCGCAGGTTTCGTACGGCACCCTGCTCCGAGTTTTGTTCTCGGTTGCGCACGATCCTACTCAGCTCAACCGACAGGGACCCGATGTTGGCACTCAGTATCGCTCTGAGATTTTCTATACGAACGCAGCGCAGCAGAAAATTGCGACTGCCTACATCGATCAGCTTTCAAAGGCAAAGGTGTACACAAAGCCTATCGTCACTCGTGTCTCGAAGCTGAACGCATTCAATGTCGCTGAAGACTACCACCAGAATTACGCGAACATTCATCCGAATGATCCGTACATCCGGTTCAATGATGCGCCGAAGGTAGACGCTCTCAAGAACGAGCTGTCTACATTGTACAAGGCTGATTTATCTGCGTGGAAATAACAGAAACAAAACCGCGAGCGGATAGCTAACTAGCTGATATCTGCCAGCCCGATCGGAAAGGAAACATTGAGGCGGCATCATTTCGATGCCGCCTCTCTGCTATTGAGGCTTCAGCTTTCGCGAATGGCAGACTTCAAGAACCTTCTTGTGTGGCAAAAGGCGCATCCGCTCGCAGGTTTAGTTGATGTCCTCAGTCTCGGTTTGTTGTCGTCGTTGGTACGGGTACCGGCATCGTCGCTTTCGGATGCCCCGATCCCGCGTGACAAGTCACACAAGTCACTTTCACGTAATCCTCGTCGAGCTCCTTGATGTTCGCGAGCCGCACAGTGTTGATGTAGTCCGTCATCTCCTGCATCTCACGCGCGACGCGTTTGTTCTTCCGCGAATCATCATCGAACTTGCCGAGTACGTGGCAGTTGCCGCACCCCATTCCTAATCCGCGGCCGTAATTCTCATCCATGTTCTTGAGGAATGCAGCGGCGGGCATGTCCTTCAGGAGCTTTACGTTCTTGAACACCTGGCTCGCAGGCTGCTGTTCGCGTCCGGCGATTGTGCGCATGATCGAATCGACCTGCGCTCTGCGCGCAGTATCCTGTTGAGCTGGATTCGGACGCCGTCCAGGCGCAGGGCCACCTGGACCAGGGATTCCCCCGACGCCCATTGTCGGTACAGCAGGCTGCGGAGAAGGCGCCTGCGCCGTCGGCTGAGATGTGCACGACCCGATAACAATCGCGGCCAGGACCAGCATTCCAGCGTTCGTTCCTCTCATCCCCATTTCCTCTATTTATAAGCTTTGGACAGTTCGCGAGAATTTATTCCGTCGCCAAATTCACTGCGAGTGCTAGCTTTTCCTCCTCCTCTCTTACGCATGAACAATTCCTCGAGGTTATTCCCTTGAGCACTGATCGCGACATTCTTCGACCCTCGATCATCGCAGTCGGCCTCATTCTCGGTGGACTTTTCATCGGTGGCGGCTTCGCAAAATCGCGCGATGACCGCTTCGTGACTGTAAAAGGGATTTCCGAGCGCGAAGTGAAAGCTGATCTCGCCATCTGGCCGCTTCGCCTGGTGGCGGCAAGCGACGATCTGACAGCCGCAAATACTCAGCTGCAATCGAGTCTTCAGAAAATTCGGACATTCCTCGCTGCAAATCAGGTCGACGCATCACAGGCTACACTCCAGGATTTTTCCGTTACCGATGCAAACACCAACCAGTATTCAGGCAACTCGACCTCCGGAGCGCGATTCGTAATTCGTCAGACAGTTGTTGTTCGATCAACAAACCCCGAGCTCATTCGTGCGGCGAGTCAGAAAGTATCAGAGCTGGTGAGCGCGGGCGTCGTTCTGTCGTCAGGCGGAGAATACGGCAATGGTGGACCGACATTCGTTTTCACAGGACTCAACAAGCTCAAGCCGCAGATGATCGGCGAAGCGACTGCGCGTGCTAGAGAATCGGCTGAACAGTTTGCGCGAGACTCGCACTCGAGCATTGGCGGAATTCGCCGAGCGAGTCAGGGAATTTTCGAGATCCTTCCGCGAGATCAGGCCGAGGGCATTACCGAAGCGAGTCAAGTCGTGAAGACAGTACGAGTCGTTTCCACGATCGACTACGCTCTGAAATAGTCCCTCAAAGGCGTCACTCAAAGGACGCGGCAACCCTGTTCACCGCCTGCGAGTCTAAGAGTCGGCACTACAACCGAGAATAATGACATTCCGACGTTTTCTTCTGATCGTCGCCGCAGCGCTGATTCCGATGGTGCCCCCAGGTCTCGCGAAGGCGCAGCAGGCAGATGTTATTCGTGGCCGCGTAACCGGTCCGGATTCTGCCGCCCTCGAAGGTGTTCAGGTAACCGTCACGTCGATCTCCGGCAATGTGAGCCGCACGGCGAAGACTGATCGAAATGGACGGTTCACCGTCACATTCCCCGGTGGCGATGGCGATTACATAGTAGCACTGGCCGCACTCGGCTATGCCGCCAAGCGATTCGAGGTCAAGCGCGCAGCAGACGAGGAAATTCTTGTCGCCGATGCGCGCCTCTCGAAAGTGGGAGCGATTCTCGATCCGGTGAAGGTCACGGCCGAGCGGCAGAAAGTGAATCGCAATGAGCCGCCTCGACCGGATATAGGCGGAACCGAAACACCGCTCACAAACTCGGCGGTGCCAGCGAATCTAATGGGTGATCTCGCCGCGATGGCAGCTTCCCTTCCTGGCGTTCAAGCAGTTCCAGGTCTTGATGGAAGCGCGGACGGTTATTCAGTGCTCGGTCTCGGCGCGGACCAGAACAACACTACGCTCAACGGACTGAACTTTGGCGGATCGAGTCTGCCCCGTGATGCTGCGGTGTCGAGCTCTGTCATCACTTCTCCGTACGATGTTTCGCGCGGAGGATTCAGCGGTGCGCAAATGAGCATTCGCTCACGCTCGGGATCCAATTTCCAGACGCGCGGAATGAGTCTCAACGTCGATGCTCCGCAGCTTCAATGGAGCGATCGCGCAGCGCAATCGCTTGGACAGGAGTACTCGAACCTCTCGCTCGGTGGAACGGTTTCCGGTCCTCTTCAATACGACAAATCGTTTTACAACGTGTCGTATCAGCTTGGCCGGCGTGCGAATGATCTGCAGACACTTCTCAATACCAACTCGAATGGACTCGCTGCGGTTGGAGTGTCATCAGATTCGGTTAGCCGACTTCTCTCCATTCTCAACAGTGCCAGAGTTCCGCTCACAGTTGGCTCCGCACCGAACGATAGAATCGGAGACCAGGGATCGATATTCGGCTCTCTGGATTTTGCTCCGCCATCGTCGACAAGTGGTCAGGCGCTCAACATTTCTTTCAATGGAAACTGGAACAAGCAGAATCCAACATCCGGATTTGCGACCGAGCTGCCCGCACACAGTGGAGAAAGAACAAGCTGGCGCGGCGGAGTTCAGGGTCGCCAGAACATGTACTTCGGCGTTGGAATTCTGAGTGAGACATCGTTTGGCGTAAGTGCGTCGAGAACCGAAGCGAATCCGTTTCTCCAGATGCCAACAGGCACTGTCAGAGTCAATTCGACATTCGACGATGGTGCGAGCGGCGTTCAGAATCTCATATTCGGCGGAAATCAGAATCTCAACAGCACGCAGACAAGCAATACCGAAAATCTTCTGAATCAGCTTTCATGGTTCAGCACGAACAACAAACATCGCTTGAAGATGACAACCGAGCTGCGCCGCGACGGCGCCGGACAGGAGCTCGCTTCGAACCGGCTCGGTACATTCTCGTTCAATTCGCTAGCTGATCTTCAGGCAGACCGTCCCGCTGCATTTACAAGAACACTCGGCTCTCGCACGCGCGACGTGTCACAGCTGGTCGCTGGCTGGTCACTGGGCGACTCATGGCGCAAATCGGACAAGCTTCAGCTTCAGTACGGATTGAGAGTCGATGCGAATCATTTCTTCAATGATCCCGCCACCAATCCAGCTGTCGAATCCGAGTTCGGAGTCAAGAACGACAACGTTCCGAACCGGGTTTATGTGAGTCCGCGCGTTGGATTCTCGTGGACCTACGGACAGGCAGCGCAGATCGCTGGATTCGAAGGTGCGTTCCGCGGCCCGCGCGCGGTCGTACGCGGCGGGCTCGGCATGTTCCAGAACACTCCGTCGGTGAACACGATTGGAAACGCACTCGACAACACAGGCCTGCCGAGCGGTGTGCAGCAGATCACGTGCATTGGTACCGCTGCACCAATTCCGGATTGGGATGCGTACGCATCGAATTCAGGATCTGTTCCTGACCGCTGTGCCGATGGAACAACAGGCACGGTATTCTCGAGCTCGGCACCCAACGTGTCTCTCTTCTCGAAGGATTACAGAGCCTCGCGAAGCATTCGTTCCAACCTTCAGTGGAGCGGACCGATTTTGAAGAATCGCTTCAATGCCACGATCGATGGAACGTATTCAATGAACTTGAATCAGCCTGGATCGATCGATCTGAACTTCAATCCGGTGACTCGCTTCACTCTTGCTGGTGAAGCGAGTCGTCCGGTGTTCGTGCAGCCAACCAGTATCGTCACAACGACCGGCGCTGTTTCGCCACTCGATGCGAGAAAGTCGCAAGAATTCTCGCGCGTCTCACAGCTTGTGTCGGATCTGAAATCGCAGAGCCGGCAGGTCAGCCTTCGCCTTTCGCCTGCGAACTTCAGCACCAGCCTCAGCTGGAGTCTCTCGTATGTGTACTCGAATGTCCGCGAACAATTCCGCGGATTCTCGAGCACGGTGAACAACCCGCTCGACGTACAGTGGGGCCGCTCATCGATGGATTCGCGTCATCAGATCGTCTACAACCTCGGCTACAATTTCTTCGATTTCGTGCGAGTGAGCTGGTTCGGTCAGTTTCGTTCCGGCTCACCGTATACGCCGATGGTTGCGAGCGACATCAACGGTGACGGCTACGCGAATGATCGCGCGTACATTCCCGCTCCGGTGAACGCTCCGAATGCAAACGGAATATCGTCACTGTTGCAGAATGGATCATCGGAAGCAAGAGATTGCCTGCAGAAACAGCTTGGCAAACTTGCCGGGCGCAACAGCTGTCAGGGCCCGTGGAATTCTTCTGCGTCGATGTCTATCTCGTTCAATCCTGTAAAAGTTCGCATGCCGCAGCGAGCTACACTTTCATTCCAGCTCTCAAATCCGCTCGGCGCAGCCGACCTGGTCATGCACGGATCGAACAAGCTGCATGGCTGGGGACAGCCATCGATTCCTGACCCGCAGCTTCTTTATGTTCGCGGATTCGATGCGATGAATCGCAACTATATATATGAAGTGAATCAGAGATTCGGATCGACCAACCAGTCGTTCGGCGCGTTCCGTGTTCCCGTGACACTGACCGCAATGATGCGCTTCGACATTGGTCCCACTCGCGAGAAGCAGCTGCTCACGCAGCAGCTCGATCGCGGTCGTCGTACTCAGGGAACCAAAGCACCGGAGATCATGCTCAAGGCGATCTATGGAAATGGCGGGATCCCCAATCCAATCGCGACGATTCTCCGTCAGCAGGATTCGCTCAAGCTCACCGGACCACAAGCGGATAGTCTCGCAACGCTGAATCGCGCTTACACGATTCGCAACGATGCAATCTGGTCGCCGCTCGCAAAGTATTTCGCCGAGCTTCCCGACTCGTACGATCACGATGTCGTTTACGACAAGTACATGACGGCACGCAAGGCGACAATCGATCAGCTCATGCAGATCGGGCCGAGCATTCGCGGACTTCTCACTGCTGAACAGCGTCGCAAGCTTCCGCCGTTCATCGCCAGCTATCTCGACACCCGTTACCTCGCATCAATTCGCGCGGGGACTGCAACATTCACGGGAGGCGGATTTGGCGGTGGAGCTCCATTCCTGCTCGGTGGCGGAGGCGACGTGTTCGTCTCGGCCAGCGGTGCCGGAGAGCGCATCATCATTCGTCAGTAACCTTGAACATTCAATATCATCGAGGCAGAACTCTATGGTTCGATTCATTCACGCTGCCCCTTCGCTCGCACTCGCAGCAGTTGTCTCGAGTCCGCTGGCTGCGCAGCAGCGACCCACGATTCGACAGCTCGGTGCGATCACGGCGAAATCCACTGAGACCTTCAACAGCGTCGCAAGTCTGCGCGCGTTGTCGAACGGCTTTGTTCTCGTCAACGACGTTGCGGGACGGAGAGTGCTGCTGTTCGATCCTACTCTGTCGAAATTCACTGTGGTCGCTGATTCAACCAGCGCAACCGCTAACGCATACGGCGGAAGAATCGGATCTCTCATCGCTTACAAAGGAGATTCGTCGATCTTCGCCGATCCGAGCTCTGTCTCGATGCTCGTGATCGACCCCGCTGGTAAAGTGACGCGCGTGGTTGCAATTCCGCGTGCTGAAGATGCGAGCACAATTGGCAGCCCGGTCGGAAATGCGACGTTCGATGCATCCGGCCGACTCATCTATCGCGCAGGCCTTGGATTTGGCAATCGCGGCGGCGGTGTGCGCACCATTATCGGAGGTCCGGGAGGCGGCGGTGCGAATGCGTTTCCGCAAATTCCCGAGCCGCCGGATTCAGCGTTCATTGTTCGAGTCGACCTCGCAACGCGCAAGCTCGACACTGTCGGAGTCATTCGTACTCCTAAGATCAAGTTCGAAACCAAGACTGATGATCGTGGAGGAATGAGCATCAGCTCGCTGATCAATCCACTTCCAGTTGTCGATGACTGGACAATGACATCCGACGGCTCGATCGCATTTGTGCGTGGCAAGGATTACCACGTCGACTTCGTGAACCCTGATGGTACCAAAGTTTCCGCTGCAAAAATTCCGTTCGACTGGCAGAGATTGACCGATGAGGACAAAATCGCGTTCATCGACTCGGTAAAGGCGGCACGCGAAAGACTCGGAGCGAATGCGCCAACGGTAGTAGCAGGTACACCACCCGCAGGCGGTGGTGGTGGTACGCCGAACGTGCAGATTTTCATCGGCCCGGGCGGTCCCGGTGGAGGGCCGGGCGGCGCTCCAAATCGCGGAGCCGCGGGTCCGCCGCAAATGAACTTCATTCCTGCGAGCGAGCTTCCCGACTACAAGCCACCGTTCTTCGCGGGCTCAGTGCGCGCCGATACAGAAGGAAATGTCTGGGTGCGTACAATTCCAACCACTGCAATCGCGGGTGGCCCGGTTTACGACGTTATCAATCGCAAAGGCGAGCTCGTCGATCGAGTTCAGATTCCGGCAAACCGCACTATTGCCGGTTTCGGACCGAACAACGCAGTGTTTCTCCTGAGTCGCGAAGGGACTGGCCCGGCAACGCTCGAGAAGGCGACGGTGCGGTAAGCGATTAGATTGCCGTTATGTCAATTACACATCTCGGTCGGCGCGCAGCGGCGGTCTGCGCGCTCGTCGCTCTGTCTGGCTGCCTGAGCGGCGAAAGCACCGGACTCATCGAGACGCGCATTGAAGAGACCACCTTTGCCTCGTCGCTCGGTGTGGACCTCGCAGCATCGACCAAAACCGCAAATGGCACGTATTATCGCGATCTCGTAGTCGGCACGGGCGCAGCCGTCGCTTCAGGACAAACGATCTCCGTGCGTTACACTGGGTGGCTTGCGAACGGAACGCAGTTCGATTCGAACACCACAAAGGCTGATCCGCTCACCTTCAAGGTTGGATCAGGTCAGGTCATTGCAGGATTCGATGACGGCCTTGTTGGTGCAAAGGTCGGCAGTCAGCGGCAGCTCATAATTCCCCCATCCTTGGGGTATGGACCCTACGATTACGGCCCGATTCCAGGCAATTCGGTGATCGTATTCAAGGTCGAGGTCATTTCGGTCACTCCGTAATCTCTTCAGCGAATTGAGAGATCTGCACGACCTCTTCACTGCCCTCGAAAGCTCAGCCTTCCGCCGCAATTTTTCGCTCGGCTCAAAAGAGCGCGATTATCTGCGGCGGAAAGGCATGACGACAATCATCGAGCACGCAAGAGATTTCATCGGGCGCAGGCTCGCGCCCGCACTTCCTGTGAATGACGGGAAACAGACACCATTCAAGGGACATCCCGTTTTTGTCGCACAGCATGCAACGGCAACATGCTGTCGCGGGTGCCTCGAGAAGTGGCATCGAATCCCCCAGGGTCGTGAGCTCACAACCGCTGAGCAGGATCACGTCGTTAGCGCTATTGCGATGTGGCTGGAAAATCAGGAGACACGGGTCAATTGATGCCGAAGATTTTCGCTTCGCTTGCGTTGATTGCAATCCTTCCCGCGTCGGCCGTGGCGCAGCTCAGACCACTCGAGCCGATTCAATGGCGACTGTTCGCTGAGGAAAAGGCGATTGCTGCGGAGCTCGGAGGTGGACGGTTTCTCGATCAGCGTGCGTCACTTGCCGGTACAACCGGGGATTTGTGGGAAGCCGGCAACTTCTCGCTCGCGTGGAGAACCGGCCGGGTTGTGCTGGAAGCTGCGGGAACGGCGCAGCGGTTCTTTCATGAAACCGGCACATTCGAGGAACCGTATCCTGATGTAGAACCCAGCAACGATGGGAAGAGACATGATTCCGGTGACTATCGTCTCTCGACGACAGTCAGGCTGACTCCGTCGGAATTTCCATTCGACGGTGTTGTTCGATTCGGAACCAGGCTTCCGACAACGGACAACACAACGGGACTCGATCGCGATGCGCTCGACTTTTTTGCGACAGTTGGCGCCATCGCCACTCGCGGTGCATTTGCGATCGCGGGCGAAACCGGACTGGGGATTCACACAACGCGGGAACAGCGATTTGAGCAGGACGACCTGATGCTTTATGCTTTGCGCGCCGAATACCGAACCAGCGTTGTGACGCCATCATTCACCGTTCTTGGCCAGATGCACGGCACTACGCACAGCGCAATTCGCGGCGTGGAAAATCTCGGTGAGATGCGGGCCGGTTTGCGTGCGGGAAAGTCAGTCTGGATCCGCGCAGAATATGTGAAGGGGTACGAAACTTTCTCCCCATCGTCGGGAGTGATTGTGACAGCAGGACTGATTCGTTAGTAAGTTTTCCTGTCTCGAAAGGATTGAACGATGCCGCAGACACCACCAGCCCAGCCCGCTCAACCCGCTGCTCCAGTACTTACACCACATCAGGTCACGGTGGAAGGAGCACCGATCGCGAGCGCCTACGATGTATATCAGGGGTTCCGAGCCCAGCGTCGCGTTCTGGGGAATCAGATGGACGAGCTGCAGAACCAGCGGCAGAACATCACGAACGAGCTTCAAAGTGAGGCGATCAACCCTGCAGACAAGAAAGGCCTCGAGCAGCGGCTGACCACAGTCGATGAGCGAATCAACGCTCTCGACAAGCAGATTGCAGAAGCGGACGTTCAGGTCGCCAGGGCCGCGGCCGTACCTGGCGCTGCAGTCGATCCGCCGGAGCCGCCTCGGTCGGGACCGCCCGAAGAATTCTGGGTTCTCACCGCGATCTTCGGATCGATCGTCTTGATTCCAATCACGATTGCTTACGCGCGTCGCATCTGGAGAAAAGGCGCAACGGTGGTCACCAACATTCCAAAAGAGCTTACCGAACGGCTGATGCGCGTCGAGCAGACAGTCGAAGCGAGCGCAATCGAGATCGAGCGCATCGGTGAAGGACAGCGATTCATGACGCGGTTGTTCACTGAAGGGCCGCAGGCCGGTCATGCTCTTCCCGCGGCGGCGCAGCACGCGATCCCCAGCGGAAAGCCGGGCGACGTCCGGCCGTAGGCTACTCGACCATCAACTCGATGTCTTCCGCTGCGTGACCGCTTTTCAATAGAAGCACCAGCGGCAGCGACACGACAAACAGAATCGACACGAGCACAAATACTCTATTGTAGGAAAGAACCGCTGCCTGGCGGGAAACGGTAACATCGAGAAGCTTGAGCGCCATCTTCCGCGCAGTTTCCGCGTCTGAGCCGGTGCGCGCCATCATTGCTGCAGTCGCACTCGACAGCCAGCTCATCGCAGCAGCATTTGCAATGCTTACGCGTTCGGCGAGCATTGCATGAAAGCGTGACATTCCTGCAGTCAGCTGAGCTGCGGCAATCGCAATACCGACGCTTCCAAAGATATTTCGCGACAGGTTGTACAAGCCGGTCGCCGCTGTCACATCAGGCTTGGGGATCGACGAAAGCGCCGCGGTACTCAACGCGACGAAGATGAGACTGAATCCCACTCCCTGCCACACCTGTGGCCAGAAGATGTCCCAGTATCCCACCGATATGGTCAAGTGTGACAACTGCCAGAAGGAGAACCCGGCGACTGCGAGTCCAGTACCGACAAGCGCGCGAGGCCCTATGCGATTGTAGAAGCGGCCGCCAATCGGCATGCACACCGCCATCGCCAGACTCCTCGGCATCAATGCAACGCCGGAGTCGAGAGCGGAATAACCCAGAAGATTCTGCAGAAACACAGGAAGCAGAAAGAGGCTTCCCATGAGTGCCATTCCAAGGACGCCACCGAGCGCGGTTGCGGAGCTGAACGACACATTCTTGAGAATGCGAAGATCGACAGCGGGATGTTCGGCAGTGAGCTCACGCCACACGAATGCTGTGAGACCCACTACGGCAATGATAAGAAGCCGAACCACGAACATCGACTCGAACCAGTCATTTCTCTCGCCTGATTCCAGCATCAGCTGCAGTGAGCCGAGGCCGATGATCAGCAGAGCGAGTCCTGCCCAGTCGATATCGCCTTTGCGGCGAATGAGATACGGCGGATCCTCAACGAATCTGCTGACGAGCATCAGATTGAGAATTCCAATCGGAACATTGATGTAGAAAATCCACGGCCACGAGTAGTGGTCGGTAATCCATCCACCGAGTGTAGGACCAAACGCGGGGGCGAGCACAACACCAAGTCCGAAGATTCCCATCGCCGTGCCCTGCTCTTCAGGCGGGAATGTCTCACGCAGAATTGCCTGAGATACGGTCATGAGAACTCCGCCGCCAATTCCCTGCATCGCGCGAAACGCAACCATTATCGGAAGACTTCTCGCGAGACCGCACGCCATCGATGCGACCGTGAAAAGAATCACGCTCGTCATGTAGAAATTCTTCCGCCCGAATCGCTGGCTGAGCAGCGCGACAAGCGGCATGATGATCACGTTCGCGAGTATGTAACCCGTTACGACCCACGTGATCTGCTCGATGGTTGCGCCGAGCGTTCCGCTCATCGGAGGAAGAGCGACGTTCACGATGCTCGAGTCGAGCACTGCCATGATCGTACCGATCATGACCGAGCCCGCTATCAGCCACTTGTGAGGCTGCTCTCGAGTTACAGCAACAGATGTCACGGCGATATCAGCCAGTCTTCACGTGTGCGACCGCAGACATTCCTGGTCTAAGAGGACGCTGTCCACCACACGATTTGTCTATCGCGATTTTCACAGGAACACGTTGAACGACTTTCGTGAAGTTGCCTGTCGCGTTGTCAGGAGGAAGAAGCGAGAACCGTGAGCCGGTTGCGCCGCTGATGCTCTGCACGTGTCCCGCGATCTCGCAGCCGTCATAGGCATCGACTGCGATTTCAACAGGCTGCCCGACTTTCATCTTCGAGAGCTGTGTTTCCTTGAAGTTCGCGGTGACCCACGTGCCCGAATCCGCAACAATGGACATCAGCTGCTGCGCAGGTTGAACTAGCTGTCCAACCTCAACGGTCTTCTTGGAGACCGCTCCGCCTGACGGCGCGACGATGCGCGCATACGAAAGCTGAAGCGCAGCATTGTCTCTTGCAGCTTGTGCCGCCTCGAGACGTGCAGTCGCGAGACGCGCGCCTGCTTGTGCTCCGCTTACAGTTCCACCCGCAGCAGCCGCCTGACGCTCCGCGGCTGCCAGAGCTGCGTCCTGTGCAGCGGCATTTGCGCGGGCGGCATCGAGCTGCTGCTGAGAGATGATCTGCTTCGAAGCGAGATCCTGCATTCGGTGCAGATCCGACTGTGCTCGCGTTGCATTCGCTTTTGCAGCCGCAACCTGCGCCTGAAGTGCACCCGCCTGACCAGCAGCAGTTTGCACCTGCGCTTCGGCCTGGCCGGTTACACCGGGACCACCCGCAGCTGCACGCGCGGCGGCAAGATCGGCTTCGGCCTGTGCAAGGCGAACCGCGAGCTCAGCAGTGTCGAGCTGAACTACAACCTGACCCGGTCTGACTTGATCGTTTTCCGAAACGCTGACGGTCGCAACGTACCCTCCGACTTTCGCGACAACGGGCACGATGTGTCCGTCCACCGATGCATCGTCAGTCGAGATATGAGAGCGCGCGTAGACATACTTCTTCCCGCCAAAGATAAGTGCGATGAGAAGAATCACTCCTCCAACGCCGAGCATTATCTGCCGGCGTTTCGGATTGGGTGTTTTTTGTTTTTCTGATTCCTGAGTGCTTGCCATTTATTTCTTATTCCTGTTAAAGCTGAGTTGCAATTCCTTCGGCGCGTGCTAACCCAACCCGCGCGGCCTGATAAGCAGTGAGTGCATCGATGACCTGATTGCGAGCGGCATTCAGCGAGAGCGCGGCAGTTACAACATCCGCGTTTCCAGAGACGCCAGCTCTAAACCGGTCCTGTGCCTGCGAGTATTCCTGCTGCGCAAGTCCAAGGCGGCCTCTTGCCGCTTCGACTTGATCGCGCGCGATTCCGATATCGAGTAGTGCCGTTCGAACTTCGACCGTCACAGTTCGCGCGAGCTCTTTTCGCTGCACATCGAGCTGTGATGCCCGCGCCTGCTGTTCATTCAGCTTGCCGCTTCGCTTCGACCCGTCAAAGATCGGAAGAGAGACCTGAACACCCCACTCGTATGTATTGAGCATGTGTGCAGTGCTTGTTCCGATTGCACCATCGTCTGCAAACGCTGACAATGTTGGAAGACGTTCCGCTCGAATCGCTTTTGCGCCCTGTCGCGCCGCCTCGAGAGATCGTTCCGCAGCGACCAGATCGGGACGCTGGCGGAAAGCAACGCTTATCGCTTCGGCTTCCGTCGGGATCGCATCAGAAGGCAGAGGTCCATCTACTCGCGTCGATAGCGAAAAAACGGTCTCGAGCGGCGCGCCAATCGCACGTATGAGATCGAGTCGTGATCTTGCCTGATCCCCACGCGCCGCAATGAGCTGCGAGTGCACTTGCGCCAGCTGGGATCTCGCGCGCGTGACGTCGAGACCGACTCCGACTCCAGCCTTCAGCTGTTCATTCGCGATTACAAGCAGCGTGTCAGCTAATGCCGAGTCTGCAACTCTCGCCGAGACCAGAGCCTGTGCGCGCGCGGCGCGCAGATACGCAATCGCAGCGGTTGCAGCAGCCTGCTCTGATGCACTTTTCGCTGAAGCTTCGCTTGCTCTCGCTGATGCGCGTGCAGCTCCCACTCTCTCGCGCGCTGCGAAATCGATTGCCGGCACAGTCACGTGCGCTCTCAAGTCAAGCGTGTTTACCGGACCAATGATCTGGCCGTGTGGATCGAGAAGAGGTTTTTCACCTTCAGGCGCCGGAAAATCGAAGCCGAACGTCGCTGAGTTGAGTGTGTGCCCGCTCTCGAGTGCAGTGGTGCGAAAGGAGGGCAGCAGATCGGCACGAGCCTGCGTGATTCGGGCCTCAGCTTCTTTTGTCTCAAGCTGCGCGATCAGTGCGGGAGCACTCTGGCGCGCAGCAAGTCTCGCCGCATCACCAAGTGTCAGTGATGTTGGTGTGGTCTGCTGTGCCTGAACCGCAGTGCCAATTACCAAACCCGCAATGAGAACATTCCAAAATCGAAACGACATTACTTTCTCTTCCTGTTTCTAAGCCTTGCCAGAGTCGCTTCCACCAGTGACCCGCATTCCGCCGACATCGATTCGAATTCCTTGAGCCTTGCCCGGGCGTGAGGCGCGATCGACGCATCGTTCATCGCATCGCTGACAACGGCGCGCACGCGGTTCCACCTGGCGAGCCGCTGCTCCATTGTTCGCAGGAATGGGTCCGCCGCGATTTTATAGTAGTCGCGGCGGTCGCCCGGACGGCTCACTCGCTGGATGAGGCCTTTATCCTCGAGCAGTCGCGTGTTTATGCTCGCGCTGGCCTTGCTGGCGTCTACAGCCTCGGTGATCTCGTCGAGGGAGAGCTCGACGTCACTCATTATCAGAAGGCCGAAGATGCGCCCTGCAATCCGCGGGAATCCGTCGGTTTCGAGAACGAGAGCAAGCCGCTCCACAAACTCGTGAGGCACTGCTGCGCGCCGCTGCTTTTTCGTTGAATTGACTGCTTTAGTGGTCGACATTCAGATCGTTCAGTTTGTACTGAACGTTCAATATGGAGGCTTGAGCCAGAGTTTTCAACTCCCGGCGGGATGCGCAGGACAATCCGTTTTGCTACTATTTTCCGGACTCAACTTTGCCCTGGCTGGGAACCAACGGAGCGCTGCATGAGCACCGGATTGGGCCGAGTCGCGTCGAAGTACGAAAAGCGCTACTCGAGCTACTTCAAAGACTTACCGGAAGTACCATTCACTATCCGCGACAAACACGGCGCTGAACACCAATTCGGCCGCGAAGCCCCGGCGTTTACCTTCGCGGCAAAGGATGACCGCGCCCTTTCCGCGCTCGAAACCCTCGACTCGCTTGTGATCAGCGAGGCCTACCTCTCCGGATCACTCGATGTCGAGGGGGACCTCGAATCAGCACTCAGGATGCGCGACTTCTTCGGTGACAAGCACCCTCTCGTCACTGCGTGGCATATGCTCACTCCGAAATTTCGCGGACAAGTGAAGAGCGATGCTGATCACATCTCGCACCACTACGACATCGATCCCGATTTCTTCCTCGCATTCCTGGACCACCGGCATCGCTGTTACTCACACGGCGTATTTCACTGTGACGATGAACCGCTCGAAGATGGCATAACCCGCAAGCTCGACTTCGCACTCGACTCCGTTGAGGCTTGCCCCGGAGACAGTGTTCTCGATGTTGGAGGAGGATGGGGCGCGTTCACTGAATACGCCGGCAAAAAGGACATTCAGGTAACATCGCTTACTATTTCCAGGGTGTCCGAGAAGTTTCTGGCCGGCATAATCGATTCGGAGAAGCTTCCCTGCCGGGTAAGACTGGAGCATCTGCACGAGCACAAACCCGACAAGCGCTACGACGCGATCGTGATCCTCGGCGTGACGGAACACCTGCCTGATTACGAGAGATCGCTCGCGCTGTATAGGTCTATGCTCAAGCCGGGTGGCAAGGTCTACCTCGACGCAAGCGCGATGCGCAAGAAGTACGACATCTCGAGCTTCCTGCGCCGCCACATCTATCCGGGCAACGGCTCACCAATGTGTCTGCACGATTACCTGAGAGCGGTTGCTGCTTCCCCGTTCCAGCTCGACGTAGTTCACGACGATCGGCACAACTACGCGCTCACATCAAAACACTGGGCTGAGCGTTTCGAAGCCGCTCGCGCTGAAATCGAGCGCCGGTGGGGCATGGCGCAATACCGTAAGTTCAGGCTCTACCTCTGGGGATGCTACGACGGTTTCAAGCGCGACTACATGCAGGCCTACCGCGTGGTCCTGAGCTTGCCTTCGGCTGCAATTGCCTGAGATGATGCCGCCAGGAATTGCGGCATGGCATCTATTCCTTAAAAAAACGAAAATGAATTTGTTCTCCCGTGTTTCTGTGATTGCAGTCGCAGTCGTTGCTGCAACCGGTCTCTCCGCACAGGTCACATCCATCTCTCTTGATACTGCTCAGCTCAAAGGGATGCGGTACCGGATGATTGGGCCGGCACGCGGCGGCCGCGTCACCACGGTGACTGGTGTGCCGCAGCAGCCAATGACGTTCTACATGGGATCGACTGGCGGCGGTGTCTGGAAAACTGTGAATGCCGGAGCGACGTGGACAAACGTGTCTGATGGATATTTCGAGGCAGCGTCGATGGGATCGATCGATGTATCCGACTCCGATCCCAATGTCATCTATGCGGGCACCGGATCCGATGGAATACGCAGCAACGTTTCGATCGGAAAAGGAATCTACAAATCGATCGATGCAGGAAAGACATGGTCGTTCGTCGGACTTCCGAATGCCGGACAGATCGGATCGGTGATCATCCACCCGTCGAATCCTGACATTGTCCTCGCGGCTGCATTCGGAAATCCTTTCAAGCCCAATCCCGAGCGCGGCGTATACAGGACTCGCGACGGCGGCAGGACCTGGGAGCGAACGCTTTACGTCTCCGATTCGACTGGCGCTATCGATCTCGAGTTCCAGCCCGGAAATCCGTCAGTTGTGTACGCTGCCATGTGGCGTGGTGAGAGGAAACCGTGGACGATCATCAGCGGTGCACATGAAGGCGGCATCTACAAGAGCGCCGATGGTGGATCGACCTGGGCAAAGCTGTCGAACGGGCTGCCAACCGGTCTTGTAGGAAAAGCGGACTTTGCTGTATCCGCCGCAAAGCCTGACAGGCTGTACGTGTTGATCGAAGCAAAGCCAGGCGGCGGGCTCTATCGGTCGGACGATGCAGGGCGCTCCTTCATCGCGGTCGATACGACAACGCGCGGGTTGATCACCCGCCCGTTCTATTACACGAACATCGACGCTGATCCAACCAACGCAGATGTCGTCTATGTCGGGACGGAAGGATTCTACAAGAGCACCGATGGCGGAAAAACCTGGTCGAGCGCATCGACTCCGCACGGGGACAATCACGACCTGTGGATCAATCCGCAGAATCCATCCATCATGATCCAATCCAACGATGGAGGTGCGAACGTAACGCTGGATGGCGGAAGAACCTGGTCCACTCAATACAATCAGCCGACGGCAGAGATTTATCAGATCTATGTCGACAATCAGTATCCGTATCGCGTGTACGGCGCGCAGCAGGACAACACCACGCTGATTGTGCCGAGCTTGCCTGTTACGCAGGGACCTGTGGATGATCCAATTCAGAGCTGGCGCACGGGGCCAGGATGCGAGACCGGTCCGATACTTCCCAACATCTCTCACCCGGATACAGTCTACGGATCGTGCAAAGGTCTTTTCTCCCGCATGTCACTGCGCAGTGGACAGGAGCTCAGTTACTGGATCGGCGCGCAGTCGATTTACGGAATGCCCGCGAAGGATCTGATTTATCGATTCCAGCGCGTATCACCGATGGAAGCGTCACCGCACGATTCGCATGTGCTGTATTACGGCTCGCAGTATCTGCATCGCACGCGCGATGAGGGAGTGACGTGGGAGCGCATCTCACCGGATCTCACATGGAATCCACCCGAGCGACAGGAGAAAGTTTCCGGTGAGCCGATCACAATCGATGTAACTGGTGAAGAGTTCTACAGCACTCTCTACGCAATCAGAGAATCTCCGCTCAAGGCGGGAGTGATCTGGACCGGCTCGAATGACGGCCCGTTCTACGTAACGCGCAACAATGGTCAAAGCTGGAAGAAAATCACGCCGGCCAGTCAGCCTGGAGGGTGCAGAGTCCAGAACATCGAGCCATCACCGCATCGTGCAGCTTCCGCGTATTACGCCGTTCTCTGCTACCTGCTCGGCGATTTTCGTCCTTTCATCTGGCGCACGGACGACTATGGAGCGACGTGGAAGCTTCTCACGAACGGAACGAATGGCATTCCCGCAGATGAGCCAACGCGCGTTGTGCGGGAAGATCCAGCTCGCGAAGGACTTCTATATGCGGGAACAGAATTCGGCATGTACGTATCATTCGATAACGGTGGGCGATGGCAGCGATTGCAGCTCAATCTTCCTGTGACCCCCGTTACCGACATGAAGGTGCATCAAGGTGACCTTGCGCTTTCGACACAAGGCCGTGCTTTCTGGATTCTTGACAACCTGGAGCCGCTGCGGCAGATGAACGCTCAGGTCCAGACACGCGGAACATATCTCTTCGCGCCGCGTGAAGCAGTGAATCTTCGGTACTTTGCCGGATTCGGCGGCGCCGAATCGAACCGGGCGTCCAGCGGCGATCCACAGTACCCACAGTCAGGCGCAATGATCGACTACTGGCTGCCGCCAAACTCCGGTCCGGTGACACTCGAAATCTCTGCCCCCGGCGGCACGGTTGTGAGAAAGCTTTCGAGTGAAGCTGCTTCACCAGATTCTTCCCGGGAAGTTTCTCCATCATCGGGGGCGCAGCGTCTCTCGAAGTTCGCCGGATTGAATCGCATCATCTGGAACACACAGTATCCGGGGCCGTGGGATTCGCTGGCGCGCCGCCGCGGAGCTCAGGGACCAGCTGCAACACCGGGGACCTACACTCTGAAGCTCACCGCAAATGGTGTTACGCAGACGCGATCGTTGGTCATGAAGGCTGATCCTCGTGTAACTGCTGATGGAATTACAACACCGATTCTGAGGGAGCAGCTCGCTCACAACCTCAGGGTGCGCGACCTCGTATCGGATGCAAACCGCGCGGTGTTCGATCTCAGCGATTTAAAAAAGACGCGTGCAGGAGCATCACGTGACAGCGTCGGAGCGCTCGAGCAAATTCTTCTCACTCCGCCAGTTCGCTACAGCCGGCCAGGACTTCAGGCGCAGATCGGTTACCTGTATGGGGCAACCACCGGACAGGATCAGAAAGTTGGACGGGACGCGATCATCAGATATCAGGCCCTCCGAAAAGAGATGGATGCAGTGATGAAAAGAATTGCCGCGTTGAAATGACATCGCCTTCGCTCGAATCCCGGTCTGGCAACGCGTTTGTCGCGATGGCGGAGCGTGCGCGGTCAATTCGCGCACCTGTTCTCATCGCGTGCGAGATTCTCGGATTCGCTGCAGCGCTGATGATCTACGCATTGGTGCCGAATCATCTGTCCTTCGCTTATCCATTTCTTGCAGTCGGCGCGTTCGGGCTGTGGGGCACGATCGATCATTTGCTCGAATCGCCGCCAAGACTCAGGTCCTGGCGGCGATCATTGCTGCGGAAATTTCAGCTTCTGATCGGCTTCGCTG
>JBKPNY010000349.1:0-12699 GCA_046732835.1 Gemmatimonadota bacterium | reverse complement strand
ATTACGTCAGCATTCAGCATTCAGCATTCGTAATGGTATTTCGATCGACACCCATCAATATTTCTTCCATGGCATTTGATGGCGACTGCCACACTATGGCGCAGCGCGCGCTCGAGCTCGAGACTACAGCCCCCCTCGTCGAGCACGATCCGAGCGAGTGCGAGATGTGTGCGGAGTACCAGAAAGAGTTCTACTCGTTTGCTCGAGTTGCATTGCCGCGCCTTGCCGAAGCATATCTCGATCTGACTAAGCGCTCAGTGGAAGCCTTCGAAAACGCGAAAATGCGCGGGCGGTTTCTGGAGGATCTTCAGGAAGAGAACAAGCGGCTGGAGAAAGAGCTCGCCGCGCGCGAAGCAGAAATTGAAGAGCTACAGGCTCCGCCTGAGCGGAAGAAAGGATTTCTTCGCTAAGCTAGAAGCCCATCGTTGCGAGCGGTTTTTCCGGCTCGATTCCCCTCTGCTTGCATCTTTCGAAATAGGCCTCGAGCGCCTTGATGAACTGCCGCTCAACCACGCGCATTGTCGGCGCCCGGAAGTTGATGATCTCTTCGAGACCAAGAACCTTTCCGTAGAGCATACCGTCGTGCGCCCGCTCGATTCTCGCCCGGTAACCTTCGAATTCGATTAGCTGATTGATCATCGACCCGCCCAATTGCGTCTAATCAAACACGACTCAGTCGCGGGATGGCAAAAAACCCATAAACACAAAAACGCTCCCGAAGCGGGAGCGCATTGGTGTTTTGCCTTGACCCGAGAGCCACCGGTCGGAATTGAACCGACGACCACTCGATTACGAATCGAGAGCTCTACCCCTGAGCTACGGTGGCGATTGGTTACTTCGCATTGGTTTTGATGCCCTGGAGCGGACTCGAACCGCTATGCCTTTCGGCACCACCCCCTCAAGATGGCGTGTCTACCAATTTCACCACCAGGGCCCTGCAACCTGCAAACCGCTATGTACAACGGGGCCGACGGGGCTCGAACCCGCGACCTCTCGAGTGACAGTCGAGTGCTCTAACCAAACTGAGCTACGGCCCCAATACAACAGCATTCCTGCTCCCAGCATCCTGCTACCAGCACCTGCAGACCACAACTTCATTCGAGGCCATTAGAGTGTCAGTCTCTGCTACCTCTTGCGTGGCAGAGCGGCGAAGCCGCTCGTACCTCTGCTAACTCCCCTTATAGCCCCAAGGGGAATCGAACCCCTCTCTGCACCGTGAAAGGGTGCCGTCCTAACCGATAGACGATGGGGCCAAGCCTACTCCCTCGTTTTTCCAGCATAGCGCTAACGGGATTCGAACCCGTGTTTGGGCCTTGAGAGGGCCCCGTCCTGGTCCCCTAGACGATAGCGCCACAATGACCCGGAGCCTTCAAACTTAAACTCACGAAATACGATTTCAAAGCGCACAGTATGCGCGATTTTATCACCGAGTCTCTATCGAAACACGAACCACAGCACGCCGATCGTAGTAGCAAGAACAACCGACATCACCACAGTAATCCCACGAGTGCTCGCAGCCTCCTCGGCAACTGCGGCGCTCGATGCAGTCTGAAGCGTGAGATCCTGAACCCGCTCCGGCGCCGGCGGTGGTGTCACGAGACTCACGACCACGAGAATCGTACTGCACAGTAAGAACAGCAAAGCCGCGAAGTGCAGGAAGTTCATGCTCGCAATCCAGTAAGTGATCGTCCCGGTCTCCAGACGTCCTTTTGCAAGCTCGAGCACCAGTCGCGTCATTCCAAGAACGAACCCGACCCAGAGCGCAGCAAGCGCGCCCTTTCCATTCAGGCGACGATGCAGAATCCCAAGAAGGAAGCACGCGGCGATCGGTGGCGCGATATAAGCCTGAATACTCTGCAGATAGATGTAGAGCTGCGGCGATACGTACTTCATGAACGGGATCCATGCGAGACCAAGGATCACCAGGATCACTGTCGTGATTCGTCCGACAGTTACAAGCTGCGGCTCAGTCGCATTGGGCCGCCATTTTCGATAGACGTCCCAGGTCAGCAGTGTCGAGCACGAATTGAATGCAGATGCGAGCGAGCTCATGAGGGCGGCCAGCATTCCCGCGAGCACGAGTCCTTTGAGCCCTGCAGGAAGCAGGCGTGTTACGAGGATGGGATACGCTGCATCAGCGCCGCCCGGTTGCCGCACATCTGCGTATAGAGCGGCCGCGATTATTCCCGGAACGACAAAGATGAAAACGGGCAGAATCTTCAGGAATCCGGCGAAGACAGTCCCCTGCCTCGCCTCCTTGATGTTCCGCGCAGCGAGAACGCGCTGCACTATGTGTTGATCCGTACACCAGTACCAGATGCCAAGGATCGGCGCTCCGAAAACAATTCCGGTCCACGGAAAATCCGCGTGACTCGATGGCTTCCACATCGAGAAGAAATCAGGCGGAACTCGCGCTTCGAGACCAGACCATCCGCCTACCGCATTCAGTCCCACGAGCGTCAGCGCAACTGAGCCTGCGATCAGCACAACAGCCTGCATCACTTCGGTGTAAATCACCGCTCTCAATCCGCCGAGGAGTGTGTACAGACCGGTGACGATGATGAGGATTGCAGCGCTGGTCCAGAAATCGAGGCCGGTCACTGCCCTCATCACAACGCCGCCTGCGAAGAGCGTAACTGAGATCTTCGTCAGCACGTAGCCGACGATAGAAACCCAGGTGAAGTACGCACGCGACGCCGGGTTGTATCGCCGCTCGAGAAATTCCGGCATGGTGTACACGCCGCTTCGCAGATAGAACGGAACGAACAGCCAGCCGAGTAGAAGGAGGATCAGGCTGGCAAGCCACTCGAAGTGGCCGACTGCGAGTCCGCTCGCTGCTCCAGTACCGGCGAGTCCTACGAGGTGCTCACTTCCGATGTTTGACGCGAACAGACTCGCTCCGACGGCAAGCCAGCCCACATCCCGGCCTGCGAGGAAATAGTCGGAGCTCAGTTTCTTTTCGCGTCGCGCTGCCCATAGCGCGATTCCTGACAGGACAACGAAATACGCGGCGATCACCAGCAGGTCGACTACGGACAAATTTGTCATCGCGTCAATTGGCTTAAGGTGTCGGGACCGCAAAAAGGTCACGACTTTCGCCGTGACCTTCTAGAGTGTCCTTCATTTTTTTACAGGCCCGGAGGGAATCGAACCCCCAACCGCCGGTTTTGGAGACCGGTGCTCTACCAATTGAGCTACGGACCTAGAAGTTCCGCTTTTGCTTCAGAGGGAGGGTGGCTGACGGGAATTGAACCCGCAACCCCCGGAGCCACAGTCCGGTGCTCTAACCGATTGAGCTACAGCCACCATGTTCTTCGACATGCATCATAACTCTAGCCAAACGAGCATACAATTGCATGCAGAATGCTGAATTCTGAATGCTGACTGACTGAGCTTTTAGTCAGAATTCAGCATTCAGTATTATTCTTTCGCCCTGTCCATGTACTCGCCCGTGTTCGGATTCACACGAACCTTTTCTCCAGTTCGTACGAATTCGGGAACGTTGATCGTCACACCGTTCTCGAGCTTCGCAGGTTTTGTCGACGCGTTCTTTGTCGCGGTCTTCATGACTGCAGCAGTGTCGACAATCTCGAGCACGAGTGAATTCGGCAGATCGATACCGATCGGACGGCCGTTGTAATACTCAGCCTGAATCTTCATGCCGGGCTGCATCCACTGAGCATTGTCGCCCAGGGTCTCCTCATCCATCTCGAGCTGATCGTAGTTCTCGGTATTCATGAAGTGGTATGTGTCGCCACCCTGATACAGGAACTCGAGATCGTGCGTCTCCATCGAAGCCTTCTCGACAGTGTCGGCGGCACGAAAGCGATGCTCGAAGTTGTTGCCGGTGCGAAGATTCTTGAGCTTTGCCTGAACCATCGCGCGGAGATTGCCGGGCGTATGGTGGCGGAACTCAACTATGCGGCAGGGATCGCCCTCGAAAACGAGAACCATGCCTCTGCGGATTTGCGTTGCGGGAAATGCCATCGTGGTATTCCAGATTTTTTCGGGTCAATTCGTGGAAAGCCTTGAAATTTAAGCTTTTGGGCGCTTTGAGTAAACCTCCCGAACCACCGGCTCGAGTGATTTCCACACGTTGTCAGCGACTATCCTTTCGCCCTTTTCATTGGGGTGAACACCGTCGGACTGGTTGAGCTCGGCGTGACCTGCAACCTTGTCCAGAAGAAATGGAACGAGCGTGACATTCTCCTTCGCTGCGACGTTTGAGTACGCTTTGCGAAACCGCTCGTTGTAGCGCGCGCCAAGATTTGGTGGCGACTCCATTACAACGAGCAGGATTTTCGCTTTCGGCTGCACGCGTTTGATGGTTGTGACAACAGCATCGACGTTCGCCTCGAGCGAATCGGGGTCGAGCGCCCGGAGAGCGTCGTTTCCACCGGTCTCGACGACCACGATGTCCACCGGCTTGCGAAGTGCCCACTCGATTCTGCGGACCGCTCCCGCTGACGTTTCACCCGAAAGCCCGGCATTGACCGCAACTATGGGATTCTCTGTCGACTGCGATTTCTTCGCGATCATTGTCGGGAAATCGAGCCCCGGATCGAGTCCATAACCCGCCGTTAGACTCGTTCCAAAGAAGAGGACAGTTACCTTAGAGTCAGACACACCAGAGTCAGCAGCAATCACAGGTGTCGACTGCGTACTTTGAGGTGAAACTGTCGAGTCGTTCCCGGCGTTCGATTTTTCAGCATCGCTGCACGCAATCGCAGCAGTTACAAGAAGCAGTAGTCGTCGGTCCATTGTCCTCACTACGTCAGCATTCAGAATTCAGCATTCGATTTCATGCTTATCGCACAGGAAGTTACTCGCGAGTACAAGAGCGGCGACCTCGAGATCGCCGTTCTTCGCAATGTCTCGTTCACAATCCCGCAGGGAGGATTCGTCGCCATTGTCGGTCCTTCCGGAAGTGGAAAGACAACGCTCCTCGGCCTCCTCGCAGGTCTCGATACACCGACGCGTGGAAAGGTGATCCTCGACGGACATGATCTCACCACAATGTCCGAAAACGAGCGCGCAAAGCTGCGAGGCGAAAAAGTCGGATTTGTCTTTCAAAGCTTTCAGCTGATTCCAACGCTGACAGCTCGCGAGAACATTCAGGTACCTCTCGAGCTCCAGGGCGTTGAAGGCGCTCACGTTCGTGCGAATGAGCTGCTCGAGCGCGTCGGCCTTGGAAATCGCGGTCATCATTTTCCCATGCAGCTCTCCGGCGGCGAACAGCAGCGCGTTGCTATTGCACGCGCTTTTGCGAATTCGCCGAGGATCCTCTTCGCCGACGAGCCAACTGGAAATCTTGATGCGAATACCGGAAAGCTTGTGTTCGATCTGCTTGAATCTCTCAATCGTGAATCGGGCTCGACGATTGTTCTGGTAACTCACGACGCAGTTCTCGCTGAGCGTGCAGCTCGCACCATTCGGCTGAGCGACGGAAATGTTGTATCCGACACCGAGGCGGCAGCGTGAAGGCTTCGTTCAGTCAGCTCGCGGGACTCACATGGAGGGAGAGTCGGAGCGCACGACGGCGCCTGCTCCTCTACATGTCAGCGATATCACTCGGCGTTGCTGCACTGGTTGCCATCGATTCATTCGCGGACAACGTCACACGCTCCATTCGCGAGCAGTCGCGCTCACTGCTCGGTGGTGACATTGCGTTCTCGTCGCGGCGGCCGTTCACTGCGGAACAGAAAGCAATCATCGACACGGTTCAGAGAAAAACCAAAGCGCAGCTCGCACATGTAACGACGTTCCCGTCGATGGCGCTGGTGCAGCGCAGTGGGAAAACGAGGCTGGTTCAGGTGCGCGCAGTCAGCCCGAACTTTCCGTTTTACGGAGTGATCACAACAACTCCAGCGAATCGCTGGAGCATGCTTCAATCGGGAGCGTACGCACTCGTCGATCCGTCGCTGCTCGTCGCACTGAGTGCACACATCGGCGACACCGTGTCGCTGGGAATGCAGAAGTTCGTCATTGGCGCAACACTCAAGGATGTTCCCGGAACTCCAGGTGTTGCGGAAATTATCGGGCCGCGCGTTTTCATTCCCGAGAAATATCTCCCGGGAACGCAGCTGCTTGTGTTCGGGAGCACTGCCGAGTACGGCGTCCTCGCCAAGGTTGGGAACACCGCGGATCCGCGAAAGACCATCGCGCCCCTTCGCGCTTCACTCGACAAGCAACAGCTGCGTGCGACCACTGTCGAGCAGAGCGAGCAGAATGCAACGGAGGCAATTCAGGAGCTGAGCAGGTTCATCGGAATTGTTGGTCTTGTTGCGCTGCTGCTCGGAGGCGTCGGCGTCGCGAGCGGTGTCAGAGCATTCGTTGCGAGGAAAATCGACACAGTCGCGATCCTCCGCTGCCTCGGCGCATCGAGTGGGCAGGTGCTCGCGATGTACGTCGCGCAGGCGGCCGCAATGGGAATCATTGGTGCGATCGCTGGAGCGATGATCGGTGTCGCCGTTCAGCTTGGACTGCCGTCGGTATTCGGCGATTTCCTCCCAGTCGACGTGAAGGTGTCGCTCGAGCCGGCTGCAATTATCACAGGAATAGTTGTCGGCGGGTGGATTGCGCTTGTCTTCGCGCTGAGACCTCTGCTTGCGCTTAGAAATGTCTCTCCACTGCAGACGCTGAGAAGAGACGCCGATTCGGAAGTTCTCAAGATGCGATGGACTGACATTCCGCGAGTGCTTGTAAACGTCGCCCTGGTCGCGAGCGTGATCGGGATTGCTGTCCTGCGCGCCTCTACCGTAAAGCAGGGACTCGGCATGAGCCTCGCGACGCTCGCGGTGCTCGGTATTCTCACCTTGAGCGCGATATTTCTGTCGTTTGTCGCTCGAAAAACCCTGCGCACCGGGTGGCCATACGTGGTGCGGCAGGGGGTTGCAAACCTTTACCGGCCGGCTAACCAGACGAGATCGGTTGTGCTCTCGCTGGGATTTGGCGCGTTTCTCATAACCACGCTCTATCTCGTTCAATCGAATCTCCTGAGGCGCTTCGAGTTCAACGCAGCGGCGTCGGAGGCGAATCTGGTTTTCTTCGATATCCAGAATGATCAGGCAAATGGTGTCGACTCGATGGTGCGCGCCCGCGGAAAGATTTTGCAGTCCGCACCAGTCGTCACAATGAGGATCTCACGCATCAACAATCGCAATGTCGATCAGATCATTGCTGATTCGCGCGCGCAGAGAACCGCCGATTCAATCGCGCGAAAGAAAGGCGGCGCTGCAGCCGAGTCTGTGACATCTCGCAGGAAAGCAGAGGCTGAGGCGAGAAAGCGTGGAGCGCCGCCGCGGCAGTCAGGGAGAAACGGGTGGGCGCTCACTCGCGAATATCGATCGACGTTCCGCGATACTGTCACTTCCGGTGAGAAAGTCGTCGAAGGCAAATGGTTCAGTAGCGCTGCTCTTGAGGGAAAGAGCGATACGACCGAGATGTCGCTCGAGAAAGACGTTGCTGAAGAGCTTCGCGTGAAGCTCGGCGATGTAGTCACCTGGAATGTTCAGGGGGTAGAGGTACCAGCAAAGGTGACCAGTCTCCGCGAAGTCACGTGGACCAGGTTCGAGCCGAATTTCTTTGCTGTATTCGCCTCCCCCGCACTGCGAAGCGCGCCGAAGCAGACTGTCATTCTCGCAAACGTCGCGGGCGCCACGAATATCGCGGAGCTGCAGCGGGACATCGTGACGCGGTATCCCAATGTCTCGAGCATTGATTTGACGCTGATCAAAGAGACCGTTCAGCGTATTGTCGACAAGGTTTCGACTGCGATCCGGTTCATGGCACTGTTCAGTCTGGCAATGGGAATTCCGGTTCTTTTCAGCGCAGTTGCAGCAACACGCAGGGAACGCATCCGCGAAGGTGTTCTACTCAAGACACTTGGCGCCACCCGCGGTCAGATCGTTCGGATCCTTCTGGCTGAATACGGTCTGCTTGGTGTGCTTGGGAGTCTTACCGGAATGCTGCTGGCGATTGGGGGAGGATGGGCGCTCATACATTATGTATTCGACGCGACCTACAGCCCTGCGTTCATACCGGCTGTGCTGATAGCGCTGGCGATGCTGAGTCTGACGGTGACAATCGGACTTCTCGCTGGACGTGACGTGTTCAGGGAGACTCCGATGTCAGCGCTGCGAGACATCTGAGTATTGCGGCGATAAGTACCGATCCTATACTCCACAGTTTCTGATCCCAATTCACTTCCACGTGCCCCGGATGCCCCATTCGCTGCTGCGTCATCGCACGCTGTTTGTACTCGCTGCATTTGCAGTCATATCGGGGTGCAAGGATTCCGTCGGCAACCTGCAGCCGACTGCGCTGGCGCAGGGTCAGAACACTGTCGGCGACGGAACGGCGGGAACAGTTCTCGTAACGCCTCCCACTTTCACAGTGAAGGATCAGAATGGCAATGCGCTCGGTGGTGTGAGTGTGAGTCTCGCCGTCACTGCGGGTGGCGGCACGCTCACCGATCCGCCAACATCATCGAAGAACGGACCTACGCCCGTAGGCACATGGAGACTTGGCAACATCGCCGCGGTCAACAGCATTACGGTGACTGTCGGCAATCTCACGCCACTTGTCATTTCGATTAACGGGAAAGCGGGGGCGCCGGCAAACATCGTCTTCGTCGCAGGCGCGAATCAAAGTGCGCCCGCTGGAAGCCTTCTCGCGCCATCACCCGTTGCACAGGTAAGAGATCAATTCGGAAATGCCGTCCCGGGAATTCCGGTAAGCTTCTCGGTGGTCGAGGGCGATGGAGCTCTTTCCTCTGCGAATGCAGTTACCTCCGACGCATCGGGGAATGCGACAGCTCCGTCCTGGACGCTCGGCAAAAGTGCAGTAGCGCAAACAGTGCGCGCATCTTCGGGCTCGATCTCCGCGACAGTATCCGCATTCGTCGCGACGGATTACGCGATCGATTTGAGATTGTTCGGTCCGCCGATGCCCGCGAACGTTCAGGCAATGTTCCAGGCCGCGGCTGCAAGGATCAGAGGCGCAGTAGTAGGAGACGTACCTGACATTCAGTTTCCGGCGGTAAATCTCGAAACTGATTGCCGAGTACCGGGGCTGCCCACTGCATTCGCCGAATTTGTCGACGACGTCGTGATCTACGCGTCAGTTGGTGCTATCGACGGACCGAATCAGGTTCTCGCATTTTCGTTCCCGTGTTACGTGAGACTTCCATCGCAGCAGACACTTGTCGGGGTGATGAAATTCGACTCGGACGACTTGGACAACATGGTCGCGCGAGGAAACCTGACGGACGTCATTCAGCACGAGATGCTGCATGTTGTCGGAATTGGAACCCTGTGGAACCGGCTGAGTCTTCTCGCTGGAGCGGGAACGAATTTCAGCCGTTATACGGGTGCGTTCGGCGTCGGCGGATGCGTTACGATGGGGGGCACGCCGGTATGTCCGGGCTCGGTTCCAGTTGAAAATACTGGAGGAGCTGGAACTGCTGACGCGCACTGGCGCGAGGCAGTGTTCTTCAATGAGCTCATGACAGGCTTTGTGAACAGTCGTGTTACGGTTCCGGTAGGCATCATGAATCCACTTAGCGTGATGAGCATTCAATCGCTCGCTGATGTGGGATACACAGTGAACCCGCTCGCTGCTGATCCATTTGCAATTCCGGGACTGTCAGCATCCCGCGTACAGAGTCAGCTCAATGTCGACGTTCCCGCATCGCCATGGGAAATCGTGAACCATCCGTTGTTTGAGCTTTCAAAATCAGGAATCAAGCGGACTATCGTGCAATGATGACAACGTTGCGAATCGTTCTGGTATCGATTGCAGTTGTTACGGTCGCCGCCTGTGTCGACAGCAAATCTGAGAATGCGGATACGTCGAGAGCCGTGTTCAGGAACACCGGCGAAGCAGCTCACGTCGACATGGTTCGCATCGACTCAATGGCCGCCAAGCCTTCGCCGAGCGCGGTTCCAAATGCTCCGGCGCCGCGCACATCGCCTCCTGCGGCTATTCCCTCCCGCACACCATCGGTGATTGGCGAAACACGGCGTGAGCAGCCGGTCTCGCGCGACCCGATGCCTCCGCTCCGCGGAGAGACGAGCAAAGGCGCGACAATGCCTGTCTACCGCGACAGCACACGCGGGCCGCTAATGGAGATTGATTCCAAGGGCAAAGTCACTCCGATCAAGAAGTAGAGAAAACCACAAAGCTCTACTGGGTTCGAAGGACTATAAATGTTGCTCCGCTGAACGACGCCGCAGTAGTTAGATCACTGTTCAGGAGCCGGAACGTTCGAGCCGGTCCGCCTGCAGCTCTGGAGAACAGGAAGTAATTACCTGAGCCTGATAGCGCTGAAAGGTTGCCAAGTCCGAATCCAGTCCCGCTGACGACGACCGGATTTAACGGATATACCTGTTGCGACGGCTGATTCGACACTACGTGCCTGACGGCGTCGCGCATGTCGTATGTCTTGTACGTGTATTTAGTCTGCAGGCCCGGGATGCCGATATCGTCGGCATAGTTGGCGATCATCCAGCCTGATATCAGCTCGTTGAACGAAACATTTCCGGCGTGATTTGTCAGGTTCACAACGCCGGTGTCAGGTCCGGGAACCAGAGACCGGATGAACGACTTGATGTCGCCACCTGGCGCATAGTGATCTGCTGTGTACCGGACCAGTGCCCACGCCGCACCTCGATCCGCAAGCGATGTGTCTGCCAGTGCACTCGTGGGTGAATAGCGGCCCGGATCAGCCAGATAGAACTTGAACCGTGCGAAGTTCTGGAAGAAGAATGCGGCGTAATCGTTGATGTTCACCCGCAGCTGTGCGTCAGTGTAGTTGCCAGTGTCGTTGAATCCCTTGAGCACGCGGCCGTTGAGATCCTCGGCATAATGCGCAAGCGCTTCGTCCAGCCACGTCGCTTCGAAATGGCCGGTAGCCGGATTTCGGAACCGCTCGGCACCGTTAATCATGTGCTGAAACTCGTGCGCCAAGGTTCCACGAGTTCCCTGTTTCACAGTCGCCGTTGTTCGGACATTGTTGTTGATCGTTCCGTTCGGATCAGGCGCAAGCGCATAAAAGATCTCGGCGACATTGCTTTGCGGGCACTGAGTGACGGGAAACAGATCACCATTAAAAGCGAATCCGCCGACGAAACCCTGCGATCCCGCCTCAGTCAGCTTATTGACGAGAGGCGTGTAGAGAATGATGATCCGGGAGTTGGAATCGAGATCGCCCGGCGTGCCGAAATAATCGACGTCAGTAGGGTAAATCAGATTGTCGAACTCGGTCGCTATTTCCTGGAAGTCACTGTCTGTGAATCCGCCCGTCGGTGCAGCGTCGTCGAGGTAGAGAATGGCACGCGTGCTGATGTACTTCACGGTTGCAGTTGCCGACGTGAAATCGTTGCAGCCGCCGCCGATTGGCTTCCCTGACGCGTCAAATTTCGCGGGAACCTTAAAGGTCGATTTGTCGCCGACCGCAGGAACCGCCACGCTTACCGACCGACGCAAGGCGCTGGAAGCAAGGCCCGAATAAGCGCGTTTCCCTGACGCGAAATCGAGCTCACGCCGCTCCGTTGCTCTAAGCTTCGATTCGAATGATGCCTGCTTCGACCCGGGAAATTCGGCAATCGGCAAGGAGAGCGACGCAGCGACTTTGAGCGGATTCACGAGGAGAGTGCCGGCGGGAACAGTCTCGCCTTCATCGGATCTGATCGAGTAATTCGAGGGCTGGTCCGGAAGCGGATTGTTGTTGGACGCAATCAGCAGGTACGACGACGCTGAAGATGAAGATGGAATCTTGATGCATCCCTTTGCGTCAGCCGAGCTCACGATCGACGCATTTCCGGGTGCTGGATCGACTGTGGTCGGTCCGCTCTCGCACACGGTCGACGGTGCAATTACAGTGATTGTCGCGGAACCGGTGATGTTATCGACCGTTCCCTGAATGGTTGCATTGCCCGCAGCGACACCACGAATGACGCCCGCTGGAGTGACCGTGGCTACGCTCTGATTGAGACTGGTCCAGGTAATTGTCTTGCCTGTGAGCGGATTGCCATTCTGATCCTTTACAATGGCGCTCGCCTGAGCCGTCTCGTTAATCGAAATGGTCGTTGGTGTGGAGCTGACCTGAACCGACGTTGTTATAAGAGGTTCGGGGGCGTCTGTTGATTTGCAGCCGGCCCCGATGAGCAGGGCTATGATTAATCCGTACTTTCGCATCGAGAAAACTACTCCCTGCCCGGGTTTATCAGTTCTGGAACGCGATACACTACCGCATCTAGTACACGTAACACAATAGAATGATTTAACCCTCACTTGCAAGAAATGGACGGGCAGTGGAATTGACATGGTTTTCGCGGGGTCGTACGTTGGCCGCTCCGCCAATGCCAAGCCATCGAATACTTGTACTGCTGCTCGCCGCAGCAGCATGCACACCCGCGGTTGCCTCCTCGCCAGCGGGCTCAACCGCTGATCCCTCCTCCGACCGGCTGATCGGCGCCGCGTACCCTGGTGCTGCGACTCGCCTTCATCCCCAGGATTCTGCATGGGTCGAGGCCACGATTCGATCGTTGTCGCCTCGTGAAAGAGTTGCGCAGCTCATCATGCCGTGGGTTCCCGGCGAGTACGCTGCAGTTGGATCTCCGGAATACGAGGAGGTCCGTCGATGGGTTCAGGACGACAAAGTCGGTGGACTGGTTCTGTCGATCGGGCTTCCGCTCA
>JBKPNY010000348.1:0-6000 GCA_046732835.1 Gemmatimonadota bacterium | reverse complement strand
GGAGCGAACTGTGCGCCGGCTCGGCAGCCGCCAGGAGATTAAAGTCGATGTGCGACTGCTTGCGGCAACTAATCAAGACCCGCAAACCGCGGTGAGCAAAGGAACGCTGCGAGAGGATCTGCTTTACCGCCTAAATGTATTTAGTATTCACCTGCCGGCCCTCAAGGATCGCAAAGACGATCTGCCGCTGCTGGCCCAGTATCTGGTGACAAAACTTGCGGACAAACACGCGCGACCGGCTCGCTTTCTCAGCGCGGCGGCGCTTGAGGCGCTACAGTTTCATGCCTGGCCCGGAAATATTCGTGAGCTTCGTAACGTTATTGAGCGCGCGGTGGTTATTTGCTCAGGCGAACAAATAGAGCGTCATCACTTCGCGCCGTATCCAATTGACCAACGCGAACGCCTTCGCAATGAAGACACGATCACGTTCCCGGTCGGCACGCCGATCGAAGAAGTTGAACGTCAAATGATCATCCGCACGATCAAGAAGACGCGCAACAACAAGACCCGCGCGGCCGAGTTACTCGGCATAAGCCTCAAGACTCTTCACAACAAACTAAATCTGTATCGCGAACGCGGCCAGCTGGATGACGAGTGAACTATTGTCCTCGTCTTCCAAATACGCGCCGCCCGCCAAAGCCGCCGCCAACTGGCGTTGCCTGCGGCACACCCAATACGTTTCTAACGATCGCCAGTTGTGACAGCAGTCGAGACTCCGCAAGGTTAAACTTATTCGCAGAGCTTTCGGCACGGGCGAAATCTATTTTTGCCAGTCGTGCCAGTTCCTGGCCGTAACGAAGCACCATTTGGCTGAGACCATTCCCGCCTTCGAGCGGCAACTCGCCGTCCCTGAAAATATTTATTTCAAAGCCATTCAGCAGTGCAGCCGCTGACAAGAGTTCATTGAGCTGAGAAATACCCGGATCGAGCACCTCAAAACTTTTCGCCGCATCCAGCGCCGCAAATGCATCCGCGACGCGCAACTGCTGCTCTAGTTGGCCGTAGCTCGTGGCGCGCCGATTGGCTAAGCGTTTCGCCTCACCAAGAAACTTGAGGGCAGCCTTTGAATCGTTTTCCGACAAAGATTCGCCCGAACCCTTCTGTGTTTGCGCCGCCAACTGCAGCAGCAAATCGATCCTTTCATCGTCAGAACTCAAACTTCCGAGAACCTGACTGAGCTGGTCGATGTTATCAGCGTTTATTTTTGTCGCCAGCACCTGAAAGTCGACTCGCTGCAAGACTCGATCGCGAGCCGTCGACTGGAGGTGATCGTTCGCAATCTGTCGAGCCTGGTCTACGTTTCCTTCATCGAGCGCCTTTTGGGCCGCGGCCTGGTAGAGCCTCGATTGCATCTGTTGCGGGGCCGTAGCCGCGGCAGCGATAAGTGCGTCCGGCGTGCCTTGCTGCATCAGGGTGCTGAGTTGATTAAAAGCCACGCCGGGATTGTTGGCCATGCCCAATTCCGTCATCTTGTTGCGTACGGCAGTGGCGCGCGCAGGCAGAACTTGTTCAATCTGCGGCAGCAGCATTTGCAGTCCAGCCAGCATTCGCCGCGCATTCTGCTGCTCCAGCTGAGCGTCGGTGGGAATAGCCGTTGCTGCATTTTGAGCAGCTCCGAAATTTCGCCGGCCGCGTCCAGTGCCCTGTCCAGACTGTGGGGTCGACTGCGAACGCGTCGCGCGCAGCGAAGCATCGATCACCGTATTCATTAGACCTTGAAAAGCTGTCTCTCCAAGGACGGGCGTTGCTCCGAAATCAATACCGGGGCCGGGCGTCGCAACACTCGCTTGACTCTGCGCCGGCAACGGCCCACCTCGTAACAAAAACAAGGCGAGGTTAGCGGCCTGCGGGTTAGCGAGCAGGTTTTCGGATTGCAGTTTACTGACGACCTTCGCGGCCAGTTTTGCGGACGCTTCTTTGTCTTTCGCCTGCAGATTGGATATCACTTGCGACAGCGAAGTTGGATATTGGCCGCTGGCGAGAGCTTCTTCCGCTTTTTGCGCTGCGAGTTTGGGATCGGTAGAGGCGATCCGCGCCAGCAGACTCTGTTCAAGGTTCGTATCGGCGCCCCGCAGACGACCATTAGTGGCGGATTCGGACGGAGGCGTAACCGGCTGAGTTGTCGCCAACAATTGATAGGCAAGCGTGGCGTCATGTTGCGCGGCCGTCAATACCAGTTGCTGTCGCAGGCGTCCGACGGAGCGCTGCGAATTGCCTTCGGCGCCACGCGTCATCTCCGCGACACCTTCAGCCGCAAGTGAAAACATTGACCGTGCGCGCGCCTCATTGCGTGCCCACAACATATCCGCCGCGGCGATTTGAACGGTGATGCGATTCTCAGGCAGCTTCAGCAACTGGACTTGCCCCACCACTTGCTCGAGCAACACGGACGCCTTCGCTTCCAGGGCTTCCTTCTCTTTCTGAGCAGTTGCGGCAGCTTCTGCGTCAGCCGTTGGAAGTTGGGAATCCTGCGCCTGCGCCACATTGGCGACGCCGAACAGCAAAATACCCGCTATGAAAGCTAAATCTCTTAGTCTGGTCATTGTTGATACCCCGTGAATGAAAGGAAGAGGACGTTTCGATTCAGGCAACGTTAGCTTAGTTGCTTCCCTTGGTTAGACGCGCATGGACTGCCGACGGACGAAGTAATAAAGGAAGCACCGCGGGGGAACGGGAATGCTGCGTAGGCGGCGCGACTTTTGGAGTGCGGTGACCTGTCACCGCTTTGGTTTTCGCGGCGACCTGTCGCCGCGCTCCTACTTGAGATATAGCGATTCAACGGCTGCGACAGCACAAGACTTTTGGAGTGCGGTGACCTGTCACCTCTTTGGTTTCGCGGCGACCTGTCGCCGCGCTCCTACTTGAGATATAGCGATTCAACGGCTGCGACAGCACAAGACTTTTGGAGTGCGGTGACCTGTCACCGCTTTGGTTTTCGCGGCGACCTGTCGCCGCGCCTCCTGCTTAAGATTTAGCGATTCAACGGCTGCGACAGCACAAGACTTTTGGAGTGCGGTGACCTGTCACCGCTTTGGTTTTCGCGGCGACCTGTCGCCGCGCTCCTACTTGAGATATAGCGATTCAACGGCTGCGACAGGTCGCAGCCTGCAAAAGCGGTGACAGGTCACCGCACTCCGACAGTCGCGTGCGTTTCGAAACTTTTCCGTCTCTTTTCGCGGCGCCCTGTCGTCGGCGGCCGCCGCTTGCGCCGCCATGATTGGCGGTGTTATTCATCGACAATGACCAGGACGCGCGGCTCGATCGACCTCCCTTCAGTGCTGCTTTTCTTTATTGATGGCCTTGGCATTGGTAGTCGCGGACCTCAGAACCCACTGGACGGACTACCAGCCGCCGAGCCACTGGCAAATTTTCGAGACGAAATTAGGGGCGCAATCTTCGACGGAATTGTTGTCCCCACCGATGCGTCGCTCGGAGTTGCAGGACGGCCGCAAAGTGCATCTGGGCAAACGACCATACTGACGGGCATCAACGTCCCTGCGAAGCTTGGTTATCACAAACAAGGGTTTCCCAACGCGGCGATGCGGGAAATTATTCGCGAACACTCGCTCTTCCTGCAACTCACCCGCACTGGTGTCTCACCGATCACGTTTGCGAACACTTACCCGCAAAGATTTTTTGACGAACGGCCCCGCTGGGTCTCGGCCACCACAGCCGCAGTTGAAGCGGCTGAGTTGCGCTTTCGCACCGTACCCGACCTGAACGCCGGGCGCGCGGTATACCAGGACTTTACGAACGCGTTGCTGATCGAACGTGGCGAACCGGTGGAACCGCGGACGGCCGAAGAGGCGTCCACTGTGCTTGCGGAAATCGTCAGGGAGAATCGCTTCACGCTTTATGAGTACTTCATCACCGACAAGGTGGGGCACGCTCAGGACATGGCGGCCGCGAAGGTGGTGTTAACGAATCTTGCGTTACTCATCCGGCGAACACTCGAGAAAATTGATTTGCGTCAGACTTCCGTTATACTCACCAGCGACCACGGGAACATCGAAGACCTTTCGTCGCGCAATCACACGCTCAATCAAGTGCCGACTATTGTGTGGGGCGCAAATCAACACGCTATTGCCAGTCGCATCGAAACGCTTGCAGATATAACTCCGGCTATTGTCGCAACCCTGACCGAGAAAGCCGCCGCTCATAAATGACACCCGCATCGCGCCCGCAGCAACACCCGGCCACCGACAAGAATAACCCGCGTGAAGTGTTTGGCTGGAAAGTGTACGACTGGGCAAACTCCGCTTTTTCAACCACGATCGTTGGCGCCCTTTATGGTCCTTATCTGACGGAGGTGACCCAGCGCGCGGTCGGCGAAAATGGCGTGGTGCTGAACCTCGGTCCGGTAGGTGCGATCACTTCAAAATCCTTTTTCCCGACCTGCGTGTCGATCGCTGTGTTTCTGCAAATCTTTCTGCTGCCCATTCTCGGCAGCATTGCAGACTATTCAAATCTGAAAAAGCGAATGATGGCGTTGTTTTGTTACATCGCGGTAGCAGCGACCTGCCTGATGTATTTCGTTGCCGGTGAACTTTACTGGATGGGAGGCCTGCTGTTCATCGTCGCCAACCTTTGCTTCGGCGCCGCGATTGTTTCGTATAACGGCTTTTTGAACGAGATAACCACCGAAGACCAGCGAGACAAGGTGTCCAGTCGCGGGTTCGCATATGGTTATCTGGGTGGCGGCCTGCTGCTCGCGCTTAATTTCCTGTTAGTCAAAAACGCCGCGCGTCTCGGCATCGACCCCTACATGGCCGTGCGGCTTTCGTTGTTATCCGCGGGAGTTTGGTGGGGTGGATTTGCGCTGATCACATTTGCAACTTTGAAAACTCGCGCCGCCGAGCGAACACTGCCTCCCGGAAAGACTTATTTGACGGTCGGCTTCTCTGAGTTGGGCCGAACCTTTCGCGAACTCGCACGACTGAGGAGTACACTGCGCTATTTGATTGGCTACTTACTTTTCAACGACGGCATACAGACGGTCATTAGCATGGCGTCGGTATTTATGGCTCAGGAGCTTTTCGTTGCTCGTGGCCTTAAAACCGATCAGTCGTTCCTGCTGCTTATTTTTCTGATGGTGCAGTTCGTCGCGATTTTCGGCGCGCTGCTTTTTGAACGGCTGGCTTACGCGATCAACACCAAGAACGCGATCCTTGTTTCGCTGCTCTTGTGGTCCTTCGTTGTGATCTACGGGTACGCGTTCCTGCGTACTACTCGCGATGCCTGGTTGATGGGTGTGGTGATAGCAATTGTTCTCGGCGGCTCGCAGGCGCTCTCGCGCTCACTGTTTTCGCGGATGATTCCCGCCGGACGCGAGGCGTCGTTCTTTGGTATCTACGAAGTTTCAGAGCGCGGGACTTCGTGGCTGGGACCGCTGGTTTTCGGCGCGGTCGTCGCGGCAACGGGCTCCTACCGGCAGGCGTTGCTGTCACTGATCATCTTCTTCGTCGCCGGCATGATCATTCTTTTCCTCACTGATACGGATAAGGCGATCCATGAGGCAGGCAATCTACTGCCGGTTGAGGCGGCAACTCAGTCCTGATGTTTGTAACGCAAACTGTTAGTTTGCGACGCGGCATGGGGCAGTAGCCCGACAGTCATGGAGGGCTACGGTGAGCGCAATTCTCGTGGGTCAAGCAGTAGCAACACTCCCAAGTATGCTGATGAGTGGCCCCGTACTGTCGGGCTACTGCCCCGGCCTAGACGGTCTTTAGGACGTTACGATCTCAGCCGGCGATCTTTCGCTCCTGCTCGCGCGACTTCTTCTCCATACACTCTCGCGAACAATACACCGGCGATCGGCCGATCGCGCGTTCCGCTGGTATCCAGGTACCGCAACTAACGCAACGTAGTAATTTGTGATCGGCGGAATTGCGAGCGCTTGCGCCTGAAGCTGATGGAGGAGTGCTAACCGCTTTCAAGGTGTTGAGCAGTTTTTGTAGAGAGAGGATGTACGGACGGATTCGCGAGTAAACGAGCAGGAAC
>JBKPNY010000347.1:0-18637 GCA_046732835.1 Gemmatimonadota bacterium | reverse complement strand
ACATAGCGTCCGGCAAGCCCATTCTCGAGTCGGCCGAGTAAGTTGCTCATTGCACGTCTAATCTACCGCCGGAGCGCTGAACTGCTCGAATCGACATCAGCTTCCCACGCTTGAACGAGCTTGCGGAATGCCGGCAGCATTTCTGACCTCGCATATGCAAGATCGTGCCGCTCCCCAATGTCAGTGTTCAAGTCGTACAGGAACTCATTCTGGCCGTCGCGAAGGTATTTCAGGTTGCCCTGCCTTACCGCACGCTGATTTCGCCCGAGTGTTGTGATTCGCCAGAAAAGAGTCCGGTCCTGAACACGGCGGCTCTGCACCGGTGGAATGAGATTGATTCCGTCGGGTTTGTATGTCGCGGGGAGCGATGCATCCGCCGCAGCAAGAATTGACGCTGTGAGATCCATCGTGATCCCGACCTGCTTCGATACAACTCCACGAGGAAGTTTACCTGGCCATCGCATCAGCAGCGGAACACGAATTCCGCCCTCCCACAACGTAGACTTGCGATGAAAGAGCGGCGCATTGCGGGAAAGCCATTCTCCGCCGTTGTCGCTCGTAAAAATGATGAGGGTGTTATTCGAAAGATTGAGCCGGTCAAGCGTTGCCAGAATAGTTCCAACGCCCTGATCAGCCCGCTCGAGAATCGCGACATAGTCGGCGCGCGTGCCGGTGCGCACCATGCTCTGCATTGCGGTCGAGCCCTGAGCCGGCCTGTGACCCGGCCTCTCAAATGGCCAGTGCGTCGCATTGTACGACACTTCCATAAAGAAAGGCTCATTTCTGTGCGCTTCGATGAACGACTTCGCATGCGCAGTGAAAAAATCCGTCAGGTACGTCGTGTCGTTGATCTCGGTCTCATTGTGATAGAGATCGTGATGATCGTACTCGCCGATGTGGTTGTAGTAATCGTCGAAGCCGCTTAAGAATCCCCAGAATTCATCGAACCCGTGACGGTTCGGCGAGAACTTCGGCTCCCAGCCAAGGTGCCACTTGCCGATCAATCCCGTGGCGTACCCTGCATTCTTTAGAAGGCGTGGCAGGGAGCTCTCTGAAGGCAGCACTCCACGTGCAGAATCGCCATCGACAGCTCCAAGCGGCCATTCAATAGCGTACCGCTGCTGGTATCGGCCGGTGATAAACCCCGTTCTTGTAGGCGAACAGTTCGAAGCATTCGCGTAGAAGTCGGTGAGCTTCACACCTTCGCGCGCGATGCGATCGATGTTCGGAGTCTTCGCATCGGGAGCGCCATAGCTTCCAATGTCACCATAGCCTAAGTCGTCCATCAGGATCATGACGATGTTCGGCTTCGATGCTTTCACGACGCGCGACTGAGATGCTGCTGAAGGTGACCACAGCAGAACGATCAACGCGAACAGCTGGAATTTTTTCACGAACAACCTGCCGTCAATAAAGGAAAAACTTCCTGCTCATCTCCTTGAATTCTGCGGCTTCCTTGTCCCATTGCGCCAGTAATGGAGCAAGCTGTCCGTTCTCGACTGCCGCTCTCACCTTGTCAGTGCCTGTGAGCCGGTCGATGGACGGCCTCCAGGCAAAATTGTTTGGATGCGTTCGATGAATCTCGTCGATAAGGATGAGCGCAGTTCGGACCGGACGATATGCCTGTCGATCTGTGATGACGAATCGAATCGCAGGAATAGTTACGCCAGGATATTTGGCTGCTGAGGGTGCGACGGGCATTGTGATCGCCTCGAACCGAATTCCCGGCAGGTTTTTCCGATTCATCGCTTCGGCGACTTTCGGCGCGTCGAGATACGGTGCACCGATCTGCTCGAACGGTCGATCGGTCCCGCGACCTTCGGTGAGATTTGTCCCTTCGAAATACACCGTCCCCGGATAGTCATTCAGCGCGGCGAGTGATCTCAGATTCGGCGACGGATTGGTCCACGGTAGTCCCGTCTGATCCAGCCACTCCGAGCGATTCCAGTTCTTCGCTTTGATGATCATCAGATCGGCGCCAATCCCGTACTTCTCATTGAACAGCTTCGCCAGCTCACCGACCGTCAATCCGTGTCGGGCAGGAATAGGATACATCCCGACATAAGATTTGAACCCTTCCTCAACGAGTGCGCCTTCGACGATTTCACCACCGATTGGATTCGGCCTGTCGAGGACGACAAATGGAATTCCTTTTTTCTTCGCAGCTTCCATCGACAATGCCATCGTCGACACGTATGTCCACGTTCTGCCACCGACTTCCTGCAGATCATAGACGAGAACATCGACGTCCTTGAGCATCGCTTCATTTGGTGCGCGATCCTGTCCGCCGTAGAGTGAATGAACAGGGACACCAGTCTTCGAATCGACTTCGTCGCTGATCTTTGCGCCCGCTGCTTCGACACCGCGAATTCCATGTTCCGGCGCAAACAGCGCGACGAGCTTGAGATCCTTGCTGTTGGCGATGAGATCGATGTCGGGGGTTCGCGATCTGTCTATCGCGCTTTGATTCGTTATCAGCCCCACGCGCTTTCCGCGAAGCGCGTAAGGAACATCAGAAAGAAATGCCTCGATTCCCGGAACTACCTTCGAGGTTTCCGGAGTTCCGATGTTGACGTTCACGTGACATCCCGTGAGAAGCATCAAACCCGCTACAGCGATTCTCATGATTGTTCCTCGGCTATTTGGCCATCTGCCAGATTTACGATTCTGTCTGCACATGCTTTTGCGAAATCTGAGTCATGTGTGCTGATCAGCAATGCGCGTCCACCATTTGTCAGTTCTCTGAGCGCAGCTGCAAGTGTAATTCGTCGCGCGGGATCGAGCGCTGAAGTAGGCTCGTCCATGAGGAGGAGATGAGGATCCAGCACGAGCGCGCGAGCAATTGCGACACGCTGAGCCTGCCCGCCGGACAGCTGCCGCGGGAATGCACTCGCTCTCTCCGATACGCCAAGCGACTCGAGCCACTGCATCGCGGCTCCATTCGCTTTCTCGCGTGTCCATCCCCTCGCATGAATTGGAGCCAGCGTCACGTTGTCGAGAACAGTGAGATGCTCGAACAGCGCATGCTCCTGAAATACCATCCCGACTTTGGAGCGAAGCGCACCCAGTCTGGACTGTGGTGGAAGCGGACCAGGTTTGAGCGATGCGTCTTCGAGAACAATCGACCCGGCGCTGAACGGTTGAAGTGCCGCGACTGCGCGCAGAACTGTTGTCTTTCCCGCGCCGGACAATCCCATCAACGCTACGATCTCACCAGCATCGACGTCGAGATCCAGACCCTTTAGAACTCGGTGCTGACCGCGCGTGACTTCGAGGTCCCGAATTGAAAGCGCGCTCATGCAACGCTCCATTTGCTCTCGAGACGCCGCGCATAACGCGAAAGCGGAAGCGAGAATACCAGATAGATGAGCGAGCAGAGAATTCCGGGAACAACCCAGCTTCCAACATTCGTCGCGTAAATCGCCGCCTGCTTGGTCAGCTCGACGACAGTGATCACCGAGACGAGCGACGAATCCTTGAGAAGCGCAACGAAATCATTCGTCATCGGGGCGAGCGCAAGTCTCAGCGCCTGCGGTCCGCGCACGAGTCGCAGTATCTGCAGCTCCGAGAATCCGAGAGTTCGCGCTGCCTCGAGCTGCACTCGCGGAATTGCTTTCAGCGCGGCGCGATAAATCTCCGATTCATACGCGGCATAGTTGAGCCCGAGTCCGATCACAGCAGCGAGGAACGCTGGCAGTTTAACGACCGACGACAATCCATAGTAGATCACGAACAGCTGCAAGAGCAGCGGGGTTCCGCGAATCACTTCTACATAAATGGTGAGCGGTGCTCGCACCCACACAGGCCCATACACTCTTCCTGCAGCGACCAGCACTCCAACCAATACTGCGAGAGCCATCGCGAGAAATGACAAAGCGAGTGTAATCCCGGCGGCGCGTATCAAAGCGGGGAGATAGCTGGCGACCGAGCTTCCGGCTGATGGCTTCTGAGCTGATGGCTTAAGGCTGGGGTTCTGTTCTTCTCTTTCCAACACGCGCGCAAAATGCCCCACCTGTGTCGAGTCCCACACTCCCCAGTCACGAAACGTCTTCTCGAGCGAGCCGTCCTTCATCCGTGCCCGAAGAATCGCATCGGCTGAATCTCGAAGAGCGGCATTCGATTTCGCGAACACAGCAACGTAGTATCCAGTCGCGACAGGCACGGGCTGCACAACAAACCCTGGAGTTCGCCGAAGAGATCGATCAGCGATGATGTTGTCGAGGAGAACAGCATCTACTCGACCGGCAACGAGATCAGAGTACGGATGGATGTCGTCGTCGTACGAGACTGGTATCACACCTTGGTCACGCTGCGCATCGAGCAAAAGCTGATACGCCATCGTTGCGCCAAGTGTGGCGACCTTATGATTCGCGAGGTCAGAGAGCTTTCTGTAGCGAGAGGAATCGGCGGGACGCACTGCGAGGACTTCGTGGAACTCGTAGTAAGGAAGCGATACTGCATGTCTCTCACGCAGCGCAGGACGATCTTCAAGCCCCGAAAGTCCAACCGCAAAATCCCCGCGCTCAACCGACGCCTCGAGAGACGACCACGCCGTCTGAACAAATACCGGATCGCGATTCAATCCATGCGCGATCATCCCCGCAATCTCGACGTCGAACCCGCGAACCTTCGATGGATCTGCCGGATCTGCTTCAACGAACGGCGCCCCACCCTCGGCGTCACCGCCCCAGCGGAGCGTTTTCCTTTCCGGATTGGCGCGGGAGCATCCAAAGCTGCAAAATACAAGGAGGGACATTAGTAGCGTTTTGCTACTAATGCCCCTCCAAGGCTGCAGGATCAGACTAGCCAGCGAAGCAGTACGCGCAGCCAAGCTCCTGCGTGCGCGCGACGCCGAACACACCCGACGGTACGACCTGAATGCCGGGGAGCAGACCCGCAATCCACTCCTTCTTCACCGCGTCAGCAGTCATGTTCATTTTCGGAGCGGCGCCCGCGCTGTAAACGGTCAGTGCAACATCGCACAAGCCAACGAGCGTCCCCGACTTCAGAAGCTCGGAGATTCCAAGACCAGGAAGCGGGAGATTCGTGATCGTCGCGTAAATGTTCTTCGTGGCCGGCGTATCACCTTCCTTGATGTTGAACATTTCGCCGAGATGATATTTCGCCCACAAGGCATCATTCATTCCGAGCGGGATTCCGGCGTGGCGAAGAATCACAACTGGCGTCACACTCTCACCGGGATACGTAGCCTGCATCGTATTCATATAGATGCGCGGCCAGATTGCCCCGAACCCGCTGTTCGGCTCCGGTACATCGAAAACCATCTTGTGTTTGCCCTTGATCTTTCCGAGCCATGCGTCGAGCGCGGGGTCAGGCGATGCAGGCGGCGTTTCCGCCGCGAGAGCTGATGGAACCGAGCTGCTCAGTCCAATTGCCGCAGCTCCTGCTGCAATGCGGCTGAGAAAGCCGCGACGTGCGGTTTTTGTGTCGATCAGATTCGACATGGGGGAACCCTCTGGCCTCCTGGCCATGAATGGTTGTCACCGTCGAAAGTATCGCTCTGCACGGGCGGCGTAAGGGGAGTAGCGTATTTTTATCCCCCGTGACTGGAAGCCGTCCAACACTGATTCGTGCCATTGGGCGCTGGGCGCTTACCGCCGCAGTGGTCAACAGTGTCGTAGGCAGCGGCGTATTCGGCCTGCCGTCCACGCTTGCCGGATTTGCGGGGAAATGGAGCCCGCTCACCGTCCTAATCGCCGGGGTCGGGATTCTCGTAATCGTCCTCTGTTTTGCGGAGGTCGGAAGTCGATTCGACGATCCCGGCGGGCCGTATTTATACACGCGCGAGGCGTTCGGGCCGGCCTTCGGATTCCAGATTGGATGGCTTCACATCTGGGCCCGCATCTTCTCCGCGGCTGCGGTTCTCAATGTGCTGAGCGGGTACTTTGCGCCCCTGGTTCCAGCGGCCGGAACTCCGGCGGGCAGAGCTGCTGTCATGATCGCCGTGATGCTGCTCGTGACAATCGTAAACGTCATCGGAGTTCGTCAGGCAGCATGGACCGTCAATGTATTCACGATTGCGAAGCTGCTTCCGCTTGTCGTTCTGATTCTGTTCGGACTAGTTCACTTCGACCGATCTGTGGTTGCGACACAAACTGTCGCGGAGCCGAAATGGACTGAGGCAGTTCTACTCCTGATGTTCGGCTATGGCGGATTTGAATCGGCCATCGTCGCATGCAGTGAGTCACGGGATCCCAAAAAAGACACTGCATTCGCCCTAATCGTTGCGATGCTGATAATAACCATCATCTATTGCCTGATTCAGGTTGCGGTAGTTGGTGTTCTGCCAAACGCAGCAGCGAGCAAGGCGCCCATAGCCGAATCGCTCCGGGAATTATTCGGACCCGTCGGCCTTACACTCGGCGGCATCGCGGTGATCATTTCGGTCTACGGATGGCTCATCGGGTTTTCATTAATGACGCCGAGGATCATTTACGCGATGTCGACTCGCGGTGAGCTTCCGGAAATCTTCGGGCGAGTGCATCACACGTTTCGTACGCCGCACGTGTCGATCGTCATCAATTCTGTAGTTGCACTCGGGCTCGGGCTTGTGAGCAGCTTCGAAAAGCTTGTGACATTCAGTGCGATCGTGAGACTGTGCTACTTCATCGCGACATGTGCTGCTCTCATCGCGCTGAGAAAAAAACACGGTGTGCCCGAAACATTCCGAACGCCAGGCGGCAATGTTATGGCAATGCTTGGTATCGCGTTTGGTGTATGGCTGCTGAGCACACGAAAGCTCGATCAAGCCTGGTTTCTTCCTGTTATGCTCGCAGTTGGAGGACTGATCTGGATTGCGTCGCGTGCTTCAGCTCGCAGGAATATCCGGCAGAGTTGATCGATCTCGAGCCATCTCCTCGGCTCGCTCAGCGATCTGATCCATTTGCCGTCGCCGAAGCCTTGCCCAGCCCGGCAGACTGAAGGCTCCTCCGCCAAACATCACCAGCCCGCCTCCAATCATGGATGCCAACGCAGCGATAAGGCCGGTATCAGTCATCACTACACCTTTCACAAGTGCAGCAACGGTCAATACTCCGCCAGCCAGAAACAGCGCAATCCCGCCGCCAATGAGCCCCTCCGCACTTCCCTTCACCGTCTTCATGCGGAGACGCTGTCCCGTTGCGGTAGGCTCGAGAAGAACCTGCAGATTGCCATTCGTCCAGGACCGAAGTGAGCCGTCCTGCCTTATTACTCCACGCGCATCGAACGTTTGACGAAGCTCAACTACCAGTCTCTCCCATTCTTCATTGGAGAGACTGCGATCAAGCTCGGTAGTTCTCCCGACACCTACTGGAAATCCAAGGAACGTGCGTGTCGGCGGTGTAGCCGGGTCGAGCCGTCGGACAGCATGCTGCATTGCCTCGGGTGAGATCCCGACCTCACGCCCGATCTCCTTGAGCTCGGAAAGCGTCAACCCGTTTGCAATTGTCATCTGCGGGTTGTCCGAATACTGCACCTCCGCAGCATTCTTGAGTATCTCGGCGACTTCTTCTTCGCTGAATCGGCGCTCACTCATGATGGATCACCCAGTCCTACTTTCTCGACGAGAGGCCAGTAACGCGGATCGTTTCGTATCGGATCGAGACGAGGATGAACTCGAAGCAGAAGGAGGGCCGGAGATTTTTCCGTGACCCCGGTTTCCAGCCATTCGAATGCGTCATCGATATCCCCAAGACTAGCGTGCAACACCGCAATCGAAAACGCGGAGATGACTCTCGTTTTTCGCGCTTCAGTCAGCTCTGCGAGGGCCCTTCGCGCCTCAGTTTCATTTCCCATTGCCTGGGCGAGATGCGCCAGGCCGAAATCGGCCACCGTGACTCCGCTCGAAAGACGACGGCATTCTTCATACGCCCTGCGAGCTTCATCGAACTGACCAATCGCTTCGAGCGATCTCGCCAGACCACTGTGTGCTCCATCAAAGCGCCGGTCAAGCTCGAGAGCGAGTCGATAATTCAGAATTGATTTATCGTACTCCCGTGCGAAGTAATACGCATCGCCGGCACCTGTGTACGCGAGCATCGAAACGGGATCGAGAATCACCGACTTGTCCATAGCTGCCAGCGCTTCGGGAAACCGCTCGTACGAATACAACGCACGGCCAAGCAGATTCCAGGCGGCGGAGTGACCAGGATTGAGCTCCACGGCACGCTGTAGAGACTGAAGCCCTTCAGCCATTTCGTTCGAGTGCGTCAGGATGAGTCCCTTCGACGCATGCGCATCCGCAAGATTCGGATCGAGCTCGAGCGCCTTGTTCACGGCGTCGATCGCCTCCTTCATCGCAGATACAGGCTCCAGGATTCCGCGGATTGCCGCCCACGTGATCGAGTCGGCAAGCGCGCACCATGCGAGCGCGTAATTCGGATCTATCTCCAGAGCTTTCATCACGTACCTGTGCGCAGCTTCCGCTGCATCCATCGATCCCGAGGTGAGAACGTGGCGTGCCTTGAGATAATTGAGATGCGCCTCCGGATTTACGGCTTCGCGTTTGGCGAGCTGTGTTGCTTCGCCCGGCGATAATTGAATCTCGATCTCGCGAGCAACTTTCTCTGCGAGCTCGCTCTGAAGTGACAGAACATCCTCGAGATCGCGATCGTATCTGTCCGACCACAGCGTTTCATCGGTGCGTGCAGATACCAGCTGCACCGACACACGCACACGTTTTCCTACAAGCAGCGCGGATCCTTCGAGGACTGCGTCGACATTCAGGTCGCGTGCAATATCAGGTAATGATTTCGCTGAGCCCTTGTACGACATCACCGATGTTCGCGAGATCACGCGCAATGCCTTGATGCGCGCGAGATCGGAGATGATCGATTCCGTCATTCCATCCGCGAAATATTCCTGAGAGGAATCGTTAGAGAGATTTCTGAGCGGCAGCACTGCAACCGAGCTGATCACATCGCGCGCCTGCAGTGGCAGCGCACCACTCGGCACACCATCTCTGATTCCACGAAGCGCTTGAGCGACTACACCTGCTGATTCAGGTCGTTGCGCCGGCTGCTTTTTCAGGCACTCGGTGATCAATCGCTCGAGTGCTTCAGGTGCATCGGGGCGAAGCGACCTGATCGTCGGTGCGGTTGTGTTGATGATCGCGAACATCAGCGACTCGGGCCTGTCCTTCACGAAGGGACGCTGCCCTGTCGTCATCTCGAAGAGAAGTACGCCAAGTGCGTAGAGATCCGTGCGTGCGTCGTCTGCTTCGCCGAACAATTGCTCGGGTGCCATATATGGAAGTGATCCAACGATCATTCCCGGGGTTGTCATGCGACCCGAGCTCTTGTCTCCTGACAGGAGCACCGCGATTCCGAAATCGAGAATCTTCGGATGTCCGTCAGCAGTGAAGACAATGTTTCCCGGTTTCAGATCGCGATGAAGAATTCCGTGCCGATGTGCATTGTCGAGTGCTTCGGCAATTGCACTTCCGATTTTCAGAATTTCCGCAATCGGCAGCGGACCGCTGTGCAGCCGCGTTTCGAGTGTGCCTCCCGCGACGTACTCCATGACCAGAAAGTCGAATCCTTCCTGGACGTCGAAGTCGAAGATGGTCGCGACACCGGGGTGTGACAGACGCGACAGGACCAGCGCTTCGCGGCGAAACCGTTCGCGCCGGGTGGCGTGGCCGAGTGTGCCGCGCAGGAGCATCTTGATGGCGACATCCCGGTCGAGGTTGTCGTCATGGGCTTTCCAGACGGAGCCCATTCCGCCCTCTCCGATCAGCTCGAGAAGGCGGTATCTGCCCAGGCTTTGTCCGGGCTTCAGGAACTCAGCCGTGCTTGGATTTGGGGCCACTCGCCAAAGCTAGAGTATTATCTTGGTCTTGAGAATGCAGAAAACCTTATGGAGCCGCGAGTCGCGCCAGGAACTGATGAAGCGGCTCGACGATCTGAGGCCGGACGCAACGCCACTTTGGGGTAAAATGAATGCCCCGCAAATGGTTTCTCACTGCATTGGCTGGATGTTGATGGCCAATGGAGAGCTTCAGACCGCGCCGCGGAACAACTTTCTGCGCTTTACTCCTGTTAAGCAGCTCGCCATTTATTGGCTGCCTTTTCCCAAAGGTGTTCCAACCGCAAAGGAGCTTCTCGAGCGTTTGCCTTCAGAGTGGTCAGGCGAGATTGACGTACTACGTCGGCACATCGAGAATTTCGAGACTGATCATCGAAATCGGAAATTTCCTGAACATCCGGCATTCGGAATCCTCAGCCCGCAAGCCTGGGGCGTGCTCGGCTACCGCCATACCGATCATCACCTGAGACAATTCGGCGTCTGACCTAGGACGGCAGATTCTTCTCCGGATACATCGGCTTCTGTCTGCCGTCAGCTGCAAGTGCGCGCTGGCGAGTCATATACCGTTCGAAGATCGCAACTCTTTGTTCCGATTGCGGCTTCATTTCAATGACGCGCTCGAGATTCACCAGATAATCCGGGTAATCAGTGGCTGCGCGGACTTCGGCAAGGAATGGCTGCATCTTCGCGAAGACTGCGAAGTGTTCAGTGTTGCCTTCATTGAACATCTCCGCGGGGATTGCGCCAGCGACAACGAGTGACGCCGCCATGTCCCAGTACGTTGTCACCATGCGATACGGTGCACTCTCGTGTCCCGGACCGAGCCACGTAGAGAGAATGTCGCGTGCAGAAGACGGATGAAACTCGAATGCAAACCACGAGCGTGCGCGCCGCAGCTCGGGCTCAGTGCGAAGCTCGTAAAGCTTGAGCATCACGCTCGCAGCTTGAGTTGAATCGGCCATCGTGATCTCCGTTCAGTCCACTTGTAATTATGCGCAGCCTGTCGGAGAACTCTCAAGAGTCATCTTGCTGTAATGCGTCTGTCCGAGTTGATGAATGCGATTAGAGCGGGAATGTCTTTGCCCTTCAATTGCAGGTTCGGCATCTGCTTTCCGTTGGTGGGCGGCTTGATCGAAGGATTTGCGAGGAATTTTGCGAGATATTCAGCTGGAAGTTTTTTCTCGCTCAGATCAGGACCGAAATCGCTGAGCTGTCCTTTGATGTCCACGTCTCGGTGTACGTGACACGACACGCATCCAAGCGACGCGAACATGCGGCGACCGCGTTCTGCGTCGGAGAAGTTTGGAATTTTTGATTCGGAATCGTACACGGTCCACGGAACAAGCACTGCCTTGCTTTTGCCGAATCCGCTATTGATGGTCACCTGCCACTCGCCCGTGCTCGGGAATGTGAGACGTCCGCGATAACCTCTGGTTCCATTTTCATTGAACTCCCAGGTAGTGCCTTCAATGACTGTGGATCCCGATCGTGCTTCGATCGTTGGCTTGAGTCCGTAGAGAGGAGTGACGGCGTGCTGTTTCGCCTGCCATGTGAGCTGAAGCGGTTTTCCTGCTACCCATCCGTCGGGAATTTTTGCGACGCTCACAACGGCCCAGCCGCCAAATGAGGTAAAGCCGGCAACGAATGCAACGAGTGCGGCTGGTGTGGCGCCGATCGCGAACCGCTTCATGGGAGCTCCGGTTATTGGACACCCATAGGATGCCGCTAATTGCGGCCGGGTTTAATACCGGAAAGTCGTATTTACTGTTTTACAATCACTGAAGCATCGCCTCCATTACCGCTATCCTCGAGCAGAGGATTCCGTGGATCGTTGATCCATGTGTCGTCAACCACGAACTGGTATAGATATTTTCCAGGGGGAAGATCAATACGGCAAATCCATTGCACGTTTTGTTTCCCGCACAGGATATGCTGCGAGTCCCACCCATTGAAAGACCCTGCCAGAGCTACTGTACGAGCGCTGTCGTGTCCCTGCAAAACAAAAGTTGTGTTGCCGATGAGACTTGGCTTGAGCGGCGGCACTTTTCGCTCATGCAGCGATTGCGCGGACTGCGTTCCCATCTGTTGCTTGAAGAACTCGATGCTCTGAGGCATTGCTCGCGCGACGTGCGACATGTGACTCCCCAACACGCGTTTGGTTCTGACATCAATGCCGCGCTCTCTCGCAATCTTTGTGAAACGCTCGCTGGGACGGAAGCCGATAACGGATGCTTCCTGGCTGATGAATTGTCGAGCTGGCGATTTTACGCTGCGCACATACGCTAACGGCGAACGAACCTGAAGCTCTCGTAAGTCTTTGGGATCGAAGACCACCTCGGGATGATTGCCTGGCTTGGAGGCACTGCCGTTGTAAAGCAGCTGTTGATCCACCGACCCGTCGAACGATGCTGCCGCGCGAAAGCGGTTCGATGCCTCAATTGTCAGTAGCGTCAATGTTCCACCTGCGCTGTGTCCAGCCAGAAAAATCCGGGTCGAATCTACTGAGGGTTGTTTTGCGAGATACTCCGCGGCGGCGATCACGTCATCGACTTCATCGTACAGGAAAGAAAACGCGCCGGCCTGTCCGTTTTCACCGCGCAGCATTGGCATCATCAATACGAAGCCGGCTTCCCAGTACGGAAGGGCCATTTCCCAATCGGCTGCACCGAGCTCGAACCCACCGTGAAGAAAGAGAACAGCGGGGAGCTTATGTCCTGAATCTCGATTTCCGGCAATCCACGCTTTCAAATTGAGATTGCCAGATGGATAGTCGACAACGTCGACATAAGATGGAGGCTGGAGGACGATCATCTCGTGCTGCGGGGAGCCGGCCACTCGAACCAGCTTTGTACGGAAGTGTTGCCGGGCCGCGGCGTAGTCTTCCTTCTGGATTTGTACTTCTGGTGCGTACAATCCGCGCGACTGCACAACTCTATAACCGGCAACGCCTGCCAGAATCGCGATACCTGCCAGCACCGATACGGCTAATGCGCGGCTCGTCACGCTTTATCCTACGTCTATTTCCTCTTTGAGTTTCCCTGCACTCGTGCGATCAAGAACAGCGCTTCCGGAGCCACGCAGCCAGCGTTTCAACTTTGCGTGCTGACGCTTGATCTAGCGCTTCACGCGTGCCTTTGCTTACCGCTCTCTCGCTCATTCGGCGAAGGAATGCTGTATCGAGTTTGCCGGGTGTCGAGTCTGGAAACTGAGTTATGCCGTGCGAATGAAATCCAGTTACATGGCCGAGTGAATCGAATCTGGCGAGCACGTGATCGTCGGAGCTGGTAAGCATTCCGCTCGAAACAAAGGTCATTTCGGAAAACAAAACGGGTTTGTCTTTGACGATGAATACGTTGAGTGCTCGGCGGCGTGTTGGCTCAATCGCGGTCATGAGAAGGCCCACCCTCTTTACTCCCCTCCCCATATCGGGTTGTGCGCGCACGCTGTAGCCGCTCTGACAAGTTCCTGCAGATTTCGGAGGGATACTTAGAGGCTCGAACGCATTTTGATTCTGAGCTTTTGTATTAACCGGCGCCGCAACGAGCGCTAATCCAAGCAAGACTGCGATGTAACGCATGAGGCTTTTACCAGTGCATGATTGCTGTGCCGCCGGCGCCGCCCAAGATCGCAAATGCGATTACTCCCGCGGACTTTGATTCCACTCCAGTTGCGTCTACTGAGGTAGCTTACCGTCGAGTAAAGCTCGCACAGTCGACAAAACCTGCTGCCACGGTGACGCGCGCGGGCTCGCAATTTCAAAGTGACCCACTCGCGGGATCACGATCAACCGAGCCTGGTCGCCCGCCTTCCTGGCCGCCTGCACATATGACTCGGCAATCGACCGCGGAAGAAACTCCTCGAACTCGCCGACGACCACGACTTGGGGTATCCCAAACGGTACAAGCTTGTTGATCGAAGCACTCGAATAATGGTCTGGAACTGCCTGAGGAGTTCCGCCCATTAGTGAAGTAATGACCGTATCACGACAAAGACCTTCATATCCTTGAATGTTCGCTGTCATGTCGATCGGGCCGGCAAGATTGATAACGCCGCGAACCGGAAGCGGGTTGTCAGTATGAATCGCACTGCTACTCGGTACACGAGAGCGAGATGCCGCCCACATCGCCAAATGACCCCCGGCCGAGTGACCGACAATAATTACCCGATTGAGATCGAGTTGGTGCTCGCTTGCTATTGTGCGCAGATGATCGACAGCACGACTCACATCGAGATATGTCCCTGGCCAGCCACCACCAGGGTGTCCAAGCCGACGATACTCGATGTTCCAGGTTGCGATTCCATTTTCTTTGAGCGCGTCCGCCATAGGCGAGAGATCTTTGAGCGTCGCATACATCGCCTTGAAACAGCCACCGTGTATCAGAATCGCAATCGGATGCGGTCCTGCACCGGCCGGCACTCGAAGCTCTCCAAATTGACTCGAATCAGATCCATAAGTGATTCGGAAATCAGCCGCCCGGCTCGGAAGTGCCTGAAGGTCCTGGGGTGACATCAGCTGCGGAGCAGGTGCAGCCACGTCAACCGTCTGCGATTTGCTCGCACATCCATTGAGCAGCGCGAGCGCGAGGATGACAACAGCAATCCACTTCGATCCATCCTGCTTATGCATCATGAGAACGCTCCCATCGCCAAATAAGGCCGTCCTGAGGGTCGTTCACTTCGCCGACAAAGTCAAATCCACACTTTTTGAGAACCCGGTTCGATGCATTGGTCACCGGCAAAGTATGCGCACGCACCTGGCGCGCACCATTATCGAAACAATACCGGGTGAGAGTTTTCGCAACTTCCGTTGCATAACCGCGCCCCTCACATGACGGCACAATTCCGTACGCTATCTCGACGATTCCATCCCGATCCGGCGGACCCTTGAATCCCGCACTCCCGATTGCCGATCCCGAGTCAGTGTCAACCACAGCGAACCCAAGGCTCCACGGATCTGGAGCTCGCACACTCCTGAGTTGTGCCAGCCAGCCGGGATCCACCTCGCCAGAGACGTAAAACTCACGCAAGCCCATGGCGGCTGGGAACCCTGACAATCCCTCGAACTCCTCAGGGGCCTCTATCAGCGCAATCAATTGTTCCGGAGTGAACGGAACAAGCAGCAGTCGCTCGGTTCTGAGGCTCATCGGGTTTACGCTACTACTATAGTAGTGCCGGCGCTATCTGGAACACGCGCGCCGTTGCGGTAGTTTAGAGGCATGGCAAGCAATAAAGGTACGATCGCAATTCTGACCGGAGGCGGCGATGTGCCCGGCCTCAATCCCGCAATCAGGGCGATCACTATTCGCGCGCTGCGTGAAGGTTACCGCGTCATTGGTATTCGCCGAGGCTGGGCAGGACTCGTCGACTACGATCGAACACACGGCGCCGACAACTCCGAGTGCATTGCGGATCTTTCCGAGGCGATTGTAAATCGCGCAGGTCGAACCGGTGGAACGTTCCTCCACACATCGCGAACGCGGCCGAGTCACCTGCCACTTGGCAGAGTTCCGCCGCATCTGAATGGATACGATCAGCCGGTCAATGACATCACCAAGGATGTTCTCAAGAATCTCGAGCACATCGGTGTCGATGTTTTGATTCCGATCGGAGGAGACGACACGCTCAGTTACGGCAAGCGTCTTCACGATGAGGGATTGCACGTCGTCGCGTGTCCGAAAACAATGGACAACGACGTGTACGGCACCGATTACTGCATCGGCTTCAGCACCTGTGTCACTCGAACTATCGAGCTCACGCATCGCCTCCGTACGTCGGCTGGATCACACGAGCGATTCCTCGTGATCGAGGTCTTCGGCAGATACGCAGGCTTCACTGCACTTCTTCCAACAATGGCCGGTGCAGCCGATCGCTGTCTCATTCCGGAGCACGCCGCTGATGTCGAGCATCTCACCGAGCTGATGGTGTTCGATCACAACAGGAATCCATCGAAGTACTCGGTGGTGCTCGTGTCGGAAGGTGCGAGTCTCAAGACTCACGAAGGAATGAGCTTCGAAAGCGAAGAGACCGACATGTTCGGTCACCGCAAGCTTGGCGGAATTGGCGACAAGGTCGCCGCGGCGATGAAAGAGTATTCGCCGAAGTACAACAATGGCCGCCGTATCGACGTTGTGAACCAGCGACTGGGTTATCTCGTTCGCTCAGGTGATCCCGATGCGCTCGATTCGATCGTTCCGATGGCGTTTGGAAACCTTGCGCTCGACCTGATCCTGAAAAAGGAATACGGGCGACTTGTCAGCGTACACAAAGGCTTCTACGACAGTGTTCCGATCACCAGCGTGACGTCGGAGAAAAAGGTCGTCGACGTGAAGAAGTACTACAACACTGATCGTCTGCGTCCGATCTATGAGTTCGATGGCGCGCCGCTGTTCATCATGACGAGCGACTGATCGAGCTTCAGTGTCGCTTGAAAAACTGAACCGCTTTTTCGTGTTTCTCGGCGGCAGCGCGACTCTTGAACGTGCCGAGGTTGCGCCGCTTGCCGGTTTTAGGATTCTTCTTGCGAGAGTAGAGCCGATACTCACCTGATTTCAGTTTGCGAATCATTCTTCTCTCCATTTTCCGAAGCAGGTATGAGATCGCAGTAGGCAAAGCGATTGTCGCGTAGCACTTTCTCACCGATCTCAAAGCCAATCGCCCTGGAAAAAACAGGCCCGGCCGATACGAATGTATGAAACTCTCCGCCTTCACCGCACGGATCAACGGTTGCCGGGAGCGTGTTGAGCAGATTCCTGTCGAATGCCATGCCCGCAAACTCTCCAGATATCTGTTCCGTATCTACACAAACGAGCGTCGCGTGAAAGCCGGCCGCAATGAATTCTTCAGCGAGCATCCTTGTATCCCTGCCCCAAAGTGGGAAAAGGGGTGCGAAATCAGTAGATCCAAGCAGTCGCTCCCGATACTCTCGAACGTCGGCAAGATACAAGTCACCAAAGGCAATGTGGCGCGCCTCGGGAATTACCTCTCGTACATCGTGTAACCCCAAAAGAAAAGCGCGTTCATACGATTCATTCGATGAACGCGGATCGAGCTCAACTTCAAAGAGCGGCAGCCCAAGGGCGGCTGCCTGAGATTCGAGAAGTGTACGCCGCACACCGTGAATACTCACTCGCTCATATTCACGCGTGACGGTCGTGATGAGCCCAACGACTTGATAGTGCGAATCAGCCTGTAAAGCGGCAAGTGCGAGACTGCTGTCCTTTCCTCCACTCCAGCTTAGAACGACTTGCTCACGCATCATTCCGCCTCCCTCTTGCATTCTATATAGTATAGCCCGGCTCCGATCTCTCAATCTCGACTCGACTGCCCATGCAACGCCTCGTAGTCGCGCTCGTACTCCTTGTCGCTTCCGTCAGTGCCCCGTTTACGGCGCACACTCAGGATGCGCGAGTGCTGGTCTTCTCGAAAACGGCTGGGTACCGGCACAGCTCGATTGCCGCCGGACTCTCGGCGATTCGAAAGCTTGGTCAGGAAAATCAATTCAGCGTCGACGCAACTGAAGATGCCGGTGCATTCACATCAAAGAATCTTGCGCGATACCGCGCAGTGATTTTTCTCAACACAACAGGTGACGTGCTCGACGCCGCACAGCAGGACGATTTCGAGCGCTACATCCAGGCCGGTGGTGGATACGTGGGCATTCACTCCGCGGCTGATACCGAATATGACTGGCCATGGTACGGCAGACTCGCCGGTGCCTGGTTCAACGGCCATCCGAATGATCCCAACGTCCGCAAGGGAACGTTTCGCGTCGTCGACAAAACTCACATGTCTACACAGGGTTTACCCGACACATGGGAACGCGAAGATGAGTTCTACAACTTCAAGTCGATCGATCCGACGATTCATGTGCTTGTCGATATCGACGAGAAGAGCTATCAGGGCGGAACAAACGGCGATCATCATCCAATGAGCTGGTTCCACGACTTCGATGGCGGCCGCGCGTTCTATACGAACATGGGCCACACCGAGGCAACATTCTCCGAGCCCCCATATCTAAAACACCTCCTCGGCGGACTTCGTTATGCAATCGGAACCTCAAACGTCGACTTCACCCGCGCTCGTCCCGAAGAGAACCGCTTCACGAAAGTTGTTCTTGCAAGCGATCTCAACGAGCCTGTAGAGCTCGCAGTTCTCCCCGACGAGCGAGTGCTGTTCGTCGAGCGACACGGATTTGTGAATCTCTACAAGCCGTCGACTGGAAAAGTGAAACGGATCGCGACAATCCCAGTGAGCACGAAGTACGCAGACAGCTCTCAGGCAGAAGATGGGCTGCTCGGTCTTGCAGCTGATCCGAATTTTGCGACGAATGGTTTCGTCTACATGTACTACTCTCCAGCGGGACCCGAGCCGAAGAATGTGCTCGCACGGTTCCACATGAAGGGTGATTCGCTCGAGCTCTCATCGAAGAAAATTCTCCTCGAAGTTGGAACTCAGCGGCTCAAGTGCTGTCATACCGGCGGCTCGATTGATTTCGATGCGAAGGGGAATCTCTACATGTCGACCGGCGACAACTCGAATCCATTTGCGAGTGGTTACGCACCGATCGACGAGCGTCCCGGTCGCATGCCATGGGATGCGCAGAAATCTTCAGCGAATACGAACGACCTTCGCGGCAAGATCATTCGCATTCATCCCGAGCCTGATGGCAGCTACACAATTCCAATGGGAAATCTTTTCCCCCCAGGAACGGCGAAGACTCGTCCCGAGATCTACAGCATGGGTCATCGCAATCCTTACCGCATCGCTGTCGACAGGAAGACGGGCTTTGTGTACTGGGGCGAGGTAGGACCCGATGCAGGTGAAGATTCTG
>JBKPNY010000346.1:0-3055 GCA_046732835.1 Gemmatimonadota bacterium | reverse complement strand
TTGAAACCATCATGGTCAACTGCAATCCGGAAACGGTCTCCACCGATTACGACACCTCTGATCGTCTGTACTTCGAACCGCTCACCTTTGAAGATGTGATGAACATCGTGGACGTGGAAAAACCCGAAGGAGTGATTGTCCAATTTGGCGGACAGACGCCGCTGAATCTCGCTATGAGACTTCACCAGGCGGGCGTGCCGATCATCGGTACCGCGGCTGATGCTATCGATCTTGCCGAAGATCGCAAACGCTTCGGGGCGTTGTTGCGTGAGCTGGGAATTCCGCAACCGGATAATGGTATGGCGGCGACGGGAGAAGAAGCGAAACGCGTCGCTGAGCAAATTGGGTATCCGGTGCTGGTGCGGCCGAGTTATGTGTTGGGTGGACGCGCGATGGCGATCGTTTACGATGAGGAAAGCCTCGACGATTACGTGCGCACCGCCGTGGGTTTCACTCCCGATCGACCGGTGCTCATCGATAAGTTTTTAGAACGCGCGGCGGAGTTTGATGTTGACGCGCTTGCCGATGCTAAAACGTGCGTAATCGCCGCAATCCAGGAGCACATCGAAGAGGCAGGCATACATTCGGGTGACTCGTCGTGCGTTCTGCCGCCGGTGCGAATCGATCCGGAGCACATTGAGACGATGCAGCACTACACGCGTCTGCTCGCCACCGCGCTTTCGGTGCGCGGGCTGATGAACATTCAGTTCGCAATCAAAGACCATCGCGTTTATGTGCTTGAGGTGAATCCGCGCGCGTCACGAACGGTGCCGTTTGTTTCGAAAGCGACAGGAGTTCCGATTGCACGTATTGCGGCCCTGGTGATGGCGGGTCAGCCGCTCGCGGAGTTTGGCTTGCCCGAGAATTTGAGCGTCAGCCGCTTCTTCATCAAGTCGCCCGTGTTTCCCTTTGCGAAATTCCCCGGCGTGGATCCGATTCTTAGTCCCGAGATGCATTCGACCGGCGAGGTAATGGGCGTCGGTGAAACTTTCGGCGAGGCATACGGTAAGGCGATGACCGCGGCAGGACTTTCGTTACCGCAAACTGGAAAAGCGTTCATCAGTGTTAACGAAGCGGATAAGGGTCAGGCGGTTGTGCTAACGCGCAAGCTCGCGCGACTCGGCTTCGAAATTGTTGCCACGCTCGGCACGGCAGAGCGTCTGCGCGAAGTTGGGCTGAAAGTTGAAAACGTTTTTAAGGTGAACGAGGGACGTCCGAACATTGTCGATCACATCAAGCGCGGAGAGATTGCGCTGATTATCAATACGCCGCTCGGGCGCGCTTCACACTTCGACGAACAGGCGATCCGGCGGGCCGCGTTGCAGTACAACGTGCCGTGCGTGACTACGATGACCGGGGCGCAGGCGATTGTTGAGGCGATTGGCGCGCGCGGCTCGGAAGCGGGGATCAAGGTCAGATCGTTGCAGGAGATGCATGCGGTAGGCGCTGCGGTGACCTGATGAGTTTTAAGTTTTGAATTTTGAGTTTTGATTTTAGAGTTTTGAAGTTTTGAGTTTGGGTCTTGAGGTTTTGAGGCTTTGAGTTTTTATCTGAGATCTCAAATTTCAAATCTGAGATTCGTGAAATTAGAATCAGGGGGACAGATGGAAATCAACAGTTCCGAGACGATCAAAAAAATCCTTAACGATTGCAAGACGATCGCCGTCGTTGGTCTCTCGTCAGATCCGTACCGTCCCTCCTACGGCGTCGCCTCCTACATGCGCGGCCGTGGCTACAAAGTGATCCCCGTTAACCCAAACGAGACCGAAGTGTTGGGAGAGAAAGCTTACCCGACGTTAACGGACGTTCCTGACAAAATAGATTTGGTCGATGTGTTCCGGCGCTCGAGCGAAGCCGGCGCGGCGGTCGATGAAGCAATCGCGCTCGGCGTAAAAGCAGTCTGGCTACAGGACGGTGTCATCGATCATGCAGCCGCGCAACGCGCGCACGCTGCCGGTTTGCTGGTGGTGATGGACAATTGCTGGCTCCGTGAGCACGCGAGGAACAGTAGGCGGTAGGCAGTGAGCAGTGAGCAGCGAGCAGAGGGTGCGCGCGCTGTGAGGTCAGTAGCTGCGGTAGCGGGTGGGTTCTTACGTAATTGTCATGCCAGTAGAAATTCGCGAACTCACAATCAAAGCGACTGTAATCACAGTCAGCGACGCCTGCTCACGCGGCGAGCGCCAGGACGCTTCCGGTGAACTACTCGCTAGTCTGCTCAAAGACCTCGGGGCAGAGATCATCGCCACCCAAGTCCTGTCCGACGATCTCGATCCGCTCGCCGAAGCGCTAAAGAAATTCGCTGAGCGCGAAGACATCAACCTCATCGTCACCACCGGCGGCACCGGCCTCGGCCCGCGCGACAACACACCCGAAGCGACGCTCGCAGTGATCACTCGCGAGGCACCAGGCCTCGCTGAAGCCATGCGCATGGAGACTTTGAAAAACACACCCATGGCCATGCTCTCGCGCGGCGTCTGCGGCGTTTACTCCAACACCTTGATCATAAACTTGCCCGGTTCGCCCAAAGCCGTAAGCGAAAGCTTCGCCGTCATCGCACCTGTTTTAAAACATGCCATCGCTTTAATTGTTGGCGAAACCCGTCATTGATAAGCCCAGGTCTCTTCGGCCAGCGAAGAGTTGGTAAGCGGAGCGGCTGTGCCGCCTGATGTGCGGCAGGCCTATGGCCTTCCGGGTGATCGGAAATTAATCCTGGGGCTGCGCCCCGAATCGGGCGTAGCCCGACTTAACTAATAAGCGCGACGGAAAGTCAGAGACTTTCCGCACACCGGGAGCGGCTGTGCCGCGCGAACCAATGCGCTCACAGATCATCACACGACGAAAAGTCAGAGACTTTCCGCACACCGGGCGGCACAGCGGCGCGAACCAAAGCGCTGACAGTCAGGGCATGCCAAAAGTCTTCGTTGACATTGAACTTGCGCGACACTTAATATCCCTCCGTCCGCTGAATAATTCATTCTGAAGTTCCAATCAGTCGTTAACGTCAACGAACGCGACCGAAGCTGTTGAAGCGAGTTCGTTAGAAGCTCCTTAACTT
>JBKPNY010000345.1:0-2774 GCA_046732835.1 Gemmatimonadota bacterium | reverse complement strand
AATCACTTCAGGATTACCATTTGCTGCCGTCTGTTCGCGGGGATCTTCTTGCACGGCTCGGCAGAAAGGATGAGGCGCGGGAAGAATTCGAGCGCGCAGCATCTCTTACTCAGAATGCTCGCGAGAAAGACGTTCTTCTGGCTCGCGCCGGTGCTCAACTATGATCGTCCATCTGCTGGACGGGACTTACGAGCTGTTTCGCCATTTCTATGGTATCCGGCGGTTCAGCAAGACTGATCCGCCTTTTGGCGCAGTGCTTGGTGTGCTGCGCACAGTCGTTCAGATGCTGGAGACGGGTGCGACTCACATCGGTGTGGCGACAGATCATGTCATTGAATCGTTTCGAAACGATTTGTGGGATGGCTACAAGACCGGGGAGGGAATAGATCGCGCGCTGTGGAAGCAGTTCATACCTCTCGAGGATTCTCTGACGTCGATGGGCGTGGCAACATGGGCGATGGTGGAGCTCGAGGCTGACGATGCGCTTGCTTCAGCGGCGTTCCTTGCCGCAAAGGACAAGCGCGTCGAGAAGGTCAGCATATGGACCCCCGACAAGGATCTCGCGCAGAGCGTTGTTGGAGATCGCGTCGTGCAAGTTGACCGGAAAAGCGGGGCTATTCGCGACGAAGACGGCGTGAAGAAGAAGTTCGGTGTAGCTCCGAAATACATTGCCGACTATCTCGCACTCGTTGGAGATGCTGCCGACGGATATCCCGGAATTCAGGGATGCGGCGCCAAGACTGCGGCGCGACTAATCGAAAAGCATGGTCACATCGAAGACTTTCCTCCCGAAGTGCTCGGCTCCAATCAGGAATTGGCGCTTCTCTTCAAGACTCTCGCGACATTGAAGACGGACGCGCCGCTGTTCAAGAAGGTCGACGAGATAGAGTGGACTGGATTCGACAAGTCTTTTCCGGCAGTAGCTGAAAAGATTGGCGATCCAAAGCTTGTCGATCGTCTGGAGAAGGTTGCGAACAAATGAGCTCCGCTCAACCCCGCCGGATTTTTCTTGCTGACGCGGATGCGTTTTATGTCGCGGTTGCACGAATGGTGGATCCTGAAGGAGCGGGCAAGGCGCCGCTTCTCATAGTGGGAGGCTCGCGCGAATCGAGAGGTGTTGTCTGCTCGGCATCCTACGAGACCAGAAAGTTTGGAGTTCGCTCCGCGATGCCGATCTCGCGCGCACTGCGGCTTTGTCCTGATGCGCTATGTGTTCCTGTTCCGCGCAAAGCGTGTTCGGAGAAGAGTCACGAGATACGCGAAGTGCTCGAGCGCTTTGCGCCGATAGTCGAAGGCGCGAGCATCGACGAGTGGTATCTCGATCTTGGAGGAACCGAAGGCGTATATCACAACGAGCCGCTGTCAGTTACTGCTCACCGCATTCGCGACGAAGTGAAGCGAGAGACTTCGTTGTCGGTATCGATTGGTGGAGGAACAAACAAGCTCGTTGCGAAGCTCGCTGTCGAGCGCGCTAAGCCAAAGCCCGGATCGGGCGCAGACGGAGTTCACATTGTTCCGCCTGGAAACGAAGCTGAGTTTCTCAAGACTTTCGCTCTCGCTGACATTCCGCTCATTGGTCCGAAGTTCCAGGAGCGACTTGCGGGATTCGGCATGACGATGGTGCCTGATGTTCTCCAGTATGATGTCGCAACGCTCGAGGCCTGGTTTGGAAAGCGGGAAGCCGAATGGCTGTGGGATCGTGTGCGAGGGATCAGCGAGTCCGAGGTCGATCCCGGCGGCGATGCAAAGAGCATGAGCCGCGACGAAACATTTCCGCGCGACGTCAATGATGATCGTGAGCTGGAGCGAGAGCTCGTCGCGCTTGTGACTCGCGCGGCGTTCGATCTGCGGAGCGATGGACTTGCTGCGCGCACGGTCACAGTGAGGATCCGCGACATGGATTTCCGGACACGCTCTGCTCGGCGAACGTTGATGCAGCCTGTTGTGTCGGATCGAATTCTGTTGAAGGTCGCGCGAGAGTTACTCGCAAAGCTCCGCGCTGCCCGCCGTGTTCCTGCGCGACTTCTTGGTGTTGCGGTGTCGTCGCTCTCCGAAGATCCTGATGCGGATCAGCTGACTTTCTTTGCGGCTCGTGCAGATCCCGATGCGGATACTTTGCGTGATCGAGTTCTGGTAAAGGCTATCGATAAGGTGCGTGCTCGATTTGGACCTAAGAGCGTAATGCCTGGATCTCTTACGCCAAAGGAAGAGTAGCGGCGCTTTTGGTCGGCATGGATATCCCCAACGCAGTCACTCCACGTAGTCCCAGACGATGTCCAAATACGAAATCCTTGCATATCGCGGATACGGCAACGAAACGAAGGCGAGATTCTACGGAAGAGTCGTCGAAAAAATCGGCGTTAGCGCGAGCACTGACCGCGATTCTCTCTTTCGAAACCTGCTCAACACGTGGCGAAGAGTAGACAGCGATCCGGTCGGTCATGCGAGAGTGACCGTAGAGTATGCCGGAACGAAAATCGACTGCAAAGCCGATAGCGAAGGCTTTCTGGCAGGCTGGATGGACGCGGTGAATGCGCCGAGCGATGAATGGGAATCGTATGGAGTGGAATTCCCTGACAAGCAGGTAGACGGCAAAGGCGAGATACTCGTTCCGCTATCGTCCGCAAAGTTCGGAGTCGTCAGCGACATAGACGACACAGTGATTCAATCGCGCGTCTCCAATTTTCTCCAAGCCGCACGAACCGTGATGCTGGGAAACGCACGAACACGTTTGCCGTTTCCCGGAGTCGCAGCGTTTTATCAGGCACTTCGGA
>JBKPNY010000344.1:0-2438 GCA_046732835.1 Gemmatimonadota bacterium | reverse complement strand
CGGTCATACTCAACGCTGCGGCGATCGTCGTTGTAATGAGCGCTTCCCTGAATTGTGTAGCCGTGTCGAATGAAATCCTGCCGGAAGACATTCGCGACGTAAACATTTTGATGGCGCGTGTCGAAACGATTGAGTCCGCTATTCGTGTCCTTCTCCAGCATTGAGAAGTAGGCCGCGTTATACTGGATGCGATTGTTGTCAGCGGCCCCGAAGAGACGCGCGCCAAGATTGTTGTCGGAAAAGATGAAACCGCGAAAGTCCGAAACGAATGGTTGGATCCCGGCGCGCACTGAAACGAAATCGTAGTTGGCATTAACGTCCCACAACTTCACTTCGCCAAATGCTTCCTCGAGTGAGACGTGTGTGTCCGTGCGGTTTGTTCCGCGTCGCACGTCGATATTCACGACGCCGTTTTCGCGCGCGTTCAAATAGTTCGGAATACTGAACGTCGGCGAAATCTTGATCGCCCAATCACGCGGCTTGAATGTCGAGTCGCCATGAAAGAGTTCGAAGCTGACCTGGATTGTTTCCGACACGGCAAATTGTTCGGGTTGACCAAAGAACTCAGCGCTGCCAGGCTCGTCCGCGCTGACGCCTGATGGGGTCGGTGCGCGCCGTTGTTCAACTGTCGTCGCGCTGACCGCCGACAGAATCATGAAGAGTTTGTTGCCCTTGATCGGGTAGTCGCCTTTCAAGACGCTTTGGTTGTAAGGGTCCCACCACCGGCCGCGTTTGAAAGGGATGTCTCGACCACGCGCTGCACGATCACCGTAGCGATCGTATTCCGGAAACCCCACGCGCCAGCGATCACGCGCTTCGCGTCGCGTTTGATCAGTTTGCGGGGCCGACGGAACTGTTTCGCCGCGGGCGTGGCCGGTAGGTTTGTCGCCCGTTACCCGCGAAAGTTCTTTTAAGTCAGATTGGTCAAGCGGAATATCAACCGTCGTGTCTTGGCCCGCATAGACGATCACGTTCTCCAGCGCTTCGCCGCGCGGCAAGGCAAACTCGCCATAGTCTTTGTCCGTAGCAAACTTCGCGACGTGTGGCGCCTGCAAGGTGACGCGGTAAGCGCCTGCACTAAGCCGGAAAGAGTAAGAACCGTTCGCGTCGCTGCGTGTTCTTTTCCACTTGCCGGTAACCTGGTTCGTTGCGATTACGGAGACGCCTGGCGCGGGGGCTCCGGACGCCACGCGCACCGTACCTTTCAACCTTCCCTGCTGAGCGCAAACGGAATAACCCGCCGTCTGAATCGTTAGCACGACAACGGCAAGCGAAAGTAGAAGCTTTGGCATGATTGGGGATGTTCGGAAACGCGCTTCTGCCTTGTAACATGGATTAGTTTCAAGTTCCAAGTTTCAAGTCAGGACGTTTTGCATAACCGCTACCGGTAGGAAGGGGATGCTGGCAATCACTGGCGATGTTGCCGAGCACGATGTGTGATTGCATCCGGTCGCTACCGCGCCCGCTTCTGCACGCGTCCGGTTTTGCGTTTGCGGAACCGCGACCGGTAGGGAGCGGATGCTGGCACTCACTGCAGGTGTTTGCGAGCACGATGAGTGTTTGCATCCGGTCGCTACCGCGCCCGCTTCTGCACGCGTCCGGTTTTGCGTTTGCGGAACCGCGACCGGTAGGGAGCGGATGCTGACACCCACTGCAGGTGTTTGCGAGCACGATGAGTGTTTGCATCCGGTCGCTACCGCTCTCGGTTCTGCACGCGTCCGGTTTTGCGTTTGCGGAACCGTGATCGGTAGGGAGCGGATGCTGGCACCCACTGCAGGTGTTTGCGAGCACGATGAGTGTTTGCATCCGGTCGCTACCGCGCCCGCTTCTGCACGCGTCGGGTTTTGCACTCGGAAACTCCGAAACTCGAAACATATTTTCTGTGATACATTCCCCTGTTAGGAGCGAATATCGTTGGCAGGGATTTCCGTGATGCCTGTTGGTTTAATTTTTCGTTTGCGCCGCCCCGGTGCGCTTCGCTCGTTCGCATTTCTAACTTTTGCTTCACTTGTCTTGTTAGCCTGCCTGCAAACCGCCTGCGCACAATCAGCCGGGCCAATTCTAATCAGTCACGAAGACTCAACTCGTGCCATCGCGTTCGAATCCGTAACGCAACAACGCGAGCCTTTCTCGCCAACAACACCGGTGCGATTTGGGTCTGACAACCAAACGCGCGTGATGGTGTTTGTGATGAACCTGACCTTGCAGTCGGGTGACACGGTCAGTTCAATTTCTGTCACTGCCGAAGATGCGGCGCACCAGGTTCACGAGCTACCGGTTGAGTTTCTCGGCACCGTTCCCGATCAACCATGGGCAACGTCGCTGGTGGTACGTCTCAGTGCGGATATGAATGACTTGGGTGACGTGCTTTTGCGTGTGAGTTATCGTGGTGCCGTCAGCAATCGCGTGCGTTTGGCGATGGGCCACGTCGGCGGAGG
>JBKPNY010000343.1:0-6022 GCA_046732835.1 Gemmatimonadota bacterium | reverse complement strand
ATCCGGTCTTCATAATCCGTTCGCGCCGCATTGAGGCTGGCCATGATGCGCTGCCGATCATTTCGCAATGCAATAGTGCGTTCCGGTGCACGCGTTGTGTCTGCGGTTCTCAGCTGTTCGGTAAGGAAATCAATTCGCCGGAGGAGACGTTCAGCTTCAGCGACATCGCGCGCGCTCGTTCGAACGCTTTGACGCAGCGTCGCGAGGTGCTCGAGAAGTGCTCGGCCGCGCGCTGCGTCCGCGACTTCGAACGCCTCATTTGTCCGCCCAAGCTGCAGCAGCGCGACAATCAGGTCCGCGTAAATCGACGCATTGTCACTCGTGAACGCAGATCGGAGCGGACCTTCACCGAGATTCTCGCGGATCATTTCGAGGGAGCTCACTGCCCTTCTCCCCGAAGCAACCGCTTCCGGAAATTGTCCGAGTTTTCCAAACGCGCGCGCACGAAGCGAATGCGCCTCTGCCGCGGCAGCGGGTCCCAATCGAACAAACTCCAGGCTCGCTGGGAGCGCCCGCAAAACTGCGGCTGGATCACCTCTGATATCAGCGACGCGGGCCGTCCCGAGCGCAATGTTCTCAGAGGCGACGGGAACGTTCACCTTTGCGGCGATCGCTGCTGCGGCGGCAATCGACTGACGCGCTTCTTCTGTCCTTCCAGCGTCTTGCTGGAGCTCCGCAACAAGCAGATGGTCCTCGAGCTCTTCGAACTCGTTGCCAGCCTTGCGATGAATGCGAACTGATTCGTTCGCCCGAGCGAGTGCCTGAGCAGTTCTGGAGATTGCAGCCAGCTCACGAGCTTCAGCACGCGCGATGTCACCCTGCCTGCTCTCGAGTCCCGCCGAATCCGCAAGAAGCTGCGCACGCGTCAGATGCCTGATTGCGGACGTGTGATCGCCCGCTTCGCCCATGAGCTCGCCGTAGATCTGAAGATCTTCAGCTTCTTCGCGCAGCATCTCGTGGTCATGTGCAACTCTGATTGCGCTATCCATGTACGCAATTGCCATTTGAGATTCGCCGAGCGACGCATAGGCGCTGCCCATCTGGCCGTACACAGATTCCTGGCCGGCAGGGTAATCGATGGCATCATACAGGGGCTTTGCCTTTCTGAGCCAGTCGATTGCTGTTGTGGGATCGCCCGCTTTCGATTCGACCATTCCCATATTCGACAACTGGTTCGCGTATGCGACCGTATCTCCTGCTTTCTGCGCGACCTTCGCGAAATAGAGAAATTCCCGTCGCGCCAGATCAAACTCTCCGAGATCGGCGTGGACCAGGCCAAGATTCCCGGTCGCCTTGGCAATGTTGATCGAGTCGTCGACATGAGCAGCGCTCGATCTTCCTTTTTCGAAAAATGAGATCGCTTCCGCATACCGGCCTTGATGATACGAGAGAAGCCCCAGCGCGTTGTATGACCTGAACAGATCAGCTTTCAGCCCAAGTCGGATTTTCATGGCAAGCGCCGACTCGCCGATCTTGCGAGCTTCCTCGTACCGACCAAGTCGGAAAGCGGCAAGACCGATCCAGGTATCGGCGCGGGCGACACTGGCCGAATCGCCGTCGGTGACAGCGCGAGCTCTTCCCTCCTGATAGATCGCGGTCGCTGAATCGTACTCGCTGCGCTTGTAGACGCGATCCGCTAGATCGAGAATTGAATCGGCGATCAGGCTGACAGGAAATTTTCCGGCCACCGGGTCCTTAGCTGTACGCTCCGCAGACTGATTGCACGCAACGCCAAGCAAGGCTGCTGCAGCGACGGCAACGGCGGTCAACTTCACGCTACTTTCCGCTTATGACGAACTCTTTGATGTCACTTGGCACCGAAGACCCATCAGGCGTCTGGCCGTCGACCCTCCAGTAATACGTGCCTGCAGCAGTGATTGACTGCGGGATTATCAACGACGTATCGCTCGTGCTTGTCCTAAACACGGTATTTCCGGACGTATCGGATATCACGACGTAATAAGTCGCTCCCTTGATCGATCGCCACACCAGCTGGTCTCCGCGACCAGTGAGGCGGTGCGCGTTCGCAGGTGATATGAGCTCGATCTTGTCAGGCTCATCTACCGTACTGCGCCTCTCGACCGATACAGGCCGACGCAATTCGGTATCGCCCGGACGTATTATCACTACTGCAATCGCAGCCGCCGCGGCGAGACCAATGAAGGCATAGCGACGAGGCCAGCGCCTGGCGTCACGCTTCGGCATCGACGAAAGTATTCGCGAAGCCTTGATGATTTCCTGGCGCGACCCCGGATTTTCGGCCAGATGAGACTCGACGCGCGCGAGCTCGGCACCGTCGAGCTGTCCGTCGAGAAAGGCAGCCACCTCATCGGGCGTCAACGGATCATCCTGCATTACAATCGACGCTCCGGCTTGCTCGAGTATTGTCTCCATGTCCGCATTTAACGGACGGCCTCGATACTCTTTGCGCACTCATGCGGTTGCGTTCTCATAGCCGCGATCTTTCAGTCGCAGCTTCAGATCATTGAGAAGGGCATTGATCCTTCGGTAGACATGAAACTGCGACGGATACCGGAGGATCTTCGCGATCTCTGCCGCCGACAGCCCGTCGTCGAATCGCATACCGAGGAGCAGGCGGTCACGTGCCGGAAGTGAATCGCGAAGCGCGCGAATCTCGGACGATAATTCGGCTCGCTCCAGCGCTTCGGCAGGAGTTTCAGCGTTGTCATCAGGAATTGAATCGGCGAACTCAGGACCATCAGCGAGATCTTCCAGCCTGCGTCTCAGCCCGAGACGCTCTCTTTCTGCTTTCGATTCTTCGTTTCTGACCCGCCCGTACTTCGCGCGGTGATGGTCAACGCATATGCGGCGGGCGACAACAACCAGCCATGTCGTGAACTTGCTTCGCGGATCGAGATTGTACGAGCGCAGCCTCCTGCACCCATCCTCGCTCAGCCGCTCGAGCAGAAACGCATATGCATCCATTGCCTCATCGCGTCCGCGAGAAACCGATCGTGCAACATGCAGAAGCAGCGCGGTGTACTCACGCGCGAACTCAGACCAGGCGTCGTCGGACGGCGGATCTTCATTGAAGAGTCGTTCGAGTATCGGTGGTAATCCTGACATACTCGGCTCCTGGCCCAGCTTCGACCGAACGGACGAAGATAGACGCCCGTTTCGATTGCGCAACTTTTTTCAGCGTGGCTAATCTTCGATTGTCACTTCATCCCAACCGGACATGACGCATATGAATACGATCTCATCCCTGACTGCTATTGCAGCTGCAACCGCGTCGCTGATGCTCGGCAACTCGAGTCGAGTAACAGTGCCAAATCATGTCACCGACACGGTTTACGTGCGCGAAGCACCGACACAAATCGATTACGATGAGCTGGCGCGCCACGTCGCTTCGCGAATGCAGAATCAAGCGAAGCCAACAGTGATAGAAGGCGACCTCATCGTGAAAGGACGACTCGGGGTTGGCGGAGCGCCCGAAGCCGGAACCGATTACGGCATCACAGTCCGCGGGCCAATCAGTTCGTCGCTCCGCTTCATCTCCAACGAAGCTCTGAAGGACCCGCAGCGAGCGGCCAGTCAGCATCGCCACGTTGGAACACTCAGTCTCGCGCAGGATGGTGGCCTGAGACTCGACGTGAACAGCACCTGCTTCACCGACAACCGGGGATGCACAACAGAAGACCGTGCGAGACGGCGCGCATACACAGGCTATGACTCGATGGGAGACTATGCCTTCTACTTGTCGGACGTTGACTCACTCGGTCAGACAACCGCGCCGCGCTCGCAAAATCTGGTTTTCAGTCTGATCGGCGAAGACGGACACATCCACATCTACGCGTTCCGGCCAACTCAGCAGATCTACTTCAATGGAAGCACGACGACGAACGCGGGAGATCTACAGTGGCAGGTCCCGCTGGCGCCCATTGCGCCAGCCCGTTGACGCGAGGAAACGAAAAGACACACGCCTCGTAAGCATCGCGCGAATCAGTCTCCGGCGTTTCGCGCGACATTGCGAGCGCGAGTCGCTCCCACATGTCGGCGCGATCGCTTCCTGCGCGAGACTCGAGTGCGAACTGCGCGTATGCGACATCCTCGGCTGTTAGATGTGACGGCGAAGCTGCGCCCGAGTTCATGATCGAGCTCCATGCGGAAGTATGTCCGAAACCAAGTGCGTGCATCATCTCATGCGAGACAACTCGCGAGCTGTGCAGCGTCGCCGTCGATCTCAGGAACACGCGCGCATCGTAAATCCCGCCGGGAGTGCTCCACGTAACGAGCGTCATCCCATCGTCGTTCGGCATGTACTTCGTGTCGACAACTATGATGTCCGACGGATCGGAGCCATTCGTGAGAACCGCAGGCTCGAACAGCTTCATGCCCATGTCCGCTTCCATGTCGCGAAGTATCGACCAGAATGCGAGCGAATCGTTCTCGCTGATCGCGCGACCAGCCCGGAATGCCACCGGCGCAGGCAACCGTGCAGGACTCCATGCGACGTAGCGCAAATCGCCCTTCAACTTCGAGATCCTCAGGAATTTTGCGCGCTTCGCTGCGAAGTCAGGATTCAACCTGATGCTTTGTCCCGCGTACGTGCCCGCGCGAATAGTCCAGACAGAATCTTCCCGCTGTGCCGCAACAGGAGATGCGGTAGTCATGAGGAGGACCTGGATCAGGAGCAGGAGAAGTATTCGATGCACGCCACTGGACCAATTGATTACTGGTTGTTCTTACCCTTCCCTTCAATATTAGGTCGAATGCGCACGAATGTTGGCGCGTGAGACATGTTGTCCAGCTGCGAGGTTATATCTGAAATGAGCGTGGGAATCGCGCGCTCGGGATCATTCAATGGAAACTTCGCTGATGCTACGCGTGCACCGATGGTGGTTGCGTTGCGCAATTCGCGTACGGTCACGATCACCGTCATCGAATCGGTCGCATTGGGTGCACCGACAAATGTCGGCGAAATCATCACGTCGGGTTTCAGTGCTTTCTCGACTTCGCTCCTGACCCGGGTGTTGGCAAGCACAGCACTGACAGAATCGGGATCGACAATTAAGTATTTCTTATCCTTCATCAGCGCGCGGCGAATTCCTTCCGCGAGCGTGCTGCCGAACGCGTTCAGGTTGTCGTTTTTTCCCTGCTTCGGCTCGGTGACTACCACGCGGCGCTTGCCTCCCCATGCTGCAGGCGGAGCAAAATCCGACCAGACAGGCATCGGCACACCGCGTGGAATACTCGCGCGAAGTATCGAATCGATCGCGGCCTTTCGAACATTTGCCGTGATCGAGTCCGCGATTACCGCGAGCTCCTCCTTGCCGCGAACAGCTTCTTCTTTCGCAAGACGTTTCTGAACCGCCTCGGCAATGGCGAGCGAATCCTGTCGGGTAAGCTTCAGCGGTGCAGCTGCAGGAGCCGTTGGCATCGCGGGAGTTACCGCAGCCGGTGTTGCGGGCGGAGCTATCGGAGATCCGGGCTGAACTATTCTCAGTGTATCAACACGAGAACCTGGACCAACGCGATCATATCTTCCGGATGCATACACAGCCACCGCACATCCGAGCGCAACAACGCCGACTCCCCCCATGATCGACATTCGCCGGCGTCGACTCAACGCCGCTGGCGACATCATCGTCGATTCGCTCTTAATCTCGCCCGATTTGCTGGTAATGCTGTCGAGCGCAGCCATCAGCGCTTCTGCCGACGGTGGCCGCTGATTCGGCTCCTTTGCCAGGCACTGCATGATGATCGCGGAGAGTGGCGGCGGAACATCGGGGCGAAGTTGATAGAGCGGCTCGGGAACGCGAGTAAGCTGCGCTGCCATCGTTGCAGCGGGCGACGGCCCGGTGAACGGCGATTCACCAGTCAGCAGCTCGTACGCAAGCAAACCAACCGCATAGATATCGATTCGATGATCAGCGGCGGGATCTCCAGCGAGCTGCTCCGGCGCCATGTACGCTGGAGTTCCAATCACCATGCCCGCAGTGGTTATTCCCGAGACAGGCATCGACGCATTCAGCGCTTTCGCAACTCCGAAATCAGTGAC
>JBKPNY010000342.1:0-35569 GCA_046732835.1 Gemmatimonadota bacterium | reverse complement strand
ACCCGGAGGAAAGTGATTGTATGTTGGACAGATTCGAGTCGCCGGCTGAGGGAATCGCTGACGAAGGCGACGCGAGGATGTGGTACGCGGTAGAAGACTACAGAGCGGCTGGTCCCACAGACAGTGACGATCCCGAGGACGAAATCCTCGACGATGATGATCTCGATGACGATGAGGAGGATGACGACGACGATCTCTTTGACGACGAGGATGATCTCGACGATGACGACGACGAGGATTTTGACGACGAGGACGACGACGATGATGATGATGACGACGACGACCTCGACGATGATGACGATCTGGACGACGATCTGGACGACGATTTGATCGATCTGGACGACGAGTTCGACACCGAGGATGAAGACCGGCACAAAGGGCCTGGTCATTCTCGATACGAGGATTGACGGGAGAGGTAGCAGAGGGCGACGCCTGACAGCGTCGCCACGCATGAGGTAGCAGAGACGCAAGAGAAAACCGCCGGTAATGCCGGCGGTTTTTTCGTACATTCACGTCATGCGCAAATACATAGCAGCCTTAATTCTGCTGTTGCCTGCCTCGCTCTCGGCACAGCGATTTGCATCCGACTTCCGCGACAAAACGATGCGTATCGACTACTTCCACACCGGTGGAATGGGATCGGAGATAGTTAGCGTCGACCGAATTGTCTCTGACGGACCATGGCCGGGAAGCACAACTCATCTTCTCGACTCCACTGGACTCGGAAAGTACAGATTCGAGGTTCAGGATTCTGCGACCGGAAGGCCACTCTACTCGCGGGGCTTTGCATCGATCTACGGCGAATGGGAAACTACTGACGAAGCGACAAGAACACACAAGACATTCAACGCATCGCTGCGTTTCCCATGGCCACTGCGTCCTGTGAAGATCGTGCTGGAAAAGCGCGACAGCGTCGGCAAATTCGCGCCGCTCACAACGATGAACGTGAATCCTTCGTCTTCTTCAGTGAACAGCGCCGATGTCGCTTCTGAAGGAAAGCCATGGGTTCTGTGGGAGAGCGGACCGGCTCACTCCAAAGTCGATCTCGTCATACTCGGCGAGGGATACACAGCGGCCGAGCGTGCCAAGTTTCACGCTGATGTTCGCCGCCTCGTCGCAAAGCTGTTCGACAAGGAGCCGTTCAAGAGCCGCAAGTCGGATTTCAATGTGCGCGCAATCGATCTCGCAGCTGCGAAATCGGGAGTGAGTCAGCCGCAGAAAGGCAGATATCGCAGGACAGCTACGTCGACCGACTACAACGTCTTCGGCAGCGAGCGTTATGTACTCTCACTCGACAATCGTCGCCTGCGTGATGTGTTGTCAGCAGTGCCTTATGATTTCGTCGAGATAATCGTCAACGACAAGCAGTACGGCGGCGGCGGAATCTTCAACGAGCACTCGACCGTCTCGGCCGATACCGAGTACGCGCCGTACATCTTCGTTCACGAGTTCGCGCATCACATGGCGGGACTCGCTGATGAGTACTACACGTCACCCGTTGCGTATACCACGGGCGCATCAGTGCTCCCCGAGCCGTGGGAGCCCAACGCGACTGCGCTCCGTGATACCGCCAATCTCAAGTGGAAGCATCTCGTCAAAGCAGGCACGCCGCTGCCGACCCAGTGGGACAAGAAACAGTTCGAGGATGCGACGAGACCCTTTGTAGATCGCCGCGCTGCTCTGATCAAGCGCAATGCACCTGAGGCCGAGTTCGACAAGCTGTTTCACGAGCAGGAGCTGGTCGAGCAGCGGATTCTCAAGGCGATGGCGAACTACGGCAAGACTGGCGCGTTCGAGGGCGCGAACTACGAGGCCCAGGGATATTATCGCCCGGAGATAGACTGCATCATGTTCACTCGCAGCGCGGATCACTTCTGCGCTGTCTGTCGCGAGTGGCTAAACAGAATAATCAGCCTTTACTCGTCTTGACTCTCTGTGCTCTGTCAGCTCTTGCGTGGCCGGCCTGAGAGGGCCGGCCCTCTGCTATCTCTCCCTTCCCATGAAGTAATCGATAGCGTGCATCACTTCTTCGCGCGTCATGGTGTGATTCCCGTCAAACTCCTCGAACTTCACGGGATAATTCTTTTCCTTCAGCGCAGCGACAATCTCGCGGCTGGTCAGATCGATCGGCAGGATCTCATCCTGCCGCCCGTGCCCGATAAAAATTCTCGGCTTGCCTGTCTTTACCGCCGGTTTCACAAAGCCGGGTGAGAATGCAAGAACTGTATGGAAGAGGTTGGCGTTAGTGATGCCGAGTGAAAGAGCGTAAGTCGCTCCGTCCGAGAATCCACCGACGCCAATCCTGTTCGGATCGATGTTGCATCGCGTGAACGCGAGATCCAGCGCGCGATCGATGAAGCGCACGTCCGGTCCCCACTCTCCGTAGATCATGTCCCATGTGGGACTTCGCGAATCCGGAATTACGACAACGATTGCATCCTTGTCGAAAATTTCGCCGAGGGGTGCGCGGGTGAACTCGCGAGCGCTTTGTCCCGCTCCATGCATCAGGACGAGCAGTGGTGAAGCCTGCAGCGGGGTGTACGTCGGTGGCACGTAAATGAACCCATCACGTCCGGTGCCAAGTCCGAGGGCATGCAGGCCTGCTTCTGCGGATGCGGTAGGAGTGCCCGGTCGGGAATACAGCATCACGCCCGCCTTGGCAGGCTGTGTCGCAACAGCGTCCGAGCGCTTGCAGCATGCGGCCGCAAGAACGGAGAGCGCTGCAGACTGAGCGAAGTCGCGTCTTGTGAGCTGGTGCATGCGCACTAACGATAGGGATGCCGGGGCTCGATGCTACCTCGATCCATGCAAGATTGTTGTGTGGTGCTTTTCAGAATCCTTACCTCTCGTGGACGATAGGCCTTAGATTCCCCGCTCTATGAAATCTTTGAGACTGCTTGCACTGGTCGCGATGGGAGCTGCGCTTTTGTCATCCGAAGCGCGCGCTCAGCGCGAAGATCAGTTTGCATGGGGAATAGCTGGAGGCGCGACAATCCCGTCGGGCCTTGCGAGTGATTATCACAAGACCGGCGTTCACGGTGATCTCTCCCTTGGCATCGGCATGGTCGATTCGCCGTGGGGAATTCGCTTCGACGGATTTTATTCCTCCCTGGGCGACGGAAAACACATCGTGAATACGCCCGGTGGAGTCGATTTCGGGCAGGGGAAGGCGCGGCTGTTCATGCTTTCCGGAAACGGAATCTTCAACATCTACGGCAGCAATACGCACGTCTACGCACTCGGCGGACTTGGTGGCTATTGGTACAATCCCGATGGTGCAGGGACGAAGGCGGAAAATGATTTTGGCCTGCAGGCCGGACTTGGTGTATGGCTGGGCTTTGCCAACGCGTTTGTCGAGGCGAAATGGGTGAACCTCTATCGCGCGCTTCCTAATCCTGACACTGGTGAGAACGGGAAGAAGTCGATGCGGCTCTATCCTGTAACACTTGGAATAATCTTCTAGCCCGGATAGTTTTCGAGACTGTCTCGCGATCGGTTTTCCCTGCGAGCACGGGCCATTAGCTCAGGTGGTTAGAGCGCACGCCTGATAAGCGTGAGGTCCGAGGTTCAACTCCTCGATGGCCCATATTTCTTCGATCAAATCGCCCTGCTTGCGGACCATTCTGCGAGCAGGGCTTCGCATTTTTTTTCCCTCGTTTGCCACGCGAGGTGTGTTATAAAAACGACATAAACCTGTATAAAATCGGCATTACGCGGCCGTAGTACATCCTTGAGATTACGGGGCACGAGTAATGGCCGCTGGGATGACGGCCTGTCAACGGAATCCTTCAGACAAGATTCACGGAAATGAAAATCTCCTCTGACACGTTCGAGCGCGTCGTTATTGCATCGGTGTTTTCACTTGCAGCAATTCTTCTTCTAAAATTCCTGCTTTGATGGCCTATTGACATATCAAGAAATCTTGTTGTATTATTGACCATGATTTCAAAGGCCCCTGACCTCGATCGAGCTGTAATGCTCTTTCATGCCCTTTCAGATGCTACGCGTCTGGCTGCGCTGGAAATGCTGCGTGGAGGGGAGAGATGCGTATGCGAGCTTCAGGATAATCTCGACGTTGCTCAGTCCCGTCTTTCCTTTCACCTCAAGGTGCTCAAGGATTCGGGCCTCGTCGAGGACAGAAAGGAAGGGCGTTGGTCGTACTACTCTATTGTACCGCACGCCCTCGACGAAGCTCACGACCTTGTTGTAGCATTTCTTCCCAAGGGTTCGTCATCGGTTCGCAAACTTCGTGTCGCGGGCTCGCGCGAGCTCGTCACGTTGAAGTCCAGCTGTTGCGGCTGATTTTTTTTTCTTCAATACATCAACATTTTTTGATTAGAGGGCGTTATGACGACAATGACTTCAGAGCTGACGACAATTGTTCGCGAGAAATACGGCGAAGCTGCGAAGCGCGCGGCTGAGGGCGCACAGTCCAGCTGCTGCGGGCCGGTGAACTCGTGCTGTGGGGGCGCGGCGTTCAACGGACAGACAGATCCGATTACATCGAATCTGTACGTGAATGGGGAGACTGACGAGCTGCCATCAGCCGCGGTGCTCGCCTCACTTGGTTGCGGGAATCCAACCGCACTGGCGCAGCTCAAGGAAGGCGAAGTTGTTCTCGACCTTGGATCGGGTGGTGGCATCGATGTCATTCTTTCGGCTCGCCGCGTCGGAAAAACGGGGAAGGCCTATGGGCTCGACATGACAGACGAGATGCTCGATCTCGCAAACAAGAATGCGCTCGAGGCCGGAGTTACAAACGTCGAATTCCTTCGGGGTCAGATCGAATCGATTCCGCTGCCGACTAATTCTGTCGACGTGATCATCTCCAATTGTGTGATCAATCTTTCGGGCGACAAGCGCACCGTGCTCAAGGAGGCTTTCCGCGTTCTCAAGCCCGGTGGTCGATTTGCAGTGAGCGATGTGATCGTTCGCGGCGAAGTTCCGGCGGAGGTTCGAAAAAACATGGAGCTGTGGATCGGCTGTGTTGCGGGCGCGCTTGAAGAGCAGGAATTTCTTTCCCTGCTGCGAGAAGTCGGCTTTGAAAATCCGAGCATAGAACCGACTCGCGTTTACGAGGGTAATGACGCGACGGTTTTCCTCGAAGGGGGCGGACTCGATGTATCCGAATTCGCTGCAGAAATAGAGGGCAAATTCATGAGTGGCTTTGTGCGGGCAACGAAGCCGCAGGAAAAGAAGTGCTGCGGACCGGACTGCTGCAGCTGATTTATCAGGACCATCTCAACGCCAGATGAAAATCGCGCTCATCTCCGACATCCACGCGAATCTTCCAGCACTGAATGCAGTGCTGGAAGACATCAAGGCGAGGCAGATCGAGAGTGTCTATCATCTTGGCGATCTGGTTGGATACGCACCCTGGCCAAATGAAACTGTCGAGGCCCTGCGCGATGCTGGAATCGCAGGCGTCAGCGGTAATTATGACTCGACAGTCGCGACCGATTACAAACACTGCGGCTGCAGGTATGAGGATCCGCAGCAGGAGGAGCTATCACACCTGAGTTATGCGTGGACGAGAGAAAACGTGTCGGCGGAAACGAAAACTTTTCTCGGACAGCTTCCGTTTCGACTCGATCTCACGCCCATCGGCGGTCACGTGTCAGGAAGAAAAATCGTATTGGTGCACGGTACCCCAACGCTCAACACGGTTTACTGGACCGAGGATCGGTCAGACGACTTCTGTCTGAACATGGCGCGACACGCAGATCTCAAGGCAGGTGACGTCATCGCCTTTGGTCATACTCATCTGCCATGGCATCGCGAGATCTCGGGCATTCACTTCGTGAACACAGGAAGTGTCGGTCGACCTAAAGATGGAGACTGGCGAGCTGGTTACGTTGTCATTGATACAAAAGACGCCGGGGTAACCATCGAGTTCATCCGGGTTGAATACGATGTGAAGCTTGCTGCGCAAGCGATTTGTGCAAGCTCACTTCCGTCGGAGCTTGCGGATTATCTACTCGCCGGAGGGAAACCGGCTTGAGAGCTAACCGTCGGACTTCCCGACGCGGCCTCCTTCGCTGGCTGCCTCCAACATGGGCAGCGTGGATCTACACAGTTGTGCTCAAACCGGCGGCGGTCCGTGCGGTGGCGCAGAAGGTCATCTGCCTTTCATCCCCGAGCAGCTCGAGATCAGCGGCGTCAACCTAACGCTCAATCGTGATGATGCAATTGTCTCGGGCAATCTTGCTCCCGGTTGTTATGAGACGTACAACCTGACCGTATTCGAGAACATGCTGCGACCCGGGATCTGTGGTCGATGTCGGGGCGAACATAGGACTCTATTCTGCAATCGCTGCGAAACGTGTCGGACCGCGTAGTCGCGGTCGAGCCCGATGCAGCAAACTGCTCGTTCATAAGGCTAACGCGGGAACGCAATGATCTCCGCAACCTCATCGTGGTTGAAAAGGCGGCGGGTGCGATCTCCGGGCAGGCATTGCTTCATCTCTGCAAAACCAACAAGGCAGATCATCGCACTTACAGCGATGGGCAGCGAAGTACAGTCCGGCTACTGCTTTGCAGCTCCGGGAATTGTGAACGCGGTGGGGCGGCCGGCCACTACCGAGAGGGAACTCACACCGTCGTCGGATTTGTACGTTCCCGATGGGAGATTGAAATCACTCACTGCCATCAACGCGTTTGTCGAGGGCGTCAGCGCGACGAGTCCGAGACGAGTGAGGCGAACATTGCTGATCTCGACGATCTCGCCGCCGCTCCGTTGAAGCCTCGTGATTCGTCCCTCGACAATTACCAGGACTGCACCATCGTCCGTGCTGTAGGTACCGTCGGGCAGATATGACTTGCCGGGATTGGCTGCACTCGACAGCACGAGCTTTCCCGATTTGACCGAGAAAGCTGTGACGACGTTTTTCGAGGCAGAATCAACGGACGTTGAATCCTGCGCGAACGCTCCGCTCGCCGCGACGACTGAAATAATCGCGGCGAGTGAAATCGCCTTAGTCACGTTCCAGTTTGAAGCTCGCAGCATCCGCCGAGGCATGTTACCCATAGACCTCTTCCCGCAAATACCGTGGTCTTGAGCGATGCGAAGAAATAATTCGGGGCAATCGACGAAGTGGATGAAGCCGGTGTGCGAGGCGGACACTTCTTTCCATCGGTGAGCTCCACCATGGCGTCTGCATGCTGGCCCGGGCAGAAATTGACGAAAGCCAGGCTCTTGGACTTCTTGTCGATCTTGCCATTGTTCTTGACCGTGTAAATTCTGGCGCCGCGACTTCCGTCGGCTTCGACCTCGCCAATCCACAGATATCCGGTAGCCAGTTTCCCCAATCCAAGCGGATCAATCTCCTTATCCTCGAGATTGTAGATTTTCGCCACAAAATATCCGTTGCCGCCGGGCCCTCCGATGCCGAGTGCCTTCTCCCATGAAACCTGATTTGCGGTTCTCATTGGGACTATGCGGACCATCACGGAGTTAGTGCCCCATTCGAATGCTTGTTCTACTACGGCCTCTGCGGGGTAATCGTCACCCCAGCCGAGTGACTGGAGATACTTGCGCGTTTCGGCGGGGTTTGCGTCAGGTCGTCCTTTCAAACCTGAGTTGCCCTGCGACTGTAAAGATTGAGCGGATATCAAAAGAGCGAGCATCAGCGTCACTCCGAGGCGCGACATTTTAGTCTCCTGTCTGTGTGGGGGATTTGCTCATTGAGCGTAGCCAACTTCACAGCAGCCGTACACGCAGCTTATCCATGTTCCGTTCGAGCGGAACATCGCTGACGTGTAAGACACGTTCGTGAAAAGCGGGAGCTTCTGAGCGGTAGTTGTCGTTGCCGGCGGCGACGCAGAATAATTCACGCTGAAGCAGCGGCCACCAGCAGGGTGCTCGCCATGCGCCGCAGACCTGGATCTGCCTTTCGCACCCTTCATGTCGCAATAGCTGATCGCTGTGTACGTCGTTGGTGCTGCGGTCGCGGTTCCGTTTGAGGCATCGATTTTATAAAAGCCCACCGCGCGCTGAGTGCCGTCGGCATTCACTGGCCCGACCCACATGTAGGTCGAGTCGTGCGCGAGGAGACCGTAAGCCGGATAAGGCGAGTCGGTGTCGTTTTTGATCTTGGCTACAATCGCGCCTTCGTTGTCCTCATTTCTGAACGCGCGGTCCCAATCGATCTGGAAAGCTTTTTCTTCAGGCGTCACCGTGAGCTCGACCGTGGGGCTCGTGCATCCAGCCTCAGTGCAGGGGTAGGGGCCGGTAAAGACAGTGTCCCGATTGGAGGTCCCCGGAAACTTGACCCGATTGGTGATGTAATTCACAGTCTCGGCAGTATTCTGTCCCGGGTATCCAACCAGCCATCGACCCGCTGCCGACATGGCCATCGACTCCGGTTTCTTTCCGCATCCACCCACAAGGGTTGCTGCGATTGCGATCAAGATCGTGCTGCCGCCACGAAATCCCGTGCCACGCAATCCTGACATCGAAGCCTCCAGTTGGGTTTGATTATTTAACGGATACCGCGTGTTCGATTACTGCTTTTTATTCGCGCCATTGAGTGCTGCGCGCGCTTCAGGATCTCCGCGTCCCCACAAGGCCTTTGCGGCATTTCTCCAGCGCTGCGCCACAGTAACATCTCCCCTCGCATCTGCCAAATCCGCGCGAAGAATCATGACGCGAACGAGGGCAGCGGGGATAGTGGCGTTTCGAAGCAGATTCTGGGGAGCCCGCGACAATCCACCGAGCGCTCGATCGATTGACTGGGCAGCCTTCGCGGTATCTCCGAGCGCCGCTCGCAGCCATGCGTCCTGAAAAACAGCGTCCATGGTTATCTCCCCCGGGGCGCTTCCAGCACGGAATGCAGCGAGCGAGTCAGCGAGGCGGGTTGCCGTGCGCCGATCCCCGCGATCGAGGTAGACAATTGCGTCGGTAAACAGATCGCCCGTCGTTCCAAGTTGCCCCAGCAGATGTGTTCCCGTTGCATCCATCGCGAGACTTAGCGGTCGACGCAGGATTGCAACACGATATGAGTTCACTTCTGATGCACGCACTACGGATTCCAGATTTGTCGCTATCCGCTGGGAAACAGCGACAATGCTGTCCCGCGGAACGCCAAAGGCCGCATAGTCATCCAGTCTCTGTCTGTCCGCTCCGAGGTCTGCACTCAGCGTTTTCGCCTCGCCGGTGGGAAGGGTAACCTTCGACTCTCCCGCCTCCTCCTGGTCAATTGGAATGACTCGACTGATCTGGCCCGTGAGAGCGAGAAGTCCCACCTGCAGCTCGCGAGTCAGACCGCTGATGGTATCACTGGAGGCAGGTGACGAGTTCCATCCAAGTGCAGTGTCGGCCAATGCAGCCGCCGCATCAAACCGGCCGAGCTTCACGAGAACCCGCACGTTTCCATTCGCCAGGCGAAGCTTTCGATAATAGAAGTCCGGCTCCCCTTCGGTCTGTTCCACCGCGTGGCGGGCCGCTTTGAAACTCGCGAGTGCCGATGTCTGCGACCCATCGAGCTGTCCCCGCGCCTCGAGAATTGACGCGAGTGTCTCATGAGCCGTGGGATTTGCCTGATCCGCTCGAACCCAGGATGTCGCAACGGACTGAAGCTTCTCCAGATTCGATGCGATGGCCCGATCGAGCCTCGCAGGCTCAACAGTCAGAGCACGTCCGCCGTCCAGCGAAACAGGGATGTAGGCCAGCGTGTCTGCTATCAATTGCGGCAATGCTGCAAAGGTTCTCGAGTCTTCGACCAGAGTCCCCAGCCGACCGAAGTTCTTTGTCGTCAGCAGAACCTGTTGAAGCCGGGGAATAAGTATTTCGTAAGCCGGGCCCATCGCGTTTCGTGCGATTACGCCGGAATACAAATCGGCGGCTTCCTGATAGCTCGAAGCAAATGAATATCCCGACGGGCTGGTCTTGTCGACGATGATTCGTCTGTCAGCGACGATGCAATCAGCAAGAGCAACAGTCGACGCAAAGTCGCGAGGCCTGGCTCTGTCAGGTGTACTGGCCAATTTGCGAAGCGACGCGCAACGATCGGGACTTCGCTCATCCACGAACATCGCAAGAGCGTCTGCGCGCGCTGCATCATCTGCAGACAGCCCACTTCGTGCATCGCGTGCCTTAAGGATGTAAGGTGCCCATTCCGACATTGGCGCGCCTTTCAACATCAACGTTTGACCGAGCCACAAATTCGCGCTGGGATCGCTTGCATTGCGAGATACAGCTTTTGCAAACGCGCCCTGTGCTTTCGGAATGTCCCATCCTTCGAGGGCGAGCTTGCCACTCTCCACGTTGTCACGCGAGGAGTACGCCCACACTGCGGCAGAACCGGCAAGAACAGCGATCGCAGTTCCAGCAATCGCCCATCCATACCACTTCTTCTTCTTCTCCAGAACAATCGCCTGAGTCCTGATACTCGGACTCGTCGGATCAGCACTCAGCGCCTGACCAAAATCCTCGATCTTCTGCCACCGGTCAGCAGGGCTCTTGGTGAGACTCTTCATCACCGCGTATTCGATCTCCGGCGGAATGAGATCTCTCAGCTCATGCAGTGGCGGTGGGGGAGCAATGAATCTCCTCGCCATCACAGATTGCGGTGTCGCCCCAACAAACGGAGGAATTCCCGCGATCATTTCGTATGCGACGCAGCCGAGTGAGTAGATGTCGCTGCGCGCGTCGACGTTGTGATCCGCCAGGGCCTGCTCCGGACTCATGTATGCCGGCGTGCCAACCGCCACTCCCGTCGACGTCAGGCTCTCATCGGCAGACGCCATGATCGCGCGTGCGACACCGAAATCCAGCACGTACACCTGATCCTTTGCGAGAAGGATATTCGGCGGCTTGATGTCACGGTGAACAATTCCGCGCGCATGCGCAAACGCGCACGGACGAATTACTTCCTTGAGAATTCGTATCGCATCCTCGAGCGGCAGCTGTTTTTCGCGGTCGAGTTTTGCTCGCAGCGATTCGCCGTCGATGTAAGTCATCACGTAATACGGCAGGTCACCGACCAGCCCGGAATCCAGTACTTTCGGGATCTGCGGATGATCGAGCTCGGATGCAAACTCGATCTCTCTCAGAAAACGCTCGACAACAACAGCGCTTCCCAATTCAGGACGAAGGACTTTCACGGCGACCATGCCGCCGTCTTTCATATCCTTGCAGAGATAGACCGTGGCCATCCCCCCGCGACCTATCTCTCGCTCGACCTTGTAACGGTCCGCGATGATATCTGGGCGGATAGTGCCGTACGGAGGTGTCCCCTTCGCGGTCAACCCCGGTATTCCTCCCGGAAAGGGATAGTCAGAACCATGCCTTAACGTAGCTCCACATTCTACGGCGCGGCGGCATGTGACCGCAACAGCGACGGAGAGGTTGCCTGACCGAACACACGTGCGCAGGTTCCCCTTATCAATGGTATTGAAAGAACATTTCGACCCCGACTACTACCGGCGGTACTATCATCACCCCGAAACCGCGGTCGTCACACCCGAAATGCAGCGGCACGAAGTGCAGTTCGTCATCGCCTTCTGTCGCCATATCGAGCTCGAGATCAAGCGCTTCACTGACGTCGGTGCGGGAACAGGGTGGTGGGCCAGGGAATTTGCAAAACGCTATCCGGACTGCCGCCACATCGAAACATTCGACGGGAGCGAGTCCGCATGCCGTATCTACGGGCATCGGCACGTAGAGTTGCAGAAACTTGGAGGCCGTGAATCGGATCTTGTCGTTTGTCGCGATGTCCTTCGCTACCTGTCAGACTCCGATGCGGAAAAGGGAATCCGGCGACTCGCCCGAAAATGCCGCGGTGTTCTCTACTTGCACGTCATCACGAGCGATGACGAGATCGATGAAGATGCGAGCGACATGGCTGGATTTTTCCGCACCACCGCGTGGTATCGCCGGCGATTGCGTGCAGCAGGATTCAGCGATTGCGGGATGGGACTTTTCGTGTCGAAAAAAATGAAAGGCTTCAGACCCTTCACGCTCGAGGTGCGCTAGCGTCTTCTTAACGCGCGTGAGGCCTGGAGCAGGTTCATCCTCTCGAGAATTGCATCGAAGCGCGGACTCGAGCGGAGTGGATCCCAGATTTTGTCATTCACCACAGACCATCCGCTGAGAAGAGCAATGTCGTGCTCGCGAACTGACTGCTCGAGTGCGGCAAGTGCCTTGTCGTTTTCGCCAAGACCCAGATACGCTGCCGCCAGTGCTACGCCTGTATTGCCCTTCGTCCGCTGCCTCTCTTCGAGCTGAGCGACAATCGGTCGGGCTTTGGCCGCCTGATTATTTCTTTCGTACGCGAGCGCAAGAATTCCCTTTCGCAATACGACTTCTGTATCCAGCTGCGCGGCTTTCTCCAGCTCGGGAATTGCCTTGTCCGGATGCCGAGTCATCAGGTATGCATTGCCGAGGTACATGTGGTGCAGGCCCAGCGTCGGCGCCACTTCTATTCCTTTCTTGAGCTCGGCGATTGCTTCGTCGTATTTCCCTGCGAGAAAAAGCACGTATCCAAGTGCTGATGCATTGATCGGCGCAAGCGGATCGAGCGCAACTGCCTTTCGAATCTGAACGATACTCGAGTCGAGCTTCCCAGTGTGAAAGAGAAGCTCGCCGTACCATTGATGTGCGGTGGGATAATCCGGATTGAATGCGAGCGCGCGCCGATACGCGACGTCCGCGGCCGGGAAGTTCCAGTCATGAACTTCTGCGAGTCCAAGACCTGTCAGCGCTTCCGCACTTGTCGAATCAAGTGCGAGAGCGCGTGAGGCTGCGTCATGCGCACGCTGTGAAACGTTCGCCGGCGGCGAGTCTGTATATTCAGGCAGCAGCGCATATGCAGTTGCACTTGCTGCATATGCTCTCGCGAATTTCGGATCGTGCGTCGCGGCAGAATCGAAATACGCGACGGCGCGTCTCAGATTGTCCGCGCCGCGCGCGTTGAAGAAATATTTTCCGCGCAGATAAAAGTCGTATGCAGTTGGGTCCTGCGTACCGCGCGAGTCGGACGCGAACGTTGCAGCACGACCGCCAAGCTGCACCTTCAGCGACTGCGCAATTGCTGCAGCGATATCATCCTGGACCTGGAAGACATCGCCAGAATCGCGCTCATAAGACTGCCGCCACAGCGAAAGGCCGTCCTTAACGTTCGTCAGCTGCGCCGTAACCTTGAGCTTTGGACCATCGCGCTTGACTGTGCCCTCGAGAACAGCATTGACCCTGAGCGCTTTACCGATGTCCTCGACAGTCGCGTTCTTTCCCTTGAACGAATACGCAGATGTGCGCGACGCGACCTTCACGCCGGGCAGCTTTGCGAGCGCGTTCGCAAGCTCATCGGTCATTCCATCACTGAAATACTCGTCAGCTGAATTTCCTCCGACATTGTCAAGCGGAAGAACAGCGACCGATGTGAAATCGTTCGCAGAATTGCCGCGCGTCCGGTTCGCTGCACTCCACGTAACCACAATCACCAGAGCGACTGCTGCGATCGCACCGATCCAGGGCCAGAAACTTTTCCTGGATGTCGTGGCCACGGCAGTCTGAGAAGTAGCACTCAGAGTTGGATTGCTCTGCGAAGAAGTTGCACTGTCGAAAACAGGAATCAGATCGCCTGCGGTCTGCGGTCGGTCCGCCGGTTTCTTTTCCAGGCACTGCATTATCATCGCAGCAAGCGCTGGCGGAATTCCCTCGCGCTTTGACTCGATCGGCTCCGGAGCCTGCACAACATGAGCAGCGAGAGTTGCCTGGGCGGATTTTCCTCTGAATGGAGGCGCGCCTGTCAGAACTTCATACGCCATGACTCCGAAGGCGTAAATGTCGGCGCGATGATCTATCTCCGGATCCGCAAGCGCCTGCTCCGGTGCCATGTAAGTCGGTGTGCCGAGCGCGACTCCGCTGCTCGTAAGCCGGGAATCACCCTGGCTTACGGATGCACTCAATGCGCGCGCAACGCCAAAATCCGCCACGAGCGCAAACTCATCGGTCAGAAGAACGTTGTCGGGCTTGATGTCGCGATGAACGACACCGTTGCGATGCGCGTAGGAAATCGCGGACGCACTGTGCCGCAGAATGCGAAGCGCTTCCGGGAGAGGAAGCGCGCCTTCGCGATCGAGTCGCGAGCGAAGGGACTCACCTTCAATGAACGGCATCGTGTAATACAGGATGCCGTGGACCTCCCCCGACTGAAGCAGCGGAACTATGTGCGGATGCTGCAGACGCGCCGCCAGCTGAATTTCCAGACGGAAACGCTCAGTCTTGATCTCGGCGGCGAGCTCGCGGGAAAGAACCTTCACTGCCACCCTGCGTCCGAGGATCTTGTCGTATGCAACGAACAGCCGGCTCATCGCGCCGCCGTGAAGCTCGCGCTCGAAGGAGTATGTCTCCCCGAGGGCTTCAGTTAGCGTATCAATAAGCTCAGCCAAGACGTTTACTCAGGGATGAATCGGTACTGGTGGGTGCCGGCAGGAAATCGCGAATCACTAAACGTAATTGCGAAAGTACGCTCCTCTCCCGGCTTGAGCCGACAGTCAGGTACATCCAGAAAGGTGAGTGCGCCTTCGGCGAGCCCCACGGTGAAGCCGCACGCGGCACCCCAGTTGGTCCCCTGAAGAAACCCGCGCGCAACTGTGGCGCGTCTTCCTCCGGGCGACAAAAGAGGTGCCGGAATGGCGACGCCGTCGACCGAATAGAGGTCGAGAGTTACCGCTGTGGCAGGTCCACTCGTGTCCTTGCATCCTGCTGGAAGGATGACGCATGCAGCGACGTAAACAGTACGGCGAATCATTTGGCAATTCTATGCGCTGCACCGCCAGCGCACCACCATTCGGTTATGGGCGTCGGTTATGGGCGAGGCTGCCTCGCGCGAGCTCCTTTCCTGCGCTCGCTTACCTCGCGATCCTGGCGCCGTCTTTCGCCGGCGGTATCGATCAGCGCAAGGACAGCCTGAATAAGTCCGTAGGCGGCGAAGCCGAATCCGCCGAGGGCAACAGCAGCCAGAAGGGCTTCGATCGCTACGGTGTACTCGTTTCTGAGCACAAAGACTGTCGCAGATACAGCGACGGCGGCGCCAAGCAGCGCGATGAGAAGGGACATGCGAACCGACGGCCCTCTCACAATGACTGCAGTTCCGCTCGTCGGAGTTCCGCTCGTCGGGGTATTGGTATCCACGGTTCGGTTAGCCTAGACCAGTGAGACTCTCTTCATTCTTCATGCCGTCACGTAAGTTTGAATGTACATGGACGAAGAGCTTAGTCTCGAGCAACGGGTTGCGCGACTCGAAACGCTTGTTAATGAGCTTAAGGGCAAAACCTCGGCGGCGGGCCCGGCATCACGCCCCGCCGCCGAGCCATTGCTCAGGCCAAAGCGTGAGCGAGCCCCGAATCCACTCGCATCGAAGAGCATGGAATGGTGGCTCGCCAGAAGTGGTGCCGTGCTCACCTCCCTTGCTCTCATTCTACTCTATCAGTATGCGGTAGAGCGCAACTGGATCACGCCGCTCATTCGGGTTCTTGCTGGAATCGCTGTCGGTGCGGCGCTGATTTTTTCCGCGGTGCGATTTACTTCGCGCGAATCCTCATCGACGGATACAGTCGGGCTTCGTGAAGTCCTCCTTGGCGCAGGACTCGCAGCCTGGTACATCTCGGCGTACGCTGCCGCGATTTTTTATCAGCTGATTCCAGTTTCTGCGGCGCGTCTGATCTTTCTCGCGCTCACAATCACCGGCGCCTGGATTGCGCTCAGTGAGCACCGTGCGGTTCTTGGACTGCTTGCACTCGGCGTCGGTTTCCTCACGCCGATTCTGCTTCGGTCGCCCAATCCCGACATCGCGGTTTTTTCGCTTTACCTGGGAGCGCTGACCGCAGTGGGGCTCGTGCTTTACCTCATGCGCGGATGGCTGTCGATACTGTGGCTCACGTTCATTGCATTCTGGTGGACGGCAGGCGAGGCAACGAACGCTTTGTCGAGTCCAACTGATCGGTTCGCGATTTCACTTCTTGTTGTGCTTGCCGGAGCTGCCATGGTTCGGGCTCCGCTTCTCCGGCGCGGACTGGTTGCGAGTGGATCGCCGCTGTACACGCAGCCGAAACGCTCTGAGCATACGAATTCCATTCTGCGCGCATTTGCATCAGTCGTTCAGGAATTCTCCGGAGTGCGAGGAGCATCTGATTCTCCAGCCCTCTGGCTGATCACAATTCTCAGTCCGCTTCTATCGGTTCTTGTCCTTTCATGGACCTGGACGAGTGTGCAGGGAAGCGTGTGGGGAATCGCATCACTCGCAATTGCTGCAGTTGTCTATCGATTCGCGGCTTCGTCGCGCACTGACGAAGAATTCACTCACGTAGAAGCGACGGCTGCTGCCGCATGGAGTCTGGCAGGCACGCTCTGGCTTGCGGACACCGCAGGCACACGCATCGGAGAATCGAGCTCATTCGTTCTTTTTGCAGCAGCGTTCCACGCTTTCGTTACGGTCTTCTACCTCAGGCACTCCGAATTCCAGGGTTCGAGAAAAATCGGATTGATCACTGCTGCGGTATGCGTGCTGACTGTGGTTCTGTGGGAAACCGCGGCGAGAGCAACACTTCCATATGGAACGCACATCTACTGGACGATTGCCGAGGTAGCGACAATCGCTGCGTGCATGTGGATCTGGTGGAATTACAGAAAGCCCGCTGACCCATTCTCAGCTGCATCGCTTTTTGGAATCGTTTCCTACATAGCCGTTCTTCTTGTTGACGCGCGATTGCTGGGCGACGTCTGGCCGATTCTCGTCACGGCGAGCTATGCCGTTCTTGGAACCGCCCTTCTCGTATGGGGTCGATCTCGTTCCGAGGCTTCGACATTGAGGAAGCTGGGCGGCGCGACATTGGTGCTGGTTGTGGCTCGGCTCTTCATTGTCGATCTAGCGCGAGTCGAGACGATCTGGCGGGTGCTCCTCTTCATGGGATGTGGCGCGTTGTTCCTGTTCACGAGCCATCGACTGCAGCGCGTATCACCTGAGCGATGACGGACCATTCTGGGGAGATTGTCTCGGGCGCTTATGGTTTCAACTACGATCAGATCGCTGAGCGGTACGCGTCGAAAGTCGATAACGCTCCTTTCAACGCCCTTTACGAACGTCCTGCAATGCTCGCGCTCCTTCCGCCGCTCGATGGCCTCAGGATTCTGGACGCGGGCTGCGGGTCTGGATGGTATGCGGAGAGATTGATCGAACGCGGCGCCCGGCTCGATGCAATTGACGCCAGCGCTGCGATGGTTGACTACGCGCGCGAGCGGTTGGACAAGGCTGGCTTTCTCGCAAAAGGGACCGCGACGCTCCAGGTTGCTGATCTGGCTGATTCTCTTCCATTCGATGATGAAACATTCGATGGAATTGTGAGTCCGCTTGTGCTGCATTACATGCGTGACTGGCGGCCTTCACTTCGACAAATGCTTCGCGTTCTCAAACAGGGTGGCTGGCTCCAATTCTCAACTCATCATCCCGCCGCGGACGCTGCACTCTTTCGCACACGCAATTACTTCGACGTCGAGCACGTTGTCGATTCCTGGGAGTGGGTTGACCGAATCGAATTCTTTCGGCGCTCGCTGACCGAGATTGTGGATTCTGTTGTGGAAAGCGGATTCGTGATCGACCGAATCGTCGAGCCAGTACCGACAGCGGAGTTCAAGGCAGTAAAGCCGGATTCCTGGGAACGACTGATGAATCAGCCTGAATTCTTGATTGTCGTTGCACATAAGACTACGTGATTACCACCTCGGCGTCTCGGTGGTAAAAAACCCGTAGTTCACTCGCGCCATCGCAAAAAAGTGTCACACAACTTGCAGCCGAGATTCTCCCCGAATCAATCCTGTTGCAGTTGGAGGTAGTGGCATGCCAGTGACACAAAAGCAGGTGAAGGACCAGGTAGTCGTCATCACGGGCGCATCGAGCGGAATTGGTCTGGCGACCGCAAAGGAAGCCGCATCGAGAGGCGCACGTGTAGTTCTCAATTCACGCGATCCTGTAGATCTCGCGAAAGCCGTTCAGGAAATACGTGAAGACGGCGGCGAAGCCACCATGCACATCGGCGATGTTGCCGATCGTTCCGCGATGGAAGGGCTCGCCGATGCAGCGATCGCTGCATACAGAAGAATCGACACGTGGATCAACAACGCAGGTGTCTCGATTTACGGAGAGATCAGCGAAGTTCGAATCGAAGATGCGCGCAGATTGTTCGACACGAACTATTGGGGAGTTGTGAACGGAAGCCTGGTCGCTGTGGAGCATCTCGCAACGTTCGGCGGAACGCTCATCAATGTCGGGAGCGTTCTCTCGGAAACCGGCTATCCGCTGCAGGGACATTACGCGGCGAGCAAGCATGCGGTGAAAGGGTTCACTGATTCACTGCGGCTCGAGCTCGAGAAGAAAGATCTGCCGATCATCGTCACGCTGATTCAGCCTTCGGCGATCGACACTCCGTATCCTGAGCATGCAAAGAATTACCTGTCGAAAGATCCCAAGCATCAGGCGCCTGTGTACAAACCTGAAGTTGTTGCCGATGCGATTCTAGCCTGCGCCGAGAAGCCGCACCGCAATCTTCGAGTCGGCGGCTCGGCGAAAATGTTCACCGCAATGGAGAAGGTGGCGCCGGGGCTTGCCGACAAACAGAAGATGTCAGCGTTCGAAGCGCAGCTAAGCGATCGTCCCCCGCACAAGGATGATGCGCTGTTCGATCCAATCAGCGGCGACATGGCCGTTCACGGGAGCTATCCCGGTCGAGTGAGAGGCAGGAGCTTCTACACGAAGGCTGCCCTGCATCCGGTTGCAGCTTTGGCCGGCGTTGCGGCTATTGGTGTTGGGATAGCAGTGGCTATTCGTGGAAGAAACAATTAGCTGCGGCGGCTATTGAAGACTTTGACACGGTGTGACGGAGAACACGGAGGTTCACGGAGATTGTTTTTTGTTTACTACGTATAAGCGTAGTTCCGTTGTTCAAAAAAGAAATACTCCGTGCAACCTCCGTCACTCCGTGACTCCGTGTCAAAGCCTTCAATAGCCGCTCAACAAGGCTACTGCTGACAGGGAGCAAGTGGATCTGGCTTCGGTTTATCCACTCTCAGTCGATCATTCCTGTTGGCAACAGAAAGAGCGATGTCCCGGACAAACTCGGCGACGTGTGCGAGTCCATCGAAGCTGATGTACTGCGGCTCATCGGTCACCATGTGATAGTCGGGGTGATAGCCGCGCGAGATGTACGCGATCGGAATTCCTGTACGCGCATACATGTAATGATCACTTCGGCAGTAGCGATTCTGCACATGTCGGGGAGCGTCGAACGAATAATCGATGTTATACGGCTCCCTGCGTGCTGCATTGACCGAATCGACAAGATCACCGAGATCCTTCGACAAACGACGAGAACCCATCACCTGGATGTACCGCGGACCTGCAACAGGATTGTCGCGCTTCTCGCCTCGGCCGACCATGTCCATGTTGATCTGCGCAACGATCGAATCGTGCGGCACAGTGGTGTGATCGGTAAACCAGGCGGAGCCGAGCAGGCCTGCTTCTTCGCCAGTGTGCCAGACAATTAGAACAGATCGTCGCGGATGATTTCTGTTTGCAAGATTTTCCGCAATCTCGAGAAGAGCTACTGATCCGGAGCCATCATCGTCTGCTCCGTTGTAGATCGAATCGCGGCGCGGCGCATGAAGTTTTCTGAGACTGTCCCGCATTGCTGAAACTCGCGCAACCTCGGCCGGAGTGATTGGAGTTGTCCGGGCGACTCGCGGGTCGCTCCCGTTCGGACGCATCACTCGATTGTAGGCGAACAGTGAATCGTGATCGACCGCTCGCGCTGCGTTGGCTATGTGATCACTGTGTGCACCGATAGCAACGTATTCGTTGCGAAGCGCAGGATCGCTTCCGCGAACAATCGCGATGACATTTCGCGCTGGCGCTTCGACGGGACGCTCGCTGAAGCGCACATCGAGTCTGACATCGGCTCCGCGTGCTCCGGGCTTCGCATTCGCGAGTGCGCCACCAATGATTTTCGAGGCTGCGGCAGAGGAAATCAGCATACCAAAGGGGGTGTGGATCGTTGCGCTCTGCCCGGCCAATCCAGATCCTCTCGATCTCACACTGTTCGCACTCTGCAGATCGAGCGATGCAATCATGATCGCTGCAGCCTGCGGATATCTGGAGATCGCCTGCGCTGCTGGCGTGGAGTAAGATGACGCCGGCTGTCCGTTTGCTCCGGGAGGTGCGTCGAAGACAATCACTTTGTTCGCGACGTCGGCAGGGTCGAGCACAACGGCCGAATCCCCCGCACGTCCGCCGTAGACGGTGCTGTACGTTCCGGCGGGAAGAGCTGTTGAAAAACGAACTGTCGAAGAGGGACGGATTGGAATGAAGTCCCGAAATACCGCGAGGTTGTCGCTTCCAACTGACATGGTCGATGTCGAGTCAGTCGATCTTCGAACCATCGGAATTGTCTGGAACCAGGTTCCGTTTTCTCCGCCGGGCTCGAGTCCAAGCCGCTGCATCTCCCTCGCGACGTAGGAGGTCATGACGAAGTTGCCGGGTGCGCCGGCCTCGCGACCCATCATCGAATCGTCAGCGATGAGATAGATCCGGCTCCGCACATCACTGGGTGTGATGTCAGCAACCGTTCGTACGGGAGAGAGGTCAGCTGGTTTCGTGTTGCACGCCGCCACGGCGACGAGTAACGCGACACCGGTTGCGAAGATCGAAATTGTTTTCATTAAGCCAATATCGCCGGTTGACCATGCTGAGTGGGAGTCGTAACGTGCGCGCGCCATGAGCGACTCGTTCAACATATGGAGAAGTCTCAAGGGACTTCCGCGCGGCGTCTGGATCCTTTCAGCTGCGACGCTCATCAACAGATCGGGAACAATGGTGCTTCCATTTCTCGTTCTGTATCTCACGATGGAGCTCGGATTGAGTGCTCCGCGTGCTGGTTTCGTGTTAGCGGTCTACGGAGCGGGATCGATGATCTCTGCGCCGCTTTCAGGTCGACTGAGCGACAAGCTCGGACCGATGCCGGTGATGCGTGCGTCGCTCGTGCTGTCGTCAATTCTTCTTTTCATTTTCCCGTTCTTCCGAACTTTCATTCCGGTGCTGGTCGTAACGTTTGTCTGGGCAATTGTCAGCGACTTGTTCAGACCTGCGAACATGGCGGTGATTGCTGACATCGTCCATCCGGACAAGCTCAAGCCGGCATACGCGCTTTCACGGTTGGCCATCAATCTGGGAATGTCGATTGGCCCTGCCGCAGCGGGATTCATTGCGGCGCATTCGTACTTCTGGATTTTCATGATCGACGCATTCACGACACTTGCGGCGGCTGCGGTGCTCATCTGGATGCGGTTCGATTCACCACACCGGCACGTGTCTGAGGAAAAGGATTCACCATCGTTGATCAGCTCGCTCGCGCTCGACGACAGGCGAATGGTTCTCTTCATGTCAGGAATCCTTCTGGTGGGAATTGTGTTTTTCCAGATAGAAGGACCGCTGCCGCTTTTCCTTGTCGAAGATCTCAAGCTGTCACCTGCGTTCTACGGCGGATTGTTCACTCTCAACACAGTGATGATCGTCTTTCTCGAGGTGCCACTCAACGCTGCAACCGCGCATTGGCCTCATCGTACAGGCCTCGCGCTCGGCGCACTGCTCTTTGCGGTCGGATCGGGCGCGTGGGGAATTTCGCACGGACCGATTGCCGTCACTGCGGCGATGGTGGTGTGGACGTTCGGAGAGATGATGCTCTTTCCCCAGGCTGCGGCGTATGTCGCGGAGATTGCGCCACCCGCCCGGCGCGGGGCGTACATGGGAGCGTACATGCTCGCGTTCAGCGTCGCGTTTTCGTTTGCGCCGTGGCTTGGAACTTCAACGTACTCGCACTTTGGTGCTCGGTTTCTGTGGGTTGGGGTTTTGGTAGTGGGTGTGGTTTCGGCCCTCATAATGATGAGCGTGCGCAATTCGCGGTTATAATTACACCCGTGAGACTTTCTCTTCCCACTGCAATTGTCGCTGCGCTGGCGATAATAGTCGGCGCGTGCGCTGCTGAGCCAACTGATCCATCGAAAACGGATCTGACGGGTACCTGGCAGTCGTTCGATCAGGATCTTTACCTGAGGAACATCCGCCTCACGCTCGATCAGCCGTCTCCAGGCATTGTAGTAGGTAAATGGAGAGCAGACGGTCACAGCGACAATAGCTGCGTAGTCGGGCAGGCATGCGCCGATTCGAGCATAGTTACCGGACGTAACGAGGTTGCGCAGGTTGTGCTCGAGCTGCTGGGCGCAGGGACGTTCGTTGGCGAGCTCGCGAAAGCGGACACGCTCAAGGGAATCATCCGCTCGGACGGAAAGAATTTTCACGTAACGTTCGGCCGCTGATGCGCCGTCTCCGAATACTCTGGATCATTGGCGCTGCGTTCATCCTGTTCGCGCTTGCGCCCGGCATCACCGGGTTCGCCACCGACTGGATGTGGTTTGGTGAAGTCGGATACAGAAAAGTGTATGCGACCGAGCTTCTCACTAAGACGCTCCTCTTTGTCGTCGCAACGCTGTTGGCGTACTTCTTCATTCTGTTCAACGGCCGGATTGCGACATCGGACACGCTGAAGGCGCCGGTGCTGTGGCGCGTGAGTCCTGAGCTTCCCCCAGTCGACATTGGTCGCTCGATCGGGAAAGCAGTGATCCCGATCGCTGTGATCTTCGCTTTGTTCTTTGGCGGAGCGGCATCTGCAGACTGGATGCACGTTCTCCAGATCACTCACCGCTCGTCGTTTGGGGTGGTCGATCCAGTATTCGGACGAGAGATCGGCTACTACGTATTCGTTCTGCCGGCAATCGCCGATCTCCTCGGCACACTGCGCGCGCTCGTCATTCTTACGCTGATCGTTTCGCTGTTTTTCCATCTGCTGCGGGGACGGGTCACATTCAGGCCGCAGCGAGTTGGTCTCGAGCCTCCTGCAGATAAGCATATTGCCGCGCTGCTCGTTGCATTTCTGATTCTGACGGCACTGCACATCTGGCTCGTGAGGATTCCCGAGCTGCTCTATTCGACCACCGGTCCACTCGTCGGCGCGAGCTACAGCGATCTTCACGGAAGGCTGCCGGCGCTGCACATCATTGCTTTCACCGCACTCATCGGCGCGGCGCTCGTGATTTACGGAATGATCAGGCGAAAGATCGTGTGGTTCACTGTGATTTCCTTTGTGGCATATGTGGTCGTGAGCGTTGTTGTCGGCGGACTGTTTCCATGGGGAATGCAGCGGTTTGTCGTTGCGCCGACCGAGCTCACGCGTGAGACGCCGCAGCTTCTCAGTCACATACGGGCAACGCGCGCGGCATGGGGACTCGACAAAGTCGAGACTCGTACGCTAACGGGAGACGCATCTCTCGATCTCACTGACGTTCAGCGCAACTCGTCGACAGTGGAGAATGTGCGACTGTGGGATCGGGATCCACTGCTCGAGACGTTCGGTCAGCTGCAGGAAATCAGGACGTACTACGATTTCCGCTCGGTGGATGACGATCGCTACCTGATCAACGGACGCTATCGACAGGTTCTTCTTTCAGCGCGCGAGCTGAACAGCGAGTCGCTGCCGACGAAAAACTTCGTCAATCGCCATCTGACGTTCACACATGGAATGGGTCTGACGCTCGGACCCGTCAACGAGGTCACGAACGAAGGTCTTCCCGTTCTGTTCGTGAAGGATCTGCCGCCGGTTTCGACGGTGAGCCTCAAGGTTACGCGGCCGCAAATCTATTTCGGCGAGCTCACTAACGAGCACGTGTTTGTTGGAACAAAACAGAATGAGTTCGATTATCCGTCGGGCGACGACGTCAAGTACACCCGGTACACTGGAAAGGGAGGAGTCCGCGCAGGATCGTTCCTGAAACGCGCACTGTTCGCGCTGCATTTTGGCGATCTCAACATTCTGCTCTCGGGCGACATCGTGTCCGACAGCAGAATCCTCTACAATCGCGTGATCACCACTCGCGCGAACATGGCGCTGCCATTCCTCACTTTCGATGAAGATCCGTATCTGATCGTTGCAGATGACGGCAAGATCAAATGGATACTCGACGGCTACACATCGACCAAGCGCTACCCGTACTCACAGCGCCTCGACGATGGTACGTCGTACATGCGGAACAGCGTGAAGGTTGTCATCGATGCGTACGATGGAACCATCGACGCTTACATCATCGATGATGCCGATCCGCTCGCGAAGACTTACTCGAAGATCTTTCCGGGAATTTTGAAGCCGGGTACGCAGATGCCCGCGGATGTTCGAGCGCACCTGCGGTATCCCACTGATCTCTTCCGCGTTCAGTCGCAGCTTTATGCGACTTATCACATGGATGCGCCCGCGACTTTCTACCATCGCGAAGATCAGTGGGCCGTCCCCGCTGTCGCGGGACAGCAGAGCGATGACCGCCGGTTCATGCGTCACATCGTGATGAAGCTGCCCGAGGAAAAGCAGGCAGAGTTCATCTACATGGCGCCGTTCACCCCGAAAGGGAAGGACAATCTTGCGTCGTGGATGATCGCAAGAAACGACGGCGGGAATTACGGCAAGCTCAGGGTCTATCGATTCCCGAAGCAGAGTCTTGTATACGGGCCACGCCAGATAATGGCGCGGATCGATCAGGATACGGATATCTCGCGCGAGCTGACGCTATGGGACCAGCGCGGGTCCGAAGTCATTCGCGGTGAGCTGATGGTGATTCCGATCGAGGAAGCTCTGATTTACGTGCAGCCTGTGTATCTGAGAGCTGAAGGCGGAAGAATTCCGGAGCTGAAGCGAGTTGTCGTTGCTTACCAGAACCGTGTCGTGATGCGGGAAACGCTCGAAGCTGGTCTCGCGACTCTATTTGGCGGGGATGTTCCGCGGCAATCTGATTCGGTCACTGTAGCTGTCGATTCAACAGCAGCTCAGGTCACTCCGCCGCTGGCCCCGTCCAATACAGATATCATTGGCGAAGCGAAGAGTCACTACGATCGCGCGATCGCGGCGCAGCGTGCAGGCGATTGGGCTACGTACGGCAAAGAGATTCAGTTACTCGGCGACGCCCTGGAGAAACTAAGACGGTAAAAAGAGCCGAAGGCTTCAGCTTTTGAGCTTAAAGCCTTCGGCTTTAGTTAAACCTTCAGGTAAATCTTCTTTTTATCCAGGACGGCAAGGATAGCGAACCAGAAGACAACCGTCGCGAATGCCATCGCCAGCGATGCATTCTTCGGCTCCATGAACGGCTCGAACACGGACTTGTAGATGACAGTCTCCATCGCCGTCGGCTCACCGTTGTAGTTCACCTTCCACAACGTGTAGATGATGCGCGCCAGAACGCCGGAGCCGACGAACGCAACAATCGGGTTCATTCCGTAAATCACGAACGGCCTGGTCCACCAGCGGATTCCGTGCTCGTCGATGAGCCACATGATCGTCGCGAGACTCACGCACGCGACACCAGCGGTGAATACGACATACGAGCTAGTCCACAAATTCTTGTTGATCGGGAACGACCAGTTCCACATAAGCCCGACAACAATCGCAAGACATCCAGCAGCGAAGAGTCCCGCAATGCGCTCGATGAGCGGCTTCGGCTGCGCAATCCATCGACCTGTCATTACGCCGAGTATGGCTGTCGCAATCGCAGGGATCGTCGAGAGAATTCCCTCGGGATCGTACGTAACGCTTCCGCTCCAGATGTGGTTCGGAGTGAGAATCGCGCGATCGACATGCGCCGCCAGCGTCTCGCTCGGATTATTGAGCATCAACGCGCCGATGACTCCCTTTCCGGGAATCGGAATCAGCGTCATCGCAAACCAGTAGCCGTAAAGAAGCAGGGCAACCAGTATGACCTGCTGCTTGAGGGTCGTCCTGAGAGTAAGCAGCGCCGCGAAGATGTAAACAACCCCGATCCTCGCCAGCACGCCCATGATTCTCACATGCTCGGCACGATATACGATACGATCCCATAGCGATGGGTTAGTAAGGCCTTCGACCGTTCCCCACTGATAGAACGGGAATGCCGCCATCAAAAAGCCCAGGAGGTAGATGATGGCGCCGCGGCGAATGATGTTGCGGACGAGCATTGCATCGCTGTCGCCCCGCGCTCGACGCGCCTGGAGCGAGAGGTGAGTCGTGATCCCTACTATAAATAGGAAGAACGGGAAGATCAGGTCGGTCGGAGTCCACCCGTTCCATTCAGCATGCTCGAGCGGCGGATATATCGCGCTCCAGGTTCCGGGATTGTTGACGAGCAGCATCCCCGCGACAGTGAGTCCTCTGAAAACATCCAGCGAAAGCAGGCGTTCACGAGGTGGCTTGGGCGGGGTTGGCCTGGGCACCGACACTGGCTCGGGCGGCGCCTGCGGGGGCGTATATGACGATCTGGTAACGGTCGGTTCGACGGTCGTTGTCATTCTTACGCTCTTCTATGGTAGTCCCATAATAAGACCTGGGATTCCGGGCGTCTACGTAGTTGTACGTACTTGACGCAAAGCGCGCCCACCCTTAGCTATGGCGCACCTGTGAGGGGGCAGCCGGAACGGGCAGGCTTCCTCACGAACAACTACATGAAAAAGAGGGAGCAGATGCCCGCTAACCGCATTCGAATGTTGTTCGTGCTCGCCATGATGGCGTTCGCACTTCCGCTTCGCGCCCAGACTGCGACGATAACCGGTCGAGTTACCGATGCGAAGGGAAACGGGATTGCCGCCTCACGGGTTGAAGCCAAGTCCGGACTCAGAAACGTTGCCAGCACTGCGACGGATGAGTCCGGAAACTACCGGCTCACTGTTCCTCAGCCGGGCAACTACTCGATCGTAGCAAGACACATCGGGTACACGGCCAAGACCTTCGATGACATCGCGATCGGGACAGGCGGCTCATCGTCACTGAACTTCCAGCTCGAGCAAAGCGCTCTGCAGCTGGATGTAGTCGTAACTGCTGCTTCGCGTGCTCCCGAGAAAGTGATAGACGCGCCGGCTTCAGTATCGGTGATCAGCACAGCTCAGGTCGAAGAGAGAGCCGCAGTCAATGTCACTGACCATGTTGCCGCACTTCCAGGCATCGACGTTGCTCGCGGCGGTCTCGCACGAGCGAACATTGTTGCGCGCGGATTCAACAACATTTTCTCCGGCGCGCTGATGACTTTGACTGATCACCGCTTTGCGTTCGTTCCGTCACTCCGCGTCAACATTCCCTACCTCTCGACGACAACCAACGAAGACATCGATCACGTCGAGATGGTGCTCGGTCCCGGTGCAGCTCTGTACGGTCCGAATACAGCAAGCGGTGTCATGTCGATTACGACAAAGTCACCGTTCACTCAGCAGGGAATCACCGCAGTGGTCGACGGCGGGAATCAAAGTCTCATTCGCGGTGGCGTTCGCGCAGCGTGGGCAGGAAACAAGGTTGGTGTGAAGGCGTCGTACGACGTGTTCCATGGAAAGGAATGGCCGGTGCTGGCGACCGACAGCGCAGGAGAGCAGAAGCCCCGCAACCCCGACATCGATCGGCAAGGCGGGGAATTCCGTGTCGACTTCCGGCCAAACGCAGCAACCGAAGTGGTCGGTGTGTATGGGCGAGCAAAGGCTGACAACGCAGTTGAGCCAACTGGACTCGGCCCGGCACAAGTCCAGGACTGGGTTTATCAGACGTATCAGGTGCGCGGTCGCTTCAAGCAGCTGTTCGCGCAGGTTTTCATGAACACCAGCGATGCAGGCGGTACGTATCTGCTTACCGCGGTCAAGCCGACAAGCAATTGCCCGGACGTTCTCGACCCGTCGTGCATTATCGACAAGTCGCGACAGATTGCCGGCCAGCTTCAATACGGAATCAACCTCGGCACGCGACAGCGCTTCATTCTCGGCTACGATTACATCAACACGATGCCGAAGACCGAAGGCACGATCAACGGTCGTAACGAGCACAGTGATGACATCACCGAGAACGGTGGATATCTCCACTCGGTGACTGATATCTCGAGGATGTTCCAGCTCACGGCCGCAGCGCGTGTCGATAAGCACAGCCGCCTCGAGGATCCCGTTTTCTCGCCGCGTGTTGCACTCGTTTTCAAGCCAATCGAGAACCAGAACTTCCGTCTGACTTACAACCGCGCGTTCTCTACACCGACGACACTCAACCTGTCACTGGATCTTCAGGCTGCGAGGATTCCGGCAACAGGAACGCAGTTGTTCGGTGTTCGCGCTCTAGGTGTTCCGACAAGCGGCCTGCATTTCCGCCGTGATTGCACGGGCGGAATAGGCGGACTCTGCATGCGCATTCCGGCTGCATTTGGTGGAACACCTTCAACGCCGGTGCCCGCAAGTGCAGCGCTTCTTTACAAGGCAGCATTCGGCGCCGCCGGAGCAACACTCATCGCTGGTGGCGTACCCGCGAACATCGTGCAGTATCTCGCAGCGCAGCAGCCAACGGGTGCGGAAGTCGGAACCAAGCTGAGAGTTCTCAACAGCGTGAATCAGACATTCACGGATGTCTCCCCGACTGATCTTCGGGACGTCGAGCGCCTCAAGCCGACGATTCACAATACGATCGAAGGCGGATACAAGGGAATCATCGGCGGGAAGCTGCAGCTGTCACTCGATGTGTGGCACGACAACAGAAGAAACTTTGTTGGTCCGCTCATCGTCGAAACGCCGAACGTCTTCATGGATGCGACGACGCTCGGCGGATACATCGCCGCGAAGCTTGCTGCGATCAATGTTCCTGCCCAGCAGATTGCGGTGCTTGCTCCGACCATTGCCGGCGCACTTGGTGGCGTGTCAGGCGGAACGGGCGCAGCTCGCGGCGTACCACTCGCGGTCGTGAACTTCAACGAAGATCTGTCGAACGGGTCCGACGTGATTCTCACTTATCGCAACTTCGGTAAGCTCAACGTGTGGGGAAGTGATCTTGGCGCCGAGTATCTCCTGCCGATGGGCTTCTCGATGGCAGGTACGTATTCGTACGTGAACAAGAATCTTTTCCCGAAGTCTGAAGTTGGCGGAGTACAGGACATTTCGCTGAACGCTCCGGCTAACAAGCACTCGTTCACGGTTCGCTACAAGAACGAGGACCATGGGTGGGGCGCTGAGCTTCGCGAGCGTCACGTCGATGCGTTCGATGCTCTGTCATTCATCTCCGCGCACATCAAGAATTACACATTGCTCGACGCGGGCGTGAACTGGCGTCCGACGTTCCTTAACAATGTGCTGGTTGCTGTGAACGGAACGAACATCACGAACAAGAAGCACCAGGAGTTTGCACAGGGCAGCCTGATCGGGGCGCTGTGGATCACAAGACTGCAGGTGACCTTCTAGGCTGGATTCCCATCGATACGGGGCGGCGCGCTGATCAAGGGCGCCGCCCCGTTATTTTTTGCAGATGAACATTCTGCTCGACCCCGAAGCACGCCCGGTCATTGGTCACCGCGGAAATCGCGCGCACGCTCCCGAAAACACAATCGAGTCGCTGGCTCAGGCAGTGTCCGTCGGCGCGGATGCAATCGAATTCGATGTCAGGGTAACTGCTGACGGAATTCCGGTTGTTCATCACGATCCGACTCTGACCCGAACCACCGGTGGAAGCGGGGAGATCGCGCGAAAGACTTTCGCTGAGCTTCGTGAGCTTGACGCGGGTGCGAGGTTCACCAGGGACGGTGGAAAGACTTTCCCATACCGGGGGAAGGGGCATCGCATTCCGTCATTCGATGAAGTCCTCGAGGCGTTTCCGACCACCCCTCTATTGATAGAGATCAAGACTCCGCTGGCAGCAGTCGGTGTGCGAAACGCAATCGAGCGACACAAGGCTGAAGAGCGGTGTCTTGTTGATTCATTCAGCCGCGATGCCCTGCGGATTTTCTCTGATTCAGAGATTGCTTACGGCGCTTCGTCGGGCGATGTCGCGCGGCTCATGCGCGAAGTTCTATTCGGGTCCGGTGTAACTCCCTTGAATTATCGAGCTTTGTGTGTGCCCTTGTCGTATTACGGTCTTCCGCTACCTGTCCGTCGCTTCGCGCGCGTTGCATCGAACTACAACTGCCGGGTTCACGTCTGGACAATCAACTCTCCATCAATTGCGAAGGATCTCTGGATGAGCGGAGTGAACGGCATCATTACTGATGATCCTGCGTTGATGTTAGGACTTCGTTCGACTTTGTCTCCACAATGAGTTCCAGTCATCGAGCACGAGGCTTATCAGAAGCCGGAGCAACTGGAGACCCTAAAGCTGAAGTGGCTACCAGCTCTCCGGTAACCTTGCGACCGTTACGTCGAACAACATAAGCCTCCATAGCGAAATACTCCGGAAGCCCAAGGCGATCGACAACGGCAGCAGTGTTCTTGTTTCGCTCTTCAACGCGCTGCCAGAATTCACGGTCATCCTGACCAGGGAAGGGCGCGCGATCCTTCTGCGACTGGTGCTTGAAGATCGCGAGAATCTTGCACCTGAGCTCATCCTCTGAGAGCGGCACGAGCACGTCCGCTTCGCGAACATCCCATTCCTGCCACGCGCCGCGATAATACCAGACTTCAGGCTGATCACCTGAGTACTGAAGCAGTGCGGCTTCGACAGTCTCGAGACACATACGATGTGTTCCGTGCGGATCCGAGAGATCACCCGCAACGAAAATCAAACTGGGACGATGTTCCTCGAGGAGAGCGAGTGTGATCTTCACATCTTCCGGACCAATTGGATCCTTGCGAGTCTTTCCAGTCTGATAGAACGGCAGATTGAGGAATCGCGCCTGATCTCTGTGCATTCCGAACGTCTCGATTCCTGAAACTGCTTCTGCTTCGCGGATCCCGCGCTTGATCGTCTGTACTTCCGGGATATCGACCTGTCCGGGGACCTTCGTGTCCAGGAAGGTTTCAACTTTCTCGATGAGATCACGAGTAGCATGATCTGTCTTCGAGAAGTCACGATCGAAGCGGCGCAGGAAGTCCACGTATCGCCGGACCTCATGATCGAACACCGCAATGTTGCCTGATGTCTGATAAGCAACGATGATGTTGTTGCGGTTCTGGTGCAGCTTGTTGAGCATTCCGCCCATCGAGATGACATCGTCATCAGGATGCGGGGAGAACACGATGATGTTCCGATCCGAGGGAAGCTTGCTTTTGCCGCGGACCTTGGAAATCAGCGCGTTGAATACTTCACCGTTGAGCGGACCCGCTTCCTGATAACGCGCGAGCAGTGAGCTCAGGTGATTCTCCCGGTAATCGAGAGTGTCGAGCTTGAGTATCGACTTTTCTTCCCGGCCGCTGAGCCAGATTACCGCAGCCATTTCGAGATCGCGCGTCCATTCCACTTCACCAACAATCCACGGAGTCGCTACACGCGTAAGCTCGGCGGCGGCTGCAGGATCGACATAGAACACAGCATTCGGATGATGCTGCAGATATGTCGCCGCAACATCAGGTACAGGCTCTCCTTCGACTGCTCTCTTGATGATTGCCGCTTTATGCTCGCCTGTTGCAATCAGCGCGACCTCGCGCGCCTGCATGATCGTGGCGACACCCATCGTGATCGCTTCAGTAGGAACGTTGTCCTCACCAAAGAAATCAGCTGCCGCATCGCGTCGAGTGATTGTGTCGAGAGCGATTGGGCGCGTGCGTGAATCGATTCCCGAACCAGGCTCATTGAAGCCGATGTGACCTGTCTTACCAATTCCAAGAATCTGAAGATCGATTCCGCCCGCAGCGCGAATAGCCCGCTCGTAGTTCTCAACCTCCTCGTTGAGCTTGTCACGAGGCACTGCACCGTTGGGGATGTGAACGTTTTCAGGCTTGACGTTGATGTGATCGAACAGATTCTCCCACATGTAGCGGTAGTAGCTGTGAATGCTGTCCGGACGCATCGGGTAATACTCGTCGAGATTGAACGTCACCACGTCGGAGAAGTCGAGACCTTCCTCGCGGTGCATTCGGATCAGCTCGCGATACACGCCAATAGGCGTCGAGCCTGTTGCAAGTCCGAGAACCGGAGTTTTTCCCTGACTCCGCCGAAGATGAATGACTTCAGCTATCCGTCTGGCGACTATCTCCGCGATATCCTCGTAATCGGCGATGACAACGCTTACGCGCTCACGAACCTGCGAGTTCAACGGCTTGCCTCCCAGTTGATCAATGGTGCATCGGTGATTGCCAGCTGTGCTGCGTCAGCGACAGCGCGCCTGAGCGGCACATGGCGGTTGTTGTTGCGAGTAGGGTCGACTCGATTCGTCAGAAGAATGACGAACAGGTTCTTCTCCGGGTCGATCCAGATCGACGTTCCGGTAAATCCTGTGTGACCGAAGCTGCGGGCAGAGAAATAATTGCCTGCGCTCGAATTCTTCGACGGCGTATCCCAGCCGAGGGCGCGGCTGGAGGTTCCTGACTGAGGAGCTGTCCATCGCGCCAGAGTCGAAGGCTTCACGATTCGCACACCGTTGTATTCGCCGCCGTTCAGCAGCATCTGTGCGAAGATCGAGAGATCGTGCGTAGTCGAAAACAAACCGGCGTGACCAGCCACTCCGCCGATTGCCGAGGCATTTTCGTCATGCACTTTTCCGTGGACAAGACCGCGCATGAGACCGCCAGTCGCTGTGTCGACTTCGGTCGGTGCTATTCGGCTGAAGTACTTCACGCTGTCGGGCGTGAACATCGTGCTCGACATTCCAAGCGGAGTGAACACCTTCTCGGCGACGAATTGATCGAGTGTCTTTCCCGTGATTCGCTCGATCACAAGCTGAGTGAGGATCAGGTCCCAGTCGCTGTAGACGGTCTCGGTCCCCGGGGTCGACTTGAGCGGACGAAGATTGATCTGCGCGAGATACTGATCTCGTCCTTTGAATTCCTTGTAGAGCGCGGCAAACGCTTCGAGTCCTCCGCGATGAGTCACGATCATTCGCATCGTGATAGGCGCTTTGTCCGGTGCGTTGAACTCAGGCAGATAGCTCGCGACAGTCCGGTCCAGATCCAGCTGACCCTGTTCCTCGAGAATCATCGCTGCGGTTGTTGTGGCGATGACCTTGGTTAGAGACGCCATGTCGTACATCGTGTTCTCATCCACGGGCGCTGACGCGATCGCAGTGTCCTGCCTGCCGTAGCCCTTCATGTGCACGATGCGTCCATACCGTCCGACTGAAAGCACTCCACCCGGCGCCGCGCCCTCTGCAATGCCGACCTTCATGATCGAATCGAGCGTTGAGTTCAAGTCAGCGCGCATGTTCACGTCTTCCGGTTTGCCGTTCGACAACACCGGCGGTCCTGATGGACGAACAGGAACGGGAACCTGATTCGACGTCGTGCACGCTGTGAGTGCCGCAGCCGCAATCATCGCGCACCTCGATGCTGCATTCATCGACTTGCTGTTGAAGCAGCGCGATCCAGTCCGTCACCCGCCTTGAACCATGGCGGAATAGATATCGGAAGACGTCCGGAGATTGGGGCTTTCCCGAGCAGCGCGGCGGCAGCTGCACGCTGCGAGACCGGTGCGCCGCCCCATGCGAGCATGTACGCGGGAACAGTCGGATACGCGCTGACGAGATACGGATTTCCAAACGAGATAGCGATCACGTTTTTCTTCGCAGCCGCAAGCTGGCTGATCAAGGCAGGATAGCCGCCCTCTGCACCGATTGTCCCTCGGCTCTCACGCGGAAATACGTATGCGGATGCAACAATGATATCGGCTGAATCCGCCTGCGCCTTGACAGCGTCGAGCTCCGCGGGAGTCGTTCGAGAATCGACTGGCACTGGAATCACGTTGAAGCCGGCACCACGTAATTCCTGATTAAATATTCTTCCCGCTATGAGATCACCCGGATCGGAGTATGTGATCGCGAGGATTTTCTTCGCGGACTTCGAAAGCGGCACGAGAGAGCGCTCATCGCGCGCAAGCGTTATCGATTTCTCTGCAACCTCGTTCGCAACGGAAGATCGCGCAGGAACATTTACGATCGTATCGACCGCATTCAGATCGACGAGACGTCCTGTGCGCAATCCAGCCTGCGCTTTGAGTCGAAGAATGCGTCGCACCGATTCATCGATTCGTGCTTGAGTCAGCCGTCCTGACTGTACCGCCGCAGTGACCGTATTGATCGCTTCGGTTACACTGTGCGGCATGAGCAGAATGTCCGCGCCGGCCTGCAGCGCGAGAACCAGCGGCTCGGTCGCGCCATATCGGTTCGCAACCCCGCCCATTGTCATCGCATCGGTGACGAGCAGACCGTCGAACTTCATTTCCTTTCTCAGGACATCGGTCATGAAGTACGGCGAGAGAGTGGCCGGCGGCGCGCTGTCACCCAGTACTCCGGTGACGGCGATATGCGCAGTCATGATGGCATCGATCCCATTGCCCACTGCGGCGCGGAAAGGAGGAAGATCTACGGAATCGAGATGCGCTTTTGTCCCTCGAATCAGCGGAAGTCCAATGTGCGAATCCGTTTCTGTATCGCCATGACCCGGAAAATGTTTTCCAGTAGTCATGAGCCCGTTCTCTCTAGCTCCGCGGATGTACGCATCAGCGAGTTTCGAAACGAGTCCCGGATTTTCGCCGAACGATCTCACGTTGATGACCGGGTTCAGCGCGTTTGCGTTGACATCGAGCACCGGTCCGAAGACAAGATGAACGCCAACTGCTCGAGCTTCCGCACCCAGAACTTTGCCAAGGCTGTATGCGAGCTCCTCGGAGCCTGTCGCTCCGAGCGCCATCACCGGCGGGAATACTGTTCCTCCTCCCTGAGGCAGCAGTGACGGCAATGCATACGATCCGCCAAGACGCATGCCGGTTCCGTTCTCCATGTCTGACGCAATGAGAAGCGGAACGCGTGCGATGCGCTGCATGTGATTGAGCTTCGCTGCGTAACTGAGCGGAAGCCCGATCGACAGAACCAGTCCACCGACTTTGTCGTCCTGAACCCATCGACGGACCTCCTCGTATTCCGGAGATCCAACTGCAGCGTACTCGCCGGGAACCCACGGCATGATGAGCTGCGCAACTCTTTCGCGAGGCGACAACGATCGAATCGTCGCCTCGACCCATGCAGAATCCTGGGGATGAAGGCGAGTCGCAGCACCAGGGTACGCGGCGCCGATCAGGCGGTCGGCGGAGGGGTCTGCGGTTGAGCCCGCTGGCGAGGAGGCAACCGCGGGTGTGCATGCTGCTGCGGCGAGCAGCAGTACAAGTAGACGATAGCTTGGCATTGGCGGAGCGGCCAACGTACGACCCCGCGAAAACCATGTCAATTCCACTGCCCGTCCATTTCTTGCAAGTGAGGGTTAAATCATTCTATTGTGTTACGTGTACTAGATGCGGTAGCGTATGCCTTCCAGAACTGATAAACCCGGGCAGGGAGTAGTTTTTTCGATGCGAAAGTACGGATTAATCATAGCCCTGCTCATCGGGGCCGGCTGCAAATCAACCGACGCCCCTGAACCCCTAATAACTACGTCGGTTCAGGTCAGCTCCACACCAACGACCATTTCGATCAACGAGACGGCTCAGGCGAGCGCCATTGTAAAGGATCAGAACGGCAATCCGCTCACAGGCAAGACAATTACTTGGACCAGTCTCAATCAGAGCGTAGCCACGGTCACTCCAGCGG